>LNEB01000010.1 GCA_001464795.1 Bdellovibrionales bacterium Ga0074139
CTCAGCCTGGTTGGAAATCAGGCGTCGAGTGCATTGGCATAAGGGGGCTTGACTGCGAGACCTACAAGTCGAGCAGGTGCGAAAGCAGGCCAAAGTGATCCGGTGGTCCCGTGTGGAAGGGCCATCGCTCAACGGATAAAAGGTACTCCGGGGATAACAGGCTTATTCCGCCCAAGAGTCCATATCGACGGCGGAGTTTGGCACCTCGATGTCGGCTCATCACATCCTGGGGCTGGAGCAGGTCCCAAGGGTTTAGCTGTTCGCTAATTAAAGTGGTACGCGAGCTGGGTTCAAAACGTCGTGAGACAGTTTGGTCCTTATCTTCTGTGGGCGTATGAGATTTGAGAAGACCTGTCCTTAGTACGAGAGGACCGGGATGGACGAACCTCTGGTGTTCCTGTTGTCGCGCCAGCGGCAGCGCAGGGTAGCTATGTTCGGAATAGATAACCGCTGAAAGCATCTAAGCGGGAAGCTAACTTCAAGATTAGATCTCACTGGGGCTTCGGCCCCCTAAAGATCCCTCGGAGACTACGAGGTTGATAGGCGGAAGGTATAAGTGCAGCAATGTATTAAGCTGATCCGTACTAATAGATCGTGAGGCTTTTTTAAAAATATTATTAATCTACAATTAGTAGTTAATTTGGAATTTATTCCTGTCTAAAAATCAGTTCAGACAAACATTCAATTTGCAAAGTTCAGCAGTTTTTGCTGGTGCTTTTAGCAGAGAGGTCACACCTGATCCCATTCCGAACTCAGAAGTTAAGCTCTCTTGCGGCGATGGTATTGCACAGGTAACTGTGTGGGAGAGTAGCACGGTGCCAGCTCTTATTTTGAAACCCGATTAGACCAAAATCTAATCGGGTTTTTTTTTGTCATTTATTTCGTACATTCTGCCAAATTCATAGACTTTATTTTTTGATAAATTATCAGTAAAACTGAACTGCATGATCGTCATCTTTGATTTTTCACCGGGTTGACTGAATATCTCTATCTCTAAATCTAAAACCGAACTTTGAGCTATTTCAAATGATCTGCGATTCTTCAATTTTTCAATCTCAATTTCAGGGTCTCGGATATTCCAGTCGATGGATCTAACTTTAAAAAAATGACTTCCGAGTTGGTTTTTAATAATTTCCATGTCTTTTTCAAACAAACTATAAAAGTCATGATCAATTTTTTTAAACTGTGGAAGGATTTTTTTTTCTAACTGGTTGCTTAAACCAAGCATGGAACTAATTTTGTCTTTTTCTTCATATATTAGAAATAATCCCACAAATAATAGTAGGGTTAAAACAAGTATTCGAATGATCATAAACTTCTCCATTTAAAGCTTGCTGGGTTCATATCCAACTGTCAGGCCAAAAATGTCATTTCTTGATATCTTGTACATGGGTCTAGCTCTGTCTCATCTTGAGATTCAAAAATTAGTGACAGATTTTAATAGGTTACCATTGTCTTCAAGAGTTCAAGTTTGATTCTAGATTGGTATGACTATTGGAATATCAAGGGTTGAGGTGCTTATGTTATCAACACAACTCAAATTTATCGTATTAGCTGTTGGGTCAGCTGTTTTGCTCTCAGCCTGTTCTGCTGTGAAATTCTCAGCTAAAGCTGATTGTGAGGGTGATACAACCTGTGTAGTCCAACAAGGCACTCAAATCTACGAGGACACAGTCAATATTGGTGGTGGAAACGTTGATGTATTATTTATTAATGATAATTCAGCCTCAATGTCGTTTGAGCAGGCAAGGCTTTCTGACCGACTTAGTTTATTTGTTGCTCAATTTGATCAACGATTTATCAACTACAGGATGGCAGTCGCGACTTCTGATGTTTCATCATCGAGTAACCCACCACGAAATATCAATCAAAATGGCGCGCTGCAAGATGGAAAACTAATTCGGTTTTCTGGAAATCAGCCATTTTTGACGCAAAGCTCTGGAAATGCTTCACAGCGTGAGCAAATGTTTAGGCAGGTTATCAACCGACCTGAAACCATCAGCTGCGAGAACTTTATTACTAGTTGGATCAATTCAGGTAAAAGTCGTGATTCTAGTGCTTATTCTTCTGCATATGCAGAAAATTGCCCATCAACTGATGAACGTGGAATCTATACTGCTAATTTAGTAGCAAAAAACAACCCAGATTCGTTTATACGTCCTGAAGCTGACTTACATATTATATTTCTTGCTGATGAAGACGTTCGAAGCCAACTATACTGGAATAATACTCCAGGCTTTGCTTTGGAAGACTTTGATAAAGGTGACAGACTGTTAACAAATATTAAATCTACATATCCACAAAAAACTGTTGGGTTGCATGCAATTATTGTAAGAGATCCTACTTGTTTGTCTTCTCAAAATTCACAATTGGGCGGAGTTGTAAGTGGCAGCTACGGTTGGGAATATCACAAAGCAGCAGTCAGTACATCTGGAGTATCGGGTAATATTTGTGCAAGTGATTATTCACAGCAATTACAATCTATATTTGATAATATCCAAGGACAGATCGTAGATAAAATTGCACTGAAATGCAGTGGATCTAGTTTAGTTATCGAAAATATAACAATTAGTTCGTCTGATCCAAGTATTACAAGTCAGGTAGTAGGAAGTGAAATTCAGTTTAATAAAAAATTGCCTATAGGTTCTTCAGTTTACTACAAATATAAATGTATCGCTTCAGCACAATAAATTTATGTAAATAACTTTTTAAGAGCCCAGCCTGTTTTAACCTCTAACATTCATGGGTTTTTTTGTAAGTAGAAGCTAAGACTTAAACTGTAAGTGTTTAAAGCTGTCTCATTTCAAGTCGTAAAAAAGACTCAAAAAAATTCCACAAATAACCGATATACTCATTATGCCAATGTTAGATCGATACAAAAAAAAAGGTGGATTCAATCAACTTTTACAATTGATTGAAACTTCAGGGAAAACAAAACAAGAGCAGTTTCTTGCTTTGATTGCTCAGGAATCTCCAGTCTGGGAAGATGCCTTAAGAAAAAAATGGATCACTTTAGATAAAGTATTAGCATGGAGCCCTGTCTATTTAGCTGAGATTTTTTCGAGAATTCAAATTTTGACTCTTGCGTCCGCATTTCATGGATTTCCTGAGGACAAACTAGCCATAATATTGAAAGCTGTTTCATCTACCGATCAAAGAAAATTTCAGATGACTTTACAAGAGATTAATCCAAATCCTGCTGAAAAAAGCACAAGCCAAATGAAAATTTTGAGTGAAACAAGAGCATTGATTGCAAAAGGCATTATCAAACTTGATAAGCTTGATCCAGAACTTGTTATATCTGAAAATATTGAAGAAAAACTATCAGAAGCAGGCTATCAAATGACTGTTAACTCTGCGCCTGTGGAAGCTTCTAATGAGTTAAGATTTGATTCCAAATCTGAGGTCAAGGCTGAGGCAAAACTAGATACCTCGAAAGAGGAAATCGATTTTCTGCGTAAAAAGGTGAATCAGCTTGTCAATGAGAACAATTTGCTCAAGCATGAGCTTAGTGTATTACGTAACAAAATCGAACAAATCAAAAAAATCGCTTAGTCTTCTTTTTCAAAAGAAAAATTACTTATTAAGGCCGACTCTAAATCTAGCCATTTTACTTTTTTTAGTTACAATTTTTGTACCTAAGAAAACTTATAGTGAGGAATTAAGTTGGGGGTCCATCAATTCAATAAATGATAAAACTATCCTAGTTCCATTACGATTTGTTAATTGGACTGATTCTGACTTAGTGAGTTTAAAAAATTCAGAAGGCGAGATTGTTGGACTCTTTGATCCAGATAGTTTCAGCTACGAAAAACTGAATCTAGTGTACCTGTACTCAAATAGGATTCCACAGCCATCTGATACTCTTCAGGTTGCAAAACTTGATGGATCAGATGAAACACTTCACGGAACTACACGTATTTGGAAATTTAAAGAGTACAAAAAAAATATTTTAGGAAGATACAAAACCTTATTTACACAAGGCTCTGTTATCGGTGACACGGCTCAAACATTACTAAAACACGAGTATATGATTACATCTTTTGGGGGAGTTTTTTATGGCCTTAATAATTCCGTAACCCTTGGTACAAATATTCCTGCTTTAGTACTTGGATCACCCAATGCAAGATTAAAAGCCAAAGCTTTTCACGGTGAATACCAAACTTGGTCTTTCGGAGTTAGTATGGCACAAGATGCCTCAAGTGACGAAAAATTAATGAATATAGATTTAATTTGGGACTCAGTTTTATCAGATAAACTTGTTGCACACTCAATTCTTTCAGCTGCAGTGATCAGCTTTGATGAGGCTAAAGATGTCGCTGCTTTAAAATCTTACGGTTCGAGTTCCATACAGTCAGGCTACGAATATATTATGGAAGATTGGGGACGAATTTTAGCTGGTCCTAGTTATAATATCGAACAAAAAGCGATAGGTGGATATTTTTCTTATGTGCAAATATTTGATCATTTTCACATTCAGTTTTCATTAACTACGAATAATTTAAGAGTTCTAAAATTTTCTACTGAGGAAGGCTATTTAGCTTTTGCAGAGGCCTATTGGAGATTTTAGTATCATATTGAATCAGTGAATTTATTTAAAAAGTTAAAATGATTTAATTCGTATTAAAAAATAATATGAAGATCCATTCTAGTGTTGAACCACATATGTGAAAGTTAATTATTTATCATAGCCTATAAAGAACCATTAAGATCTGAACCTAGTATTCCGAGTAATTATTTGAATATTTAATTTCGGAGGATCTTCTTAATGAGCAGTGTTGCAAAAAAAATTAGTCATGAAAAATCACAATTTGAACTATCAGAAGAAGTTAAAGCATTGCATAGAGTGCAAGCTGTTATTGAATTTAACCTTGATGGAACCATTCGCTATGCAAATGAAAATTTTCTGAATACTTTGGGTTATGGTTTAGATGAAGTTGTGGGACAGCATCATAAAATATTTTGTGAACCTAGCTTTGCAAACAGTCTAGAGTACAAACAGTTTTGGCAAAAGTTAGGTCGTGGTGAGTTCGAAAGTGCCGAGTACAAAAGAATCACGAAGGATGGACGTGAAGTTTGGATCAATGCTTCTTATAATCCAATATTTGATGAAAACAATAAGCCCTATAAAGTTATTAAGTTTGCAACCAATATTACAGAGTCAAAAATGCGTAATGCAGAGTATGAAGGAAAAGTAACAGCCATAAGTAGAGCTCAAGCGGTTATAGAATTTAACTTAGACGGTACAATAATATATGCTAATGAAAATTTTTTGAATGCTTTAGAATATGATGAATCAGAAGTTAAAGGCAAACACCATAGAATTTTTTGTGACCCAGAATATGCAAAATCAAAAGAGTACAAAGAATTTTGGGCAAGGCTAGGTCGTGGCGAATTCGAAACCGCAGAATATAAACGAATTAGTAAATCAGGTAAGGAAATTTGGATCAATGCTTCCTATAATCCAATTTTTGATATGAATGGAAAACCATTTAAAGTTGTTAAATTTGCGACGGATATTACAGCATCTAAGGTAAAAAATGCTGAATATGAAGGAAAAATTAATGCTATTAGCAAAGCTCAAGGTGTTATTGAATTTACATTGGATGGAAAAATTTTGTCAGCGAATGATAATTTTTTAAATGCTATGGGATACTCGTTAGGTGAAATTCAAGGCAAGCATCATAAAATATTCTGTGAACCTCATTATGCAAATTCAAGTGAGTACAAAGATTTTTGGTCTAAATTAAACAGAGGTGAATTCGATACGGGTCGTTACATGAGATTTGGTTCAGGTGGAAAAAAGATATGGATTCAAGCCACTTATAATCCAATTTTGGATGCTAATCAAAAACCATATAAAGTTGTTAAGTTTGCTGTTGATATTACTAAGCAAGTTGAGTTGGAAGAAACTGTTAAGCAAAAGGCCCTCGATGATCAAAGAAAAGTCGATGCTCTTCTTGTAACAGTTAAGGCAGCTTCAGAAGGTAATTTAAAATCTCCTGTCACAGTGGAAGGTTCAGACGCTTTAGGGCAGCTTGCTAACGGGATTCAAAAAATGATGTCTGACTTAAGAATCGTCATTGGAAATGTTGTAGGTTCAGCAAATAATTTTGGAACCTCTTCAAAATCTATAGCAGAAAAATCAAACTCTGTTGCAGCTGGTGCACAAAGTTTAGGTGCGACTGTTGAAGAAATGAATGCATCAATCGAGGAATTTACAGCATCAATTGCATCAATTGCTGAAAATACAAAAAAGGCTAATGAACTTGCCAAGGTGACACAAAAAGAGGCAGAGGTGGGTAGTCAAGCGATTGCGAAATCAGTGGAAGCCATGGAGTTAATTAATAAGTCCTCGGAAGATATTAGTGAAATTATAAAAGTAATAAGCGAGATTGCGAGTCAGACAAATTTATTAGCATTTAATGCAGCTATTGAAGCAGCTAGAGCTGGTGAACATGGTTTGGGTTTTTCAGTCGTTGCTGATGAAGTAAGAAAGCTGGCTGAACGTTCTTCACAGGCTACAAAAGAAATTTCAAAATTAATTAACGAATCAGTTAAGCGAGTCAGCCAAGGTAGTGAAATTTCTAAACAAGCTGGAGATGCCTTTGGTAAAATTGTTGATGGAATTGAAAAAACAACTCAATCCATTGCTGAAATGACAGTTGCAGCTGAAGAGCAATCAGAAGCTGCTAAGGGAATTAGTTCCTCAATTCAACATATCGCGAGTGAATCTGAGAAATCAGCTCAAGCATCAGAAAGCATTGCCACATCTACTCGCGGGCTTGTAAAAGAGGCAGAAGAGTTAAATAAAACAGTTTCAAAATTTGTAATCTAAATATGAGTGAAATTGAAAAAGAGATTAGCGATAAGGATTTGAAAAAAATCTTGTCGCTAGTCAAATCATACACTGGAATTACTATGGAGGAGCGCAAAAGAGAACTTTTGGGCACTCGAATTCGTCCGCAGATGCGTCGACTTAAAATTTTTAAGTATGAAGAGTATATTGATTGCATCCAAAATAATCCTTTGGAAAAGCAAAAATTTATAAATTTAGCAACTACGAATGAAACTCATTTTTTTAGAACAGAATCTATTTGGAAATATTTCGAAAATGAATTTTTACCAAACTGGTGGTTATCCAATAAGGGACAAACGCTTCGTATTTGGTCAGCTGCAAGCTCTACTGGTGCAGAGGCTTATTCAATCATGATGTTATGTGAAGAGTTTCGAACTAAGGAATTTGCTTTTAAGTACCATGTCTATGGTAGTGACATATGTACCGATGTTTTAGAAATCGCTAACCAAGGTATTTACGGAGACAAAGTTCTAGCAGAATTAAAGTTGAAAAGGCCTATGCTTCATCAAAAGTATTTCAATGTTATTTCATCAACTCAAAGTCAAATTAAAGATGAATTTCGTAAACAGGTTGAATTTGCTGTCCATCATTTACATATTAAGAGTTCTCGAAAAGAATTTTATGATCTTATTTTTTTAAGAAATGTGATGATTTATTTCAATGAACCAGATCAAGAAATGGTTCTTCGACATATGAAAGAAAATCTTAAAAAAGATGGAATTTTAATTATGGGAGAATCGGAATCATTAGCCAGGCTAAAAACAGATTTTCAATATTCCCTTCCTTTGATTTACAAAAAGGCTGCTTCATGAGCCATGTCGAGCAACACGTCAAAATAGGCCAACTCTATATGGGATCTCATGGGTTGATATTAAAGGCCTTATTGGGTTCATGTGTAGGTATCGGAATTTTGTGGAAAGAAAAGGGCCTATATGCTTTGGCTCATTGTTTGTTGCCTGTTGCTCCCGCTAACAGTCCTAACATGAAGGGTAAATTTGTTGATCAAGCTGTTCCTAACTTGCTTCAAAAAATAGGTGCAGAGACTGAGAGTGACATTAAGGAAATCCGAGCTGTGGTGGCAGGTGGCAGTCAGATGATGGTGGATGAAAAAATTTATTCTTCAAGTTTAGGTCGTGTTGGAGAAGAAAACTTGAAAGCAGCTAAAAAGTATTTGTGTCAATATAAAATAAAAACGATCGCTTTTGAGCCTGGTGGTGATCAAGGCTCGCAGATTTCGATTGATTGCTCGACGGGTGAATACAAAATTACAAAGATTGAAAAGTTTATTTAAGAGGTTTGAATGGATGAAATAAAAAATAAGGCTAGATCTGGTTTTCAAATGTTTGCATCATTTAAATTAGGTGACTCTGAGCTTGCTCTTCCCATTTCAGCATTACAAGAAGTCGTCAATCACCCTGGTAAAGTAAGTCGAGTTCCTTTGTCCCCAGAATATCTAACAGGACTTTTTAATTTAAGAGGACTTGTTGTTCCAATAGTCGATGTTAGTGTTATATTAAAAATTATTACTAATTCTGAATCATCATTAAAAAAAATTGCCATTATTAACTCAGATGAAATTCGTATAGGACTGCTGTTTGATGCCACATCAGAAATACTGCACGTAGATGACAAAAATATTTCAATGTTTGAGAACAAATCTGAGGGTAAAAAAATTATTTTGGGAGCGTTAAAGTTAAATGGAGGAGATCGAATAATCGAAATAATTGACCCTCAAGCATTGGTTAAAATTGAAAATGTACCCAGTGTTCTTGAAAGAACAAAAAGTAATCAGGCAGAAGTTCACAAAAGATCCAAACGACTACAGTGCATTACTTTTAAATCACAAAGTGCTAAATTCGCTTTTGATATTAGTGCAATCAAAGAAATAATCAAAGTGCCAGAGGTCCAAAAGCAAGCCTCAGGGCCTGATTATGGTTTGGGTGTTGTGAATCTAAGAGGTGTTGTAATCCCTTTAATTAACTTTAGCCAATTTATGAAAATGCCTGAAGTGAATGTTATAGAAACAGATAGACAAAGAATTATTATAATGAAGCAAGATAAAGTTCATTTTGGATTTTTAGTGGATAGTGTAGATAATATCACTAATTATTATGAAGATGATTTGTTACCTATTCCTTTATTTCAGCAGCAAAAAATTGAAGTATTTAGAGGGCTACTCAATCATGATTTGAATGGAGATCTATTATTTTTAGATGATACAAAAATTTTATCTCACCAAGAGGTATTGCAGCTTACTCATGGGTTCAACTCAATATATGGGCAAGAACAAGAAGCTCACAAGAAATCTAAGTCTTCTGTTCGCATTCCTTATTTATCATTCAAGCTTGAACATTTATTTTCGTCTCAGTTAAAGCAGGTTGATGAAATAGCTGTTATTCCAAGAGATATTATGAAACCCCCTGGATACCCTGAGTTCGTATTAGGAGTTTTGAAAATGCGCGGTGAACTTATAACAGTCATTGATTTGAGAACTCTTTATGGAATGATGCCTTTGCAAGACGCAAGTCAGTCTAGGCTACTCATTGTGAACAGCGATAAAGTGAAGCTAGGGCTCGTTGTTGATTCTGTCGAGTCCATTGAAAACTTAGATGAATCCTCGAAGCTAACTATACCAACTATTGCAGCTAAGGGTGGAACACACAAAGCTTTGCAGAGTGTAATTAAAGAGATTGTTGAAATGACAGACTTGAAAGGTCATAAGAAAACTTTTATGATTTTAGATATGGAAACTCTATTAGGAAAAGTAGAATCTTTATTTTCTACGGCAAGCTAAAGCTTAATGCATCCTTTCTTTAGTGCACTTCAAGTGTACAAAATCACATCAAATGAGCTTGAACATTTTTTTAATGAAGAGGGTAAAAAAATTCTTTTTTTATGGGGAAATAATTGTCCCAACTGCGAGATTGCTAAAAATCTAATATTTCAAGATATTGAACTGATCCAATCATTGGGATTTAAATGGTATCATAATAATGTTTATGATGACTTTGAATTGTCATCTCGTTTTGGTCTTCATGGAATACCTGTTTTCCTAGTTTATAAAGGACGAAAAAGTATAGGGAGGATCACAAGTTTTCCTGGCATACAACCTTTTATAGAAGCTCTAAAAAAAGTTTAAATTTTTGCATCAGGTCTCAAATCTTTTCTTATCTGGATATAAAACTGTAGTAGCTGAACTGCTTTTGTGTGCTTGAAGAAGATCGGATAGGCCTGTTGTCACACATTGGCTGAGGGCTTGAAGTAAGGTTTTCCTTGCGTATGATTTATTATAAATAAGGCTTACTTTGCGCTCGGGTGTTGGGCTAACTATCTTCCTTATTCCACTTTTAGGATGTTTAAAATGCAAAATTTCTGCTGCTAAAGATGGAATAAGGGAAAATGATTGAGTTTCGTCAACGATTGATATGAGTGTTTGTAGACTACCTGAAATTAATTTTGATTGTTTGATTTTTTTATCTTTGCTTTTAATTTTACATGCAGCAAGAACCTGATCTCTCATGCAGTGAGTTTCATCAAGCATAGAAACTTCAAATTTTGCAAGATCATGAGACGAGACCTTTTCTTTTTCTAAAAGAGGATGGTCGGTGGATGCGTAAAGCACAAAAGGTTCATAATAAAGTAGCTTCTCAATCAAATTCTTAGGAGTTTTGCTTGGTGTTGATAAAATGCCACAGTCCAGTTGACCGGAATTGATGAGTTTTAAAAGATTATCAGTCGTATCTTCGTTTATTTCGATGCTCAATTGGGGAAAGAATCTATTTTTGTATTTCAAAAGATGGGGCATGATGTAGGGGCAGATTGTGGGTATGATACCAACTTTTAGGGTTCCGTGAGGAGAATTGAGCAAAGATTTTGCTTCGTCAATTGCTTGTTGTAAGTCAGTCATAATCGATCGGAATCTGTTCAATAAGTTAGCTCCTGATGGAGTTACATGAACCTGTGAACTTCTAGATCGATCAAATATGAGCATCCCAATTTCTAGTTCTAAATTTTTAATTTGCACACTTAGACTAGGTTGAGAAACATGGCATTTTTCTGCGGCATTAACAAAACTTAATTCTTCTTGGACGGCCAGTGCATAGCGAATCTGTTGTAGTGTCATTATTTCAATTTAATAGTTTTAAACTATTAATCAATTAGTTTTTAATATTTTATTATTATAATCAAAACTGTCATTATTTTAAATGTTGAGTTGAGGTCCTGACGCAAGTCATACCTTGATTGACATACCAACTGATTCGATATGTGATATCTGCATCGCGAATTTTAATAGTTTTTATAAGGAGAATTTATGAATCTTAATTCTATCTCAAAAGCTGTGCTTGTTTTGGCAGCTATGGCTCATATGGGCTGTGCTGGTGGAACTCAAGCAGCAAAAGAATCTAGCTCGATGAAAGCGAGTAATGTTTCTAATCAATTTTGGTGGCCAGAGAGACTTGATCTAGCTCCTCTACGTCAACATGCAACTGAATCAAATCCAATGGGACCCAATTTTGAATATGCATCAGAGTTTAAAAAACTAGATGTTGCAGCACTTAAAAAAGATATAGAAAAAGTAATGAAAACTTCTCAGGATTGGTGGCCTGCTGATTACGGTCATTATGGTCCATTTTTTATTCGTATGGCTTGGCACAGTGCTGGAACTTACAGAATTTCTGATGGTCGAGGTGGAGCTGCTGGTGGTCAGTTACGTTTTGAGCCCCTCAACAGTTGGCCTGACAATACAAACTTAGATAAAGCTCGTCGTTTACTTTGGCCAATCAAGCAAAAGTACGGAAGTAAAATTTCTTGGGCTGATTTAATGGTTTTAACTGGTAACGTAGCAATGGAGTCCATGGGATTCAAAACTTTTGGCTTTGCAGGTGGACGTGCTGACGACTGGGAAGCTGATTTAGTTTATTGGGGACCAGAGGCCACATTTTTAGCTTCTGAAAGATATAAAGGAAATCGCAAGCTTGATAAGCCATTGGCAGCAGTTCAAATGGGACTGATCTATGTCAACCCAGAAGGTCCAAACGGAAACCATGATCCACTTTCTGCAGCTCAGGATATTCGTGAAACTTTCGGACGAATGGCTATGAATGACGAAGAAACATTAGCACTCATCGCAGGTGGACATACATTTGGTAAAGCACACGGTGCAAGATCTGCTAAATGTGTTGGTGTAGAACCAGCTGGAGCAGGCGTTGAAGAGCAAGGTTTTGGATGGAAGAATAAATGTGGAACTGGAAAAGGTGTAGATACAGTAACAAGTGGTCTAGAGGGTGCATGGACGGGAGCCCCCACACAATGGACAATGCAATACCTAGCGAATTTATATGCGTTTGAATGGGAAAAAACCAAGAGTCCAGCTGGTGCGGTTCAGTGGATTCCTAAAGGTGGAGCAGCCGCTTCGATGGTTCCCGACGCTCATGATCCTACAAAACGACACGCTCCAATTATGTTTACCACGGACATCGCGATGAAGGTGGATCCAGAGTACGGAAAAATCTCAAAGCGCTTTTTAGAAAACCCAAAAGAATTTGAAATAGCTTTTGCAAAAGCTTGGTTCAAATTAACTCACAGAGATATGGGCCCTAAAGTTCGCTACATTGGTAAAGATGCACCAAAGGAAACTTTGATTTGGCAAGATCCTGTTCCAGCAGTGAATCATAAGTTGATTGATGCGAACGATATCGCAAATCTTAAAGGTAAAATTTTAAACACAGGTCTTTCAACTTCTGAGCTCGTTAGAACAGCTTGGGCAGCTGCTGCGTCTTTCCGTGGTACTGACTTGCGTGGTGGTGCCAATGGTGCTCGTTTAAGGCTAGCGCCACAGAAAGATTGGGCAGTTAATAATCCCGCTGAAGTTGCAAAAGTAATTGCTGCACTTGAAAAAGTTCAAAAAGATTTTAACAACACAGGCAAAAAAGTTTCTTTAGCAGATTTGATAGTTCTGGGTGGAGCTGCTGCAGTTGAAAAAGCGGCAAAAGACGCTGGTAGTACAATTAAAGTTCCTTTCACACCTGGAAGAACTGATGCATCTCAAGCTCAAACTGATGCAAAATCATTCGAGGCATTAGAGCCTCATGCTGATGGTTTCAGAAATTTCTATGGTGAAAATAATTATTTATCACCAGCAGAAAGTCTGATCGACAGAGCTAATTTATTAACACTCACAGTTCCAGAAATGACTGTCCTTGTTGGTGGATTAAGAGTGTTGAATGCAAATTCTAATCAGTCAAAGCACGGTGTCTTCACTGATAAACCTGGAACATTGAACAATGCTTTCTTTGTTAACTTGTTGGATATGTCAACAAAGTGGCAAAAGACTTCTACAGCTGGTGTTTATGAAGGTCTCGATCGCAAAACAGGACAAGTAAAATACACGGCTACACCTGTTGATTTGATCTTCGGTTCACACTCGGAATTGCGTGCTATATCTGAAGTCTACGCAGCTGATGATGGAAAACAGAAATTCTTGCGTGATTTTGTAAGCGCATGGAACAAAGTTATGATGTTGGATCGATTCGAAATTAAGTAATAAAAAAGATTGTAACTTAAAAAGGCCATTACCTAAAATGTAATGGCCTTTTTTATTATCTTATTTTTTTACCAGGCTTGGAAATTGTTCATCTGAACTTCTCAACGAGCACTTCATCACATACAAATAGGCATCCCAAGTTCTACTTCCCATGAGTTCCCATACGTAGTCTTCATGTGGACGCTCGTTTGGTTTTATTATGCGAATCACTTCTGCATAATAATCTTTTTTAAGACTGAGATAATTTACGAAGCGAATAATTTTTGTAGATTTTGTTTCAATTATAGCCTCATCCTTTGTAAAAGCTCTCATTCGCAGTAAAGTAACGAAGCTATTATGACCCGTTAATCTCATTTCTTGATTAATAGAATAAGAAATTTTATCCATGGCACGAATTGCATAATGGTGATCAAGTTTCGATATAAGACCACCATAAGAATAAATAGGAACGGTTAAATATTTTTTTCCAAAGATAGCAAAAACAAGTTTATTTTCAATGAACAGTCCATGGTAAGTGGACAATGGATTTTCATTTAGAATTTTGAGTAAATATTTTTTTCGAGTTTTTAATTCCTCAAAGTTCAGCTTTTGCTTATATAAATCATCACTCGAGTCGATGAGGGCTGAGAGCTCATGAGTATGACTTGAATCTAACTTTTTGATTTCATACTTTTGTAGGCCAATGGCAACTTCGGAAGTTAGCATGCATTAAGAATAGCAACATCGTGACTGCAGAAAGTAAGAAAAAAGTGATTTGATGCTGCTGTGAGCTGATTTAAAAAGATATAAATTGGTCGGGGAGACAGGATTTGAACCTGCGACCCTCTGGTCCCAAACCAGATGCGCTACCAAACTGCGCTACTCCCCGCCACGAAAACTGGACCTATATTGCACAACTAACTGGTGTGAAGCAAGTCTGATTGTTAACTTCTGTCTAACGGCTTATGATTTTTGAGTGGAACAGTTTCTTCAAACCCTGCCTAGGCCTGTACTTGTATTGGGAGCAATCCTAATTGGCATCGTTTTAATCATGGTGATTTCTCCACCCCATACGATCTGTGATACGATAACGGCAGAGATAACATCGACTTTGCCTGGTTTAACGAAGCCTTTAAAAGTAAAAAAGCAAACCCATCCTGCTAAAATTCTTTCAGCTTTGGAAAGCTGCTACATTGGGCGATCGTCAGGTGCCTGTTATGACTATTTTCAAATTCTTAAAGGTCTTGCGAGGCACGTCCATTCCGCTGCAACAGAGTGTCGCTCAAAAGTTTTTGCAATCCCTGATATTAAATCACGCATTTCTGAAGGAATAGAGAACCTTGTACTGCTTGCTTGGGGGGACTTCCCACCCGAGTCGCCCAATGAGAGGTTCGGTATTCTTCAAGAAGCTGATATTTCACTTTTTTGCTATTTAAAGTCTGCCTATGTATTTGGTTCTAATGAATCAAGTTGGAATGAGCTAAGGAAGAAAATGGCAAAGAAGTTGCCTGGGGAAAAAGTAAAACTGCCTGACGACCCAAAGGCTGGTCTGGCAACACCAAGGCCAGCCTCTGAAGTCCTTTCTGAATTAGAAATTTGGAACAAAAGTTTATTTTCAATTCGCTGCGAAAATTATCTTTAAATCGAATGCAGCCAAATTTTCTTCCAGGCTTGATTTTCAAATCGACCATTAAGGATAAAGTTAGAATCGTCTTTATGAACAATTTTAAATATTTTTTTAGTTGTGGGCTTAATTTTCCAGTCAACTGGATTGAGGCCAAAGTCAGATAGTCTTTTCAGTTCGTTTGTTATTTTCATGTTTCCCCCATGTGTTTGATTTGCAAACTTGGGTTGCACAAAAAATACCATTCGAATCTTCAATAGGTTGAGTTAGAGCCTCATTTTTGTTGGGTATTTCTAAAATTTGATCTAGTTTCTTAGAAATGAGAAAAATGAAATATATCTATGATCTTGTTGTGCAGGTTTTCCTTGTTTTAGTGGTGATCTATTTATTCCAGACGAACCCTAATAAAATCGTAGCTTCATTTTGGGCTGGAGCCTTATTTGTTCTTTTGCCCTCTTCTATGATGATGCGTGAGTGGCTATTTTTTAAGAAATCAAACAAGGTTTGGTGGTTGGGAGCCATTCAGTTTTTAGTCCTATTCGCAATTCCCATCTTTGTATTAAGAGTGTTAAACCCCCATGTGTCTTTGGAAACTTTAGAGCCAGGTGGAGAGTTTATTAAAGTATGGCACCGGCTTTCAAATTTAAGTTACTGTGTATTCGTTGGCGTTACGATTTACAGCATTTGGATGGGGCATAAAACGCAAAAAACCAAGAACTAGGTTCTTGGTTTTTTGTAATTCAGTCCAATTGTAAAAATAACTAAATTAAGCTTCGAAAGGCGTTGGGTTAATGGGTTCTTGTCTGTAGAGGTTGTCGTAATGTTCCATTCCAGAAGGTAAAAGACCTACTGAACGAGCCTTACGAACTGCCGCAGAGACTTTTCTTTGTTGAGAAATACTTAATTTAGAGATTCTGGCTGGAACAATTTTTCCACCGTCACCAACGAATCGTGTGAGGGAAACGGGATCTTTATAATCGAAATGGTGGTCTCCGGAGAATTCCTGTCTGTACTTAGCTTTGCTGGACTTTTTCATAATTACCTCGTTGGACTGTTTGAAGATAAATGGTGTACTAAAAAAAGGGATTGCCATCAAGTGTCTTTTTTGGCTATAAATCACTTTTCCGAGATTTGACCAAGATTATACCTGGAATAGGGGAGTATTATGAGCCGCTGCGAATTAACTGGTAAAAGACCCATGGTTAAGAACCTGGTCAGTCACTCAAACAGAAAAACAAAATCCAAGTCTAACCCCAATGTACAATCGAAGCGTTTGTTCAGCAGGACCCTTGATGAAATGGTCAGACTGCAGATAGCAACGAAAGCCATTAAAGACATGGAGCATATGGGTGGTCTAGATGCGTTTTTACTCAGTCAGCCTGAGGAAAAACTTTCTCCACGCGCTCTAGATGTTCGAAATCGTATTAAAAGAAAAATGTCTCGAAAGAAAAAACACTAAATTTTACGTTTAGCTCTCGAGAATTCAAAAATAACTGAGGTATTTGTGACAAAGTTAAAGATAAAAAAAGGTGCCACTGTTCAAGTAACGACTGGTGCTGACAAAGGTAAAAAAGGTGCAGTCATCGAAGTTAATCCTAAAAACATGTTGGTTAAAATCCAAGGTGTTAAGGTTCAGACTCACTTTGACAAAAAAGAAGGCCTTCTCAAAAAAGAAGGATTTATCCATTACTCAAATGTGAAGCTCATCGAAAGTGCTCCCGAGAAAAAAGCTCCCACAAAAAAATCTAGCAAATCTAAGTCTGCTTAAATCCTGATTTGGGCTCTTTTTTAATTAAAAGCTAGCCCAAAGTGACTTAATTGATTAAGGTTTAAGCAATGGTTCCAATTCTTCTCGCTCTACTTTTATTAGGTCCCTCAGCCAATTCTGCCATAGTAGAGACAGAGCTTTCTGTTATGTGTCGTCTTTCCAAGCAAGTCAGAACACTCAGAGTTGAAAAGTTAGACAATGGTTCTTGCCGCACCGTATATACAAAAGCTGGTAAGGACCAAAGTATTGGTAATGCACAAAATCAAAATTCCTGTGAAGAAATCCTACAAAAAGTTCGTGGTGTACTTGAATCTGCTGACTGGAAATGTCGTGAAGTTAAAGAGTCCCGAGTCTCTAATATTATAGAAGTTCGATAAAGAGTTTGCTTCAATAGTCCTATGCTCAAAAATCTTAAAGTTGGTTTGTTACAAATGACTTCGATCGATGATGTCGATTCAAATTTGAAGCAAATTTTTAAATTACTACAATCCATTGAAAATCAAAATGTAGATGTCACCTTTTTGCCAGAGAACTGTTTGTACATGCGACTTAAGGAAGGGGATGTCATTCCCTCTATGAGTTTAAGTCATCATAGTTTTCAAAAATTACAAGTGTGGGTCGATACGCAAAATTGTCAGCTTCATTTGGGCTCAGTGCCATTGATGCATAATAATAAACTTTGCAATGCAACTGTATGGTTGAGGCCCCATTGTGAACCTGAAGTGAGCTACGTGAAAGTTCACCTTTTTGATATTGAACTGGAAGGTCAAAAGCCGATCAAAGAATCGGATGTGTTTTCTAGAGGAGAGAGAACTTCAGTCATTGATGTTAAAGGCTGGAAAGTGGGACAGTCGATTTGTTACGATCTTCGTTTTTCAGAACTCTATAGTATTTATGCTAAATTGGGTGTTGATCTTATATTGGTGCCAGCCGCCTTTCTGGTGAAAACTGGTGAAGCTCACTGGGAAATACTGCTACGTGCAAGAGCCATAGAAAGCCAATGCTACGTCGTTGCAAGTGCTCAGTCAGGGTTGCATGCAAGTCAAAATGGTCAACGTAACACTTATGGGCATTCAATGATTGTGGGTCCCTGGGGTGAAAAACTTGTCGAGATTCCTTCGGGACAAATGATTCAGGTTTTTGAGTTAGAGTCCTCCAGAACTGAAAGTGTTCGAAGGCAAATTCCAATGAAAAACCATAGGCGATCAACAAATTTAGAACCTAAAGAGTGACTTTGTCAGTTCTGTGATTTTCAATAAGCTATGAAAAATTTAATATTTTTTGTTTTAATAGGCGTGTTCTGTTTTTCTTGGATGACTTATGCAGACCAAGAGGAGCTACAAGATCAAAGAATTGTAGAAAAAGTGAAGCTTAAAAAATACTTGAATGGCGCTGAAGAAGGCGATTTGCAAATTCAGGCTCAACTTTATAAGCCTCAAAGAAAAATTTCACCTGTTGTTGAGGCAGTTGAAGAAGATCAATCGACAGAGCGCGACTAAAATTTGAAAGAGGATTGTCATGGCAATAAATCTAGATCAGCTACCTGAAGGTGTTACTCGCGAGACTATGGACGTGGATGCTCTGATTGTTGGTGGTGGAGCCGCTGGACTTTCTTGTGCATTGCAAGTAGCAAAAAATATTAAAAAACATAACGAAGACGTTCAATCGGGTTTAAAGACGGGATCTGTCATCCAAGACCCAATGATTGTCGTCTTAGAAAAAGGCAGTGAGATTGGTGCTCACTCATTTTCTGGAGCTGTATTAGATCCTAAATCTTTGAAAGAATTGATTCCTGATTTTTTAGAAAAAAATTGTCCACTGGATTCAGAGGTCAAAGAAGATGCTGTTTATTATTTGTCCGAGCAATCCGCTTTTAAACTGCCAATCACGCCCCCGCCATTTCATAACAAGGGAAAATACATTGTTTCTTTGAGTCAGTTGAACAGATGGTTAGCGACTCAGTGTGAGGCAGAGGGAATTAATATTTTTCCTGGCTTTGCCGCCGTAGAGGCTTTGTATGAAGGAAATAAATTAGTCGGTGTTCGAACAGGAGACAAAGGAAGAGACAAATCGGGAACACCGAAAGCTAATTTTGAACCAGGCTTAATATTAAAATCAAAAATTACGATTTTTGCAGAAGGAACACGTGGGTCACTTTTTAAAAGTGTGCAAACAAAATTGAATTTACGTGAAGGAAAAAATCCTGAAGTTTTTGAAGAAGGTGTAAAAGAAATTATTCAAATGCCGCCAGGGACTGTCAGGCCTGGACAAGTCATTCATACTTTAGGTTTTCCATTGCATAAAAGTATTGGTGGTACATTTATTTATACCATTCCTGGGGATAAAATTATCCTTGGACTTGTCGCGTATTTGGACTCGAAAGATCCTTTGCTAGATCCTCACCGCGAATTGCAAAGACTGAAAACGCATCCTTTTATTGCTGAAATGCTTAAAGGTGGAAAAGTAGTAGCTTACGGTGGAAAAACATTGCCTGCCGGTGGTTGGTACTCAATGCCGAAGCTTAATGGTGACGGCTGGATGGTATGCGGTGATTCCGCAAGTATGGTGGACGTTCAAAAGTTGAAAGGCATACATCTGGCTATGCAATCAGGAATGCGTGCTGGTGATGTGGTCATGGATGTTCTATTAAAATCTGATTCGTCGGAGCTTGTAACCGCTGCCTACACAGAAAAAGTCCATTCTTCTTTTATTAAAAAAGAACTCTACCGAGTTAGAAATTTTCATCAAACCCTTAGCATGGGAGTATTTAAATCATTACCATTTATCGCCCTGCAAGAAATCTCTGGGGGGCGTGGATTATTTGATAAAATGACTTCACACGAAGATGCAAAGACCACGAAAAAAGTTCATGAGATTTGGGGGAGCGAGGGTTTAAGTGCGAAAGAAGTACAATTACCCAAGCCAGATTCAGAACTATTTCATGATAAACTTTCAAGTGTGTACCTGACGGGGACGATGCATGATGAAAATTCTCCTAACCACTTGTTGCTTAAAAACGGCGATATTTGCCGGTCTGTGTGTGAGCCTCAATATAAAAGCCCCTGCACTCATTTTTGTCCTGCCAAAGTTTATGAAATGGTGCCAGCGACAGCGCATCCAGGTCAGTGGGATTTAAATATTAATTATACGAACTGTATTCATTGTAAAACTTGTGATATCAAGTGCCCATTCGAGAATATCGACTGGACTGTCCCCGAAGGAGGCGGCGGTCCTCAATATCGCGAGACGTAGTTTTTAATTAAACTCAAAAGCTCTTAGTCAGGGCCCGTCTTGCCAATGAAGGGATGGGTTATGCCTCAATTTTTTGTAAGTTGTCCTAAAGGAATGGTCGAGCCACTTGAGCAAGAGCTCAAAGATTTAGGCTTAAAACCTTACGATCGATCTCAAAATGGTGTTTTTTTTGATTCCAACTGGAGAGACTGCTACAGAGTTAATCTTCGCAGCCGTTTTGCTAGCCGAGTATTGATGCCAGTACTGAACTTCGTCGCCTATCAACCCGAAGAACTTTACAATCAAATTCTGAATCATGATTTCACGAAATACATTAAGCCTGACCAAACTTTGACTATTGATGCCTCAACAAAAGATTCTATGCTTAAAGATCAAAGATTTATTGCGATGAAGGTGAAAGACGCCATTGTTGATCAGTTCCGTGATAAATTTGGCGTAAGACCTAATATTGATAATGATCGTCCTGACTTAGCTGTTTATGTGAAAACTTATAAAAACAGATTCTCTGTTGCCATTGATACAAGTGGTGATTCTTTATTCATGCGTGGATACCGGTTGGAATCTGGTGATGCCCCGATGAAAGAAAATTTGGCAGCTGGCTTATTACAATTAGCAGAGTGGGATGGAAAAACCCCTATCGTTGATCCCATGTGCGGCTCAGGGACTATTTTAATCGAAGCTGCCATGAAACTTATGAATATTGCTCCAGGATCCAACAGGAAAAGTTTTGGTTTTATGAAACTTCAAAATTATGACCGAGATATGTGGAGTGAAGTTTTAGATGAGGCTTTAGATGAAGAGCTTCCTGATTGTGGAGATATTCATTTCTATGGTTACGACATCGACAAGCGTGTTTTAATGAAGGCCATCGAAAACGCAAAACGTGCTGGTGTTAACGAGTTTATAAAGTTTAAGCGCGAAGAAATCATGTCCCTTACGGCTCCAATTGAAAAAGGAGTGATCATCACGAATCCTCCCTACGGAGCAAGATTGGGCGATGAGGATAATTTGAAAGATGTTTACCGAGACTTTAGTCATACTTTAAAAAATCAATTTAAAGGATGGAATGCATGGATCCTATCTGGAAATAAAGAGCTCATTGGAGATTTAAAACTCAAGTCGAGCCGCAAACACTTTGTGTACAATGGAAGTATTGAGTGTCGATTCCTCAAGTATGAAATGAGATGAGTTAAAAATTATTAATCGAAACCTCGCCTTAATTTATTGTTCACGATGACGATAACTAAAATGCGAGGTTTTATGATTAAAAATGCAACAATCATTCGTCAATTTACTTTTTTATCGGGATTTTTAATTCTCATTATTTTCGCGCTCGGAGCTTTTACATTTTCAAGTTCCTCAGGTCTTTATGATCTACTAGAAAAATCCACATCAAAAAGTATCCCTGCCATTCGCAACATGGTTCAAGCTGACATGCTTCACGATGGTCTGCGAGCTGTTGTTATGGAGTCTTTTTATGCAGGACTTAAAGACGATAAAAAAGCTCTTGAAAATCTAAGCGTCGAGATTGATGAAAAATCCAAAGAGTTTTTTGTGCATATTACAGCATTAGATGATTTGCATTTGTCTGACTCTACAACAAAAGCCATTTCTGATACACGGCCTGCTTTAAATCAATACACTGAAATTTCAAAAGAGATCATTAAGCTTATATCCGATGGACAATTGACTGATGCGGAATCAAAGAAGCAAAAATTTGACGAAAGTTTTGAGTATTTAGAAGTTAAATTGGAAGGTCTTGGAGATCTGATCGAGAAAGAAGCAGCACAAGCTTCCACAGAGGGCTCTAGCACATTAATTTTGATTGGCTCTATTACATTAGCAGGTGTTGTGCTCGGACTTATTTTAAGTTTATTTGTCATTCGAAATTTAAAACGTAACGTAAGCTTCTTCCTTGATAAAGTTACACAAAGCACTGAAACCATATCTCATTCGAGTGAAAAATTAAGCGAATCCAATGATGAGTTCTCGGCCAATGCAGCTGAGTCCTCGGCTTCATTGCAAGAGACCGTTGCATCACTCGAAGAAATATCAAGCATGGTCAAATTAAATTCTGAGAATGCAAAAAAAGCATCTGATGTCTCAAGCACAAGCCGAGACTCTGCCCAAAAAGGGGAACTCAGCATTACAGATTTAAGTTTAGCTATGCAAGACATCAACAAAAGTTCGAAAAAAATGGAAGAGATCATTAATGTTATTGATGAAATTGCATTTCAAACCAATCTTCTTGCTTTAAATGCAGCTGTGGAAGCAGCACGTGCGGGCGAGATGGGTCGAGGTTTTGCGGTTGTTGCTGAAGCTGTGCGGACACTTGCACAAAGAAGTGCTTCTGCTGCAAAAGATATCAGCCAAATGATTAAGGAAAGTATCACAAAAATTGAATCGGGAACTCAAGTTGTAGAATCATCAAGAGTCGCTTTAAATGCTATTTTTAATTCAGTGAAAGAGATTTCTGAATTTAATCAGCAAATTTCAAATGCCAGCCGAGAGCAAAGCGAAGGAATTCGTCAAATCAGCGAGGCCATGAATCAAATCGACACCGCTACACAAAGAAACGCGACAGGCGCACAAGAGGTTGCAACCATTTCAAAAGATGTGCTTGAGCAATCGAAAGAGCTAAAAAGTTTGGTATCACTATTAAACGAAAAATTTCTTGGGCAAAAGCATAACTCAAACAATATTGTAGACCTACAAAACCAGAAGTCAGTTAGAACAAAAAATGTAGCTTAATTGTCTTGAGGCGATGACTGTTTTTTCGATCGCCTCCAGTCTTTCCATAAATCCGGTAAATCGAGGACAGCCATATTGTATTTTAAATACCTTTGAATCTTCATGGCTGGAAATCCCCCATAGGTGCCGGATTCTTCAATGGAATGGGTGACACCCGTGCGGCCCGCTAAAGTCACATTATCTGCAATCGTCACATGATCAGCGACTGCTGTTTGACCACCACATACAAAGTTTTTTCCAATTTTAGTGGATCCTGCCGTACTAAACGAAGCCGTAATCAATCCATTTTCACCGACTTCGCAGTTGTGGGCGATGTGGACCAAATTATCAATCTTTGTGCCTGCTTTGATTGTTGTAGTATGAATCGTCGCTCGATCAATGGCGCAATTAGAGCCAATCTCAACTCGGTCTTCGATGATGACTTTTCCAATTTGCGGTATTTTGTGATGCTGACCGGTTTTAGGATCTGTTACATAGCCATAGCCATCAGATCCCAAAGTTGTATGGGGATGAATTTCACAATTCGTTCCGACTTCGGTTTGGGCTCCGATAAAAACGTGGGGGTGAAGCAATGTGCCGGAGCCAATGAGACAATCATTTTCAATCACTGTATGGGACCCAATAATACAATTCGAACCAATAATAGATCTGGCACCGATCACTGCAAAAGCTCCGATGGTCACATTATCACCTAATCTTGCAGTTGGATGTACGTTAGCAAGCTTCGAGTTTTCGAATCTTTTCTTTTTCAAATCAAAAAAAGGCAGAATAAGTGCCATGGCCAGGGATATGCTTGGCGTGGTAAAAACAGTGCAGTCGGATGGAAACTGTGTTTTGAGGGATTCTAACTGAATAAAGCACTTGGCTTGTTGGCCGAGGGCATGATCAACCATTTCTTGTTTGGAAACAAAAACAAGAGAATCAGCATCTGCCTTGTCTGGCACTCTGACGTAGCTCACTTCTTTATCAACAGATCCTTGAGAATAGTTGATTCCGTAGCTTTTAAAATCTGAGAGTCGTTTCATTTCCATTTCAACCTCGCGTCAAATTCTGATTTGGATTTTGTCATATATATCATGACTAGTATAAACCCTAATTAATTTCATGGAGGTTTTTTGATATGGCAAAAAAAGTCGTAAGTAAAAAAAAGGTTGTAGCAAAAAAGCCGTTGCAAAAAAAAGCAGCTCCGACAGCCAAATCAAAAGACAAAGTCGAAAAAAAGTCGACTCCGCCCAAAAAAGTAGCAGTTTCTAAACCGACACCTGCCCCTTCTACGATGATGAAAACACCTGTTGTGGAAAAACCAGTGGCTACTAAGGCTTCAAAAGTAAAGCAAGTACCTGATAATACTGATAAAATTAAAATTGACAGGGATTCGATGTCCGATGAACAAGTCAAATGGGCTGAAATGTACAACAAATATAAAGATACACAAGCCAGCTCCTATGATATGAAAGCGAGCTTCCAAGCCGCTTCACCGTTATTGCACAAAATATTAGGTTGGGGTTGGATTGTTTCCAATGAAAATGACCGACTTGAAGTGTTGTTTAAAGATGGAAAGCGAATGTTAATCAGTAACTATCGTGGGTAAAATTGACTGGACTTCGAATAAAAAGTCCTTAAAAGTAGAGGCGCATGGCAAAAGATGATTTAGCACAGGTAGATGGTAAAGTGGTCGATTCGTTGGCAGGTGGTTTGTATAAGATCATGCTCGACAACAACGTAGAAATTACGGCCAAGTTATGTGGAAAGATGCGTCGATTTAATATTCGTGTGGTTATGGGTGACCGAGTCACTGTGGGGGTCTCTCCTTACGATCCAACCCATGGCTTAATCATGTTTCGTCACAAATGATTTTTCAATCCTACAATTAATTTTTTCGAGGACCTATGGAAGCTCAATTACAGAATTATCTGAAGCGGGCCGCAACTGACGTATCGCCAAAATCAGCTGCAGCTGTTCTTGAACTCGTAGCGGAAGGTGGAACAGTTCCCTTCATCGCAAGATATCGAAAAGAAAAAACTGGGAATTTGGATGAAGTTCAAATTCGAAAAGTAATAGAAGCCCACGAAAATTACCAAGAAATCGTAAAAAGAAAAACTTTTTTGGTCAAAGAAATTGGCGAGCAAAACAATTTAACTGAAGAAATCAAAAAGCGAATCGATTTGTCTTGGGATCTTGGAGAGCTTGAAGAGATCTACAAACCATTCAAAAAGAAAAAGAAGACCAAAGCGACGATTGCCAGAGAAGCGGGTTTAGAACCATTATCTCAATGGATTTGGGATGTGGGGCATGGGACTTTAAAAGATGACACTCCACTTGAGGTGAAGGCTAAGAATTACTTAAACCCCAATAAAGGAATTAATATCTACGACGAAGCCATTAAAGGGGCTCAAGATATTTTAGTTGAAAAAACAGCCAATGAGCCAACTTTACGACAAATCGTTTTACAAAACTATATGGAAAAGGGCCGAGTGATTTCGAAAGTGGCAAAAGGCTATAAAGCCAATTCCAAATTTGAAATGTACAAAGAGTTTGAAGAGCCCGTTAAATCTTTGCTCGAGACAAAAAATACTCATCGCTACATGGCCATGCGAAGAGGCTGGCAAGAAGAAGAGCTCAGCCTAGAAGTACAAGCGGAAGATGATTACTTACTAAAAAGATATGTGGTTTTTACCACAACAAATCCTGATAACCCAATCGGTGCCTTTTTAACGAATGTTGCAAAAACAGCTTTAACTGTTTATGTGGTGCCGTCAGTGGTGAATGAAGTTCACCGTGCATTAAAAGAAAAGTCAGATTTAGATGCCATTCAAGTATTTGCAGAAAATGTTAAAAAAGTACTTCTATCTTCTCCTTTTGGAGCGAAGTGTGTGTTGGGCGTTGATCCGGGTATTCGTACCGGTTGCAAGCTTGCGTTGATTGATAAAGCCGGTCGTTTTATTTCTCACACAGTTATGCACACTGAAAACGATGCTGCTGAAGGCAAAGCCAAGGCTTTGTTTTCTGAAGTCACCAAACAAATTACAATTGAAGCCATTGCTGTTGGTAACGGTACCCACGGTCGACAAGTGGAAAGTTTTGTTCGAAAAGTTTTAAAAGATCTTTCCCTTGATATTCCAGTTATTATGGTCAACGAGTCTGGGGCTTCTGTTTATTCGGCCAGTGACATTGCAAGAGAAGAATTTCCTGATTTGGATCTAACGGTTAAAGGAGCCATTTCCATTGCTAGACGTCTACAGGATCCGTTATCTGAGCTTGTTAAAGTGGATCCAAAATCCATTGGCGTGGGTCAGTACCAGCATGATGTGAACCAAGTGCAATTAAAAAAATCCTTGGATGCAGTCGTAGAATCTGCCGTTAATAGCGTTGGCGTGGATGTAAACACGGCTTCAGCCGCTTTATTAAGTCATGTGGCAGGCATCGGTCCAGCTACGGCGCAAAGTTTGGTCAAGCACCGTGAAGAAAAAGGAATTTTCAAAGAGCGTGATGAATTACTCAAAGTGGCAAGACTTTCCACAAAAGTTTTCGAGCAAGCGGCAGGTTTTCTAAGAATTCCTGCAGGTAAATTTGTTCTTGATAACACAGGGATTCACCCTGAAAGATATCAAGCCGTACGTGATATGGCTCAAGATTTAGATTTAAGTTTGACGGAATTAATTGGTGCTGAGGGTGCAAAAAAAGTATTAGCTCACAGAACTAAATGGGCTGCTTTAATTGGAGAATTCACTTTTGATGACATTGTTAAAGAACTTGAAAAACCAGGCCGAGATCCACGTGATCCATTCCAAGTCTTTAAATTCCGTGATGATATTTTTGAAGTTAAAGATTTAACAGAAGGCATGATTTGTCCTGGTTTGGTGACAAATGTCACAAACTTTGGAGCCTTTGTTGATATCGGCGTTCACCAAGATGGACTTGTGCATATTTCAGAACTCTCGCACAAATTTATTGATGATCCACGAAAAGCGGTCAGTCCCGGTCAGCAAGTGAAAGTGAAAGTCTTGAAAGTGGATGCCGTAAAAAATCAAATTTCTCTTTCCATGAAGCTTGATGCAGCACCAGCTCCAGAGCCACGTGCACCAAGACCTCAGCAGTCGCGTCCTCAACAGCAGCAGCAAGGCGGAAGACCACAACAAAGACCAGCTCAAGGGCAGCAAGGTCAAAATCAGCGACCTCCGCAACAAGCAGGCAAAGGTTTTGGTAACAGACCTCAGC
Organism: Bdellovibrionales bacterium Ga0074139; assembly: GCA_001464795.1. GTDB lineage: Bacteria > Bdellovibrionota > Bdellovibrionia > Bdellovibrionales > Bdellovibrionaceae. The sequence continues at coordinate 26,996 of LNEB01000010.1, forward strand.
AGCAACAAAGACCTGCTGCTAACCCGTTTAATAATCCATTTGCAGCACTTTTAAATAACAATAATAATAAGAAGTAATCACTAAGGAGATTGAAATGCCAAAAGCAGTACGTAACAAATCTGTTAAACACAGAAAAAAAAGATTAGCGAAGAAGAAGAAAATGCAAAAAGCAAAAAACAAGCGTGGTGGAAAAAGTAAGCGCTAGTTGATTTCTTCCGGGGTTTGAGAATCGATATATTTTCGAACCCCTTCTTCCGTCATATATTTTGAATATTCTTTTTGTAACTCTGGATCTTTCAGCATTTCGTGCATATCGACCAAGATCATCCCATCGACTGTGTTAAAATCCTTATCTATTGAAAATGCCAAATACCGACCTCTCAGTTGTGAGTAAATTCCAAGAAGCGGCGGTACTTCTTTGCCGTCTAAATTTTTAACGGTGTCATTTAAATCTTTTAGATTATGAATCGAGCTCAGAAGATTTTTTTCGTATTCATTCAAAGTAGAATCAAACGGGACTTTAGCTTTTGCTAGTGTCTCTGGATGGGCATGAAATTTCATCAAATATCCCACCATAATTTTTTTAGCAGTCACTGAGTATTCATTTGAAATACTAACAGGTCCTACCATGTATCTGTAATGAGCGTGTTCAGAAATAAATTTTCCAATACCATTCCATAGACCAAAAAAAGCGATCAGTGCTTTTTTGCCGGATTCTTTATCGACAAATGAACGACCGAATTCCAGTCCCTGTTTGTTAAGTTGAGATATTAATTCTGAAGAGTAAGTAAAAAAGCTTTCATTGTAGCCTGGCTTATTTATTTTGTTCAGCTCATCAAGTCGGCCCATTCTGTAGGAACCAAGAATTCTTTTTGATTTGGAATCGTGGGCTATGAAGTGATGATAAAAGGGATCATTGGAGTCGAGATCTTTCGATAAACCTGAACCTTCTCCTACGGTTCTAAATACGATTTCCCTTAAGCGACCCAACTCTTGAAAAAGCGGAAGGCTAATATCTGTATGAGATATGGAATACACATCAACTCCCCCTCGAACGGCTAAAGGTTGAGGATCAAGTTCTAAAAGATTTTTAGAAACCTGCTCGAGGTGAGCGGGAAGATCCTCAGGACTCCAGATCTCTTGAAGATCTCGTTTGATGGAAACCTTTTGCAGTCGATCACGCATAGAAAATGTCAAAGACCGCAAATAATTCATGGCATTAGCAGTGTTTAAGTTTCGGTCATTGGAAAACCGTTGAATCCATTGTTCGCTTTCGATGGAAAATCCAATTCCAATGTTTAAGCTTCGACCAATGTTACCGGCTATTTCTTTTAAGTGAACAAGAGGGGCTACTGACCAAGCTAATTTTCCAAATGTCTTTTCGATCCAAGATTTTCCTGTTCGTGAAAGTTCTGCCGTTTTTCTTACTCTGTACCAATTTTGACTGGCTTCATCCGATATGAATATTGGTAAAATTTGTGTTTTAGGAACAGCTTGGGTCGCTACTGTCACACCTTTTTTCCAAAGTTTTTCAGTGGGCTGATCCCACATGTTTTGCTTCATGGAAACTTCACCTGATGGAAAAATCAGAATGGCACCTTCATTTTGCAGATGAGGAATGATTTGCTGATTCATCACGTATTCATTGTGAGTTCGGCCCTCTTTTGTACCGTAAGGGTTGAGAAAGTAGGCTGCATCTTGCACGCCTGGTAATCCATTGAGGAAATAAGTAAACAGTCCCTTAATATCAGGACGAATTTTTGTGATTTCAGAAAGTACAGCAATAGCTTCACTGCCATTTAATGGGTGATTCATCACCACCATAACGGGGCCAGTCTTTGGAATTCTTGAAAGTGATTTTGTGACCTCATCGTTGAGTGACACTTTCAACTGAAAGGCCTCTGCTAATTTTTGAAAATAGGGAATATCTCTTGTGTCCGATTGCAATTGATCAACAGCCTTATTAAGAGGATCCAATTTTAAAATTTTAAACAGAGTTGTTGTGATAAGCCTGTTAGTTGGAAGGGAGGATGTGGCGTTGATGACGAGTCTTTTAGATTGTGTATCAAAATGAAACTTAGGAGCCGGGGGCTTAAATTCGGTCTTCAGCTGTACAGTGGTTCGACAGTCTTGCCCAGCTGTCACTGCTAATGGCAAACCAATTACAACTGGAATTAAAATATTAATAAGTTTCATGGGAATCCTCCGCAACCAAAATAATTGCAAGGGGTTCGCCAGGCTTTAAAGATTTAGTAAATGTTGGCTAAGCTCAGAAAATCCGTCACCACCATGGCCAGTCGTCGTGAACTGGGGATGAAAATGCATTTGGTGGAGAAATTGATTAACATTAGCTACACCCACTGATTGAGGGAAATAGGAAAACAGAGGCTCGTCGTTCGGAGAATCACCCACAAATAAACAAGATTTTAATAAATCATTGTCTGATACTTGGAATTCTTGATGTAGCATTTTTTTAATCATGGAAAGTTTATCGTAGTTTCCAAACCAACCATTCACATGAATCGAGCTGATCTTAGCGACGGCCCCGTGTTTTTCAAATATTGATTTTATTTTTTGTACCTGATCTTTTGAAAGGGCTGGAACGTCCTCACAAAAATCAATGGCCAAATCGGCAAGTCTTGAGAACTGATCACTGGCAACAGCACAGCCGGGAACTTGATTTAATATTTCAGCTTCAATAACTTTTAATTTTTTTTGATTTTCGAGTCTTACGGATTCAGGCAGTTCGAAGTATCGGTGCATTTTATTTTGGTGATACCTAAAATAAAAAGCTCCATTTTCACCCACGATCCCGTCGACAGGCCAAAATCTTGCGATCATTTCACACCAACCTGCAGGTCGACCGGTGATGGGAATAATTTTGAACCCTGCATTTTTTAAATCCCATAATGCTTGGTAAGCATTGGGTTTTAATTTCCCTTCGTCTGTCAGTGTGTCATCGATATCTGTGAGTATAAATTGGGGTCTTTGTGTGATTTGTGAGATATTTTTCATGTGTTCCAATAGTCTAGTTCAGTGGTTGTCATCGCGCAAAGTCAAAAAAGTCCCTTGCCTAATGGGGGCAAAAGAATTCACTTTGTCTATATATAAGTACGGCGCCCCAGATTTTACAATGAGGTTGTAGTGGCAAAAAAAGTGATTTCATCCGGTATCAAGCTTGTGGTGGTCGAGTCTCCGACGAAGGCTAAAACCATCAGAAAGTTTTTAGGCCAGGATTATATTGTGGAATCTTGTATGGGGCATATTCGGGACTTACCTCAATCATCAAAAGACATTCCTGAAAAAGTTAAAAAAGAAAAATGGGCGCAGTTGGGTGTGAATGTTGATCAAGATTTTGAGCCTTTGTACTGCATTCCTAAAGATAAATTAAAAGTGGTTAAAAATCTTAAAGATAAACTTCTTGAAGCTGATGAACTTTACCTTGCGACGGACGAAGACCGAGAGGGTGAAAGCATTAGTTGGCATTTGGCTGAAGTGCTAAAGCCCAAAGTTCCCACAAAGCGAATGGTGTTTAATGAAATCACAAAAGACGCCATTCAAAAAGCTCTTAAAGACACCAGGGAAATAGATTTTAACTTGGTCAAAGCACAAGAAGCTCGAAGAATTTTAGATCGTTTGGTGGGTTATTCGATTTCACCTTTGTTATGGAAGAAAATAGCGTACGGGCTATCAGCCGGCCGAGTTCAGTCAGTGGCTGTGAAACTCATTTCTGAAAAAGAACAAGAAAGACTCAAATTTAAAAAGTCTTCTTATTCGGGAATTTCTGCTTATTTAGAAAAAGATAAAATTCAATTTGAAGCCAGGCTTTTAAGTGTAGCCGGTCAAAGAATTGCAACTGGTAAGGATTTTAATCCTGATACGGGTCTTTTAACTGCCGGTAAAGATTTAGCGCTTTTAGATAGGAAAAAAGCAGAAAGTTTTGTTTCAAAAATTAACACCAGCCAGTTTGTTGTGGATGAAGTCGATGAAAAGCCTGTTAATAGAAAACCTTCGGCTCCTTTTATTACCTCTACTTTGCAACAGGAATCCAATCGAAAATTGGGCTTAAGCTCTAGGGAAACCATGCAAGTGGCACAAAAACTTTACGAGCAGGGTTTTATCACCTACATGCGTACGGACTCTACTTTTTTATCCCAGGAGGCCATCACAGCGGCTCGTAGTTGGATTGCAAAAGAATATGGTAAAGACTATTTACCTGCTCAGCCTCGTTTGTTTGATGCAAAAAAATCCAAAGGGGCTCAGGAAGCCCACGAAGCGATCAGGCCATCAGGAGCACAATTAGTACATCCTAGCGAAACGGGGCTCGTGGGTGCGCAAATGAAGCTTTATGAATTGATCTGGATGCGAACAGTGGCCAGTCAAATGGTAGACGCTCGTCAGTTGCAAGTTTCAGTGAAAATCAAATCAGGGGACACCGTTTTTTCTGCCAACGGAATGACCATTGAATTTCCTGGTTACTTGCGTGCCTACGTTGAAGGTCAAGATGATCCTGAAGCTGAACTAGCTGAAAAAGAAGTCAAACTTCCCATGCTTAAAAAAGGCGATCAACCGAAAAAAGAAAAGCTGGAAGTGACTGATCACGAAACAAAACCACCAGCCAGATACACAGAGGCAAGCTTAGTGCAAAAAATGGAAAAAGAAGGGATCGGCCGTCCTTCCACCTATGCTTCGATTATTGGAACGATTATTGACCGCGGCTACGTCAGAAAAAATGGCTCTGCACTTGTTCCTACTTTCACAGCCATGGTGGTATCAAAACTTTTAGGTCGTCACTTGCCAGAATTCGTGGACTTGGGTTTTACCTCTGAAATGGAGCAATCCCTCGATCATATCGCAGAAGGTGATATGGACTGGATCAAGTTTTTAACAAAACTTTATCACGGTCCTACGGGTCTTAAAGCTTCAATTGAAAAGCAAGAAAAACTCATTCAACCCGAGGATGCAAGATCCATTGAGTTTGAAACTTTGCCGGGCGTGCAGTTTCACGTTGGAAAATACGGCGCTTACCTGACAACAAAAAAAGACGGGGAAAGTGTCAACGCTTCCATCCCTGATAACGAAGCTCCGGCTGATATGACTCAAGATTCTGTTGATAAAATTGTGGATCAAAAACTTCATGGTCAGGACAGTCTTGGGGAAGATCCTCAAACGAAGTTAAAAGTTTATGTTTTATCAGGGCGTTACGGACCCTATGTTCAGCTGGGTGAAAACGATGAGGAACCCAAGCGCGTATCCTTGCCGCAAGGAATGGAGCCCACGCAGGTGGATCTCAAGCAGGCATTGCAACTGTTAGAGCTTCCTAAAACCGTAGGTCAGCATCCTGTTTCTGGAAAAGACATTAAGGTGGGAATCGGAAGATTTGGTCCTTATGTGGTTCATGAAAAAGACTACCGATCTATTCCAAAGGGACAAAGTTTGTTCACTCTGACTTTTGAAGAAGCAATGACCATGCTGTCGGCTCCCAAAAAAGGTCGTGGGGGTCGCTCGGCATTAAAATCTTTAGGAAATTACCCTGGAACGGATGAAGAAATTCAGCTTTTTAATGGTCCTTATGGATTGTACGTAAAAGTGGGTAAAACCAATGCCTCCATGCCAGAAGGTGTGACCGCTGAAACGGCCACTTTAGAAAAAGCTCTGGAAGTCTTATCGGTTAAAATGGATACTCTGCCGCAGAAAAAATCAGGTGGTAAAAAACCCGCCAAGAAGGCAGCCGCAAGTAAGGGACCCAAAATACCTCCACCCCATAAATTGAAGAAAGGGGCTGGGTCTGAGCCCCAGCAGGCTTCTATTTCTGGTGGAGGAGCGGTAAAATTAAGAAAGAAGTAAAGTTTACAGGCTCAATACTCTAACCCATCGAAACTGTGCTAGATATTGAGTCATGTCAGAGGATATTAACAAAGGCCAATTAGAACTAGGTATTCGAAGATCCCGTGAAAAAGATAGAAATTTTCATCTGGGTGGCCGTAGTTTTTATTTTTTTGATTTCGACGATAATATTGCTTTTCTTACGACTCCCTTAGTAATTTTTCACAAAAAAACCGGTGAAGAGATTTTTTTAACCAGTGGTGACTGGGCTGTTTATCACTCTGAAATTGGACAATCAGGGATCTATGCAGATTATGAAATTCGCTTTGATGATTCCACTGGTTCTTTTCGCTACTTCCGAGACCATACTGCTGAAGAGTTGCAAAAATTAGGACGAAAAAAACAAATTTTCGTTGATGATATTGAAAAAGTCATCCAAGAGCCTGACTTGCATTGGAAAGGTCCCTCTTGGCAATGTTTTTACCATGCTGCCTTTAATCAAAGGCCGGTGTCCTTGATTACAGCCCGCGGACATGCGCCCGAAACGATTAAGGCGGGAATCCGTGAGTTTGTGAATAAAAAGTTATTACCACTTGAACCTAATTATTTAAGTTTATTTCCTGTCAGTCATACTCCGACTCGGCAATTATTAGGTGATCAGTCTCTCAATTTTTCAACCTCGGTTTTAAAACAAAAAGCCATTCGTGCCAGTGTAGAAAAAGCCATTGAAGTTTATGGCTACAGTCCCCATCACCGATTTGGGATGAGTGAAGATGATCCTAAAAATATCCAGATGATTGTCCAGGAACTAGCTCGATTGAAGATTGATTATCCTGAGATGAGCTTTTTCATGATCGAAACCTTTGATGGACAGTTCGTGAAGCATGAAATTTCTGAAAGAGGACTCAGCACGCAAAGCGCTGACCACTTCGCACAATTGACACTTTTCGACAAAAATCCTCATTTGTCATAGCCCAAAGTCGGGTTGATAATTTCCTCAGATTCATGGACACCGACAGCTACAAGTGACAGACTATTGAGATCGATCTGAGCGAAAGGATTCCTCAATGAAATTCACACTGTTGCTTGTTTTCTCATGGATTCAACTTTTTACTGTTTCCGCATGGTCTCAAGGAAAATCCAGTGGTGGACAAATTGAATTACAATGCCAATTTGTCTACACAATCGAGCAAATGTTTTTAGGTAATCACATTAAATTTCAAACCCGCAGCGCAGAACTTGAAAACCGCTTAATCGATCAATATATCAAGCGTCTTGATGGATCGAAAATTTACTTTACTCAAGGTGATATTGCCCAGGTTAAAAAATCAATGAAAGGTGCTTTTGAGAAAATTAAAACTCGCAAATGTGATTTTTTAAAAGACGTGCAAAAAGTTTATTTAGAAAAAGTGCAAGCTCGCACGGAATTTGCAAAAAAATTATTAGGTGAAACCTACAAGCTGGATGATAAAGCTGAATTTATATTTGATCCTGATAAGCGTGATTTTTATAAAACCGATAAGGAAGCTGAAGAATTTGTTAAAAATTACATTCACTTTCAAGTGGCTAATTACGTTTCCACCGATATGAAGCTTGAGGAGGCCAAAAAAAGTGTTGTTAAAAACTATGAAAGAGTTGTGAAAAGAATTTCTGATACAACGCCAGAAGATCTACTGGTTCAGTACTTAGATAGTTTTGCAAGAGCTCTGGATCCTCACTCAAGTTTTTTATCTCGGGATTTCTTCGAAGAGTTCAATATCAACATGAGTCTTTCACTTGAGGGGATTGGTGCCACTCTTTCTCAGCAAGATGGTTTCACTATGATTGATGCCTTGGTTCCAGGTGGAGCAGCAGCCAGGTCAGGCCTTGTGATGATTCAGGATAAGATTTTAGCTGTGGGGCAAGAAAAAGGTCCCATGGAAAATGTCATCGATATGGATCTGAAAGATGTGGTTAAGAAAATCCGTGGTAAAAAAGGAACAAAAGTCAGACTTAATATTTTACGTGCTGAAGGTGATGGTAAAAAGCGCCAAGAGATCACTTTGATCCGGGATAAAGTGAGTTTAGAGGATGAAGCGGCTCAACTGATTCCTTTTGAGCGGGAAGTGAATGGAAAAAAGAAAAAATACGGTGTCATTAATTTGCCGTCTTTTTATTCTGATGGGAAGCGCGGCGGAAGATCGGCTGCCAATGATATTAAAAAACTTGTAGCTCAGGCTAAAAAACAAAAATTGGAAGGCCTGGTTCTCGATTTTTCGCAAAATGGTGGTGGCAGCTTGGAAGACGCTGTTAAAATCGCAGGGCTCTTTTTTAAAACGGGTAATGTGGTGAAACAAGCGGGTCGTTCTGACGGCCGTGAAGAGCAAGTTTATTCGGACTCTGATTCCAGCGTGGACTGGGCAGGTCCGCTTGTAGTGTTAACCTCTCGAATTTCTGCCAGTGCTTCAGAGATCGTGGCTGGTGCACTGAAAGACTACAACCGCGCTGTTGTAGTTGGAGCTGACCATACTTTCGGTAAAGGTAGCATTCAAACTGTGGTGCCGATTCCCTATGATTTAGGAGCAGTGAAAGTCACCATAGGAATGTTTTATATTCCTGGAGGCGACAGCACTCAGCATGGTGGAGTTGACGGGGATGTCTTGTTGCCGAATTTGTATGTGGATGAGCTCGGTGAAAAAACTTTAGATTACTCGCTACCTCCGGTTAAGCTTCCTTCTTTCGTCTCAAAAGAGGCTAAAGTTTCTGAAGGCGAAGACGCATGGAACTTTGTGACTCAAGATGTGATTAAGCAACTCAAAGATAAGTCTGTGGCTCGAGTGGCAGCAGATGCTGAATTTAAAAAGCAAATCGAGGAAGCCAAGAAAGCCCAAGAAAAGGGCCGACTTATTAAAGTGGCTGATATTTTAAAAGACAGCAAAGAGAAGAATGAAAAGGAAAAGAAGCAAAAGCTCGCTCGTTATGACAAAGCTGAAAGAATTAAAGAGTATTTAAAAAGACCGGAAGTCATCGAGTCAGTGGCCGTTTTATCTGATTTAGCTGAGCTTCAAAACGCAGCGCGCAAAGTAAAAGTGGACTGACAGCTTTTCGCCTCGCATGTTAATTCCTAGAGCACTATGACGACTAAGAAATCTTCTCCATTATCGCCAGCAAAAAGTAACAAAGTGACGGACTCCTTCGGGGGTCTTTCGCGAGAGCTATTAGTTAAAATTCACCGCGATATGGTGAAATCACGAATCCTTGAAGAACGACTCATTAAAATCTACCGAGCCGGTGAGTCCTATTTCTGGATTGGTGGTCCTGGCGAAGAAGCCTGGGGTGTGACCCTGGGGATGCAAGCTAAAAAGGGTCAAGGACCCAGTTATGATTATCTTCACCTTCACTATCGATGCACTCCCACATTAATTGCCATGGGGATGCCCATGATTGATTCGGTTCGCTTAATTATGAACCGAACCACAGATGTTTCCACTGGTGGAAGAAACTTTTCTAATCATTATTGTTTTCCGAAATGGAATGTGGCTCCTGTGACTTCGCCGATTGGTGTTCAGTACACGATTGCACTGGGAACAGCCCATGTTCAAAAGCGAACAGGACACAAGGCCATTACAATTGTAACCGGTGGAGACGCAGGAACCGCTGAAGGCGACTTTGCTTCGTGCTTAATATGGGCTTCACGAAAAGGTTCAGAGCTTCCCATGCTTTTAACTGTGCAAAACAATAAGTGGGGAATCTCCACTTCTTACGAAGGCCAGCACGGTGAAAATCACATCGCTGATCGTGCCAAAGCCTTCGGCATTCGCTCTCGTGTGATTAACGGTAATGATCCTGTAGAATCCTATATTGCTATTCAAGAAGAAATGGAATTTATCAGAAAAACAGGTAAACCATCTTTTATTGAAGCCATGGTGTCCAGGCTTTATGGTCACTCGTCTGCCAGTGGAGCGAACATTGATACAAGTGTTGAAGATCCGGTTAAAATGTTCGAAGAAAGGTTGCTAAAAGCAGGGCATTTAAAATCTCAAGATGTTGCACAGCTTTGGCAAGAATTTGAACAAGAGGGAATCCAAGCCCAAGAGCAGGCCAGAGGCGAGCCTCAACCTCAGTCAGAAAGTATTTGGGAAAATGTTTTTGCTGGAAATGAAAATGCGGATTGGAGAAAATTCTAATGGCTAATATGGCTCAATCCATTCGTATGGCTTTACATGTGGCGGAAACTCAACTGGGAGTGAAAGATATTTTTGGTCAAGACGTGGGAGCCCCACTGGGTGGAGTTTTCACAGCCACTCAAGGCTTAAAGACTGCTTGGAACACTCCACTTGATGAGCGAGGAATTATTGGAATGGCCATGGGAATTGCCATGGCAGGCGATCGTTGTGTCGCTGAAATTCAATTTGTGGATTATATTTTTAACACCATTGATCTATTGAAAATTGCTGGAAATACCAACTGGGTCACAAATGGTAATTACACATTGCCTATGACAGTGATGACTCCAGTGGGTGCAGGAATTCGGGGTAGTATTTATCATTCTCATTCTTTTGATGCTTGGGCGACTCGGCTGACAGGATGGAAAGTGGTGATGCCGTCTAATCCCTTGGATGCTTATGGGCTGCTTTTGTCAGCTATTCAGGATCCAAATCCAGTTTTGTTTATGAAGCCAAAGGCCTTGATGCGTGTTAAAGGCGATGATTTGATTCCTGGTGAACCCGCTGATGAAAAAGAATTGAAAAGCCGAATTGATGCTCCCATTGGGGATCGGTCTTCTTGGACACCCCAGTGGCCTGATATTAAACCCTACTTTGTAGAAATCGGTAAAGCCCACGTATCACGCCAAGGTCATGATATTACTTTGGTCAGCTACGGCAGGCATTTACTGCTTTGTAATGAAGTGGCCGACAATTTAAAAGCTCAAGGCAAATCTGTGGAAGTGATTGATCTCAGAACATTGTATCCCTATGACTGGGCGACAATTAAAGCCTCAGTTGCAAAAACAGGTCGGGTTTTATTTGTGAATGAAGATACAGATGTAACGAACTTCGGAGAACACTTAGCTTACCGCTGTGTGGAAGAGCTTTTTTACCAATTGCTTGCAAGACCTCGAGTGCTGGCAGGTAAAAATTTGCCTGGTATTGGTCTTCACCACAACCTCGAAGATGCTTCTGTTCCCCAAAAAAATGATATTGAAAAAGCGGTTTTAGAAATTTTAGCAGAGGTTCCTTAAGTGGCAAAAAAAAATCAGGTTCGTAGGCGAGTCGCAAGAAAAAATGTAAAAGTTCAATTCGATAAATACTCTTTGTACACACAGGCGGTTCAGTCTCCAGAAATTGACGTGGATTTTTTAAGAAAGACATACAAGGAACTCAGGGGAAACTTCGCAACCACATTAAGGGAAGATTTTTGTGGAACTTTTTTACTCAGTTCATCGTGGGTAAAAGCCAAACCTAATCATAAAGCTATTTCCATTGATATCGATCCTGAGCCTTTAGAATATGGAAAAAATCACTATTTCAATAAACTAAGTCCGAAAGCTCAGCGCCGCCTCAAAATTATGGAGCTTGATGTTTTATCAAGTAAACTACCTGAAGCGGATTTAGTAGCTGCGCTTAATTTTTCTTACTTCTGTTTTAAAAAAAGAAATCAACTGAGAGCTTATTTTTCAAATGTGTTTAACAGTTTGGGAAAAAAAGGCTTATTTGTTATGGACGTTTTTGGTGGCACCCAGTGCACTGATGCCATCGAAGACAAAGGCCGCTTAAAAGGGTTTAACTATTATTGGGATCAGGAAAATTTTGATCCTGTGACTAATGAAGCTCTTTTTCATATTCATTTTCAGCCCAAGGGCTCAAAGAAAATAGAAAATGTTTTCACCTATGACTGGCGGATGTGGACTGTCCCTGAACTTCGAGATCTTCTTGATGAAGTGGGGTTCAAAAAAACCCACGTCTATTGGGAAGGCACTGATAAAAAAGGCGAAGGGGACGGGAAGTTTTACCGAACCGAACAGGGCGAGGCTTGCCTCAGTTGGATTGCTTACATCGTCGCTGAGAAATAGATTCTACTTCTTCGAACCCTTCAACTCATCCATAGTAAACAAGCTAATCAAATTTAAATTACTTTCTTTAAATTTCGATAAATCTTGCCCCCGCTGAATCACACAGACAGCATTCAAAACCTCAGCGCCAAGACCTCGTAAATCTGCAGTGCTCAGTAGAATTTGTCCACCTGTTGTCACCACATCTTCAACGATCAAAACTTTTTTATTTTTAACATCATAACCTTCGGCAAACTTTTCAGTTCCGTAGTCCTTGGCTTTTTTTCTTACAAAAACCACGGGCAATCCCGTTTCCATGGAAAGGGCGGTGGCAATGGGGATCCCACCCATTTCAAGACCTGCCAAGACTTCAGTGTCTGAAGGAATCAAAGGGGCAAGGTGCTTGGCCACTGATTTTAAGATGGAGGGTTGAGATTCAAAGCGGTACTTGTCAAAATACTCGGTCGAAGTTTGCCCAGATCTGAGTTTGTAGTGACCCGTCAAATAACATACTTCATAAATCGCACGGCAAAGAGCTTTACGATCTGATATCACCTCAACAGGTTTCATTTTGTCTCCTCGAATTGGCCTCTAGTATGCATTCTTGAATGGCTGTGGCCTAGTTTTACCGTGGGGAGTCGATGTGGAAAGTAAAAAGAAAGTGAGAGATTGGGAGATCCTTCGCATTTTCCTATTCTTAGCTCTTTTAACTTTAGGTCTTGTTCTGATCGTCAACGGGATCGTTGTGGCTCCAGTTGAGGGCCCGCAAACCCGTCAGGGTCCCATCATGGACTCGGTCCCAGCCTCCAGGTAGCTTTTGCTTAGCTTCTTCTGAGTTTTTGTTTGCGGATTTGCCACTGTTCTAGGGCGTATTTACGCATATCTTCCACATTGTCGTACTCATCAACGATTTCAACGCCCAGCAGGGTTTCGATGGCGTCTTCCAAGGTCACCAGTCCCGTCACAACGCCGTATTCATCGATGGCGAGGGCTAAGTGTTCTTTTTCTTTAATAAAGTAATCCAAAAGCTGAGAGACGTGCATTCGTTCAGAAACTGTTGCGATGGGAGCTAGAAGTTCACCGATGGTTTTATTGTGTTCGCCATCATGGGACAGGGCTTCAAGGATTTTATACCGAGAGGTCATGCCAATAATGTTATCTAAATTATCGTGATAAACAGGGATTCTGGAAAAGCGAATGGGTTTATATTTATCAAAAACTTCTTCAACAGTTTCGCTGTCTTCGATGGCAAACAAAACTGTTCTTGGAGTCATCACATCAGAGACATAAATTTTATCCAGCATCAGAAGATTTTTAATAATGTTGGATTCTTTGGTTTTCAGTGTGCCTTCTTCGGCCCCAATTTGCGCTGTCATGATTAACTCATCTCGGGTGACTTCGGGTTGCTCGAGATTTCGACTTAATTTTGTCGAGATATTTTCGATAATCCACACAGCCGGGTAAACAAGAAAAATCATAGATTGAATGATATAGGCTCCGTAGGGGGCCAAGGTTTTCCAGTGAGTGGCACCAATGGATTTAGGAATCACTTCACAAAAGATGAGTACGAGTAAACTTAGAATTCCTGAGAAAAGAGCCAAGAAAGTTTCACCAAAGATTTGCTGAACCCGGTAAGCAATGAGGGATGATCCCACAATATTCGTTAACGTATTAATTGTTAGAATGGCGGAAAGGGGACGACCGATTTTTTCCAGGTGCCTTTCTAGAAGCGGACCGTAGGGTTTTTTTTGATCCACAACAAGGGCCACGAAGGACTGATTGGTCGACAGGATGACGGCTTCCATTAGTGATGCAATAAACGAAACAGTCAATGTCACGAGGACCAGTAAAATTATGCTTGTCATGATAAGCGAAGGCTTTGTGAATGGAAAAATCGAAAGGGTTCGGGGTCAGGCATAAAATGAATATAAGATATTTTTAATATTAGAGTCACTGGAGCTAGGCCTTAATACCGCGCTGCGCATGTCTCAAATTGAGAATGCGAGGTCCAAAATTAGCAAAACTTCAAGGTTCTTTGGTAAAGTTGAAGTAAAGTAGTACGTAGGCGGAGAATAATGATCAAAATTATATTTTACGTTCTTGGAATAGTGCTGGTCGTGGGCCTGGGGGTTTGGTTCGAGTTCAACTCGGGCGATTATCCTAGGCTTGAACAAAAGGCCAATCAGTACAAATAAAAAAGCCCAAAGTTTTTAATCCTTGGGCTTTTAAATTAAATGAAATTTAATCGAGCTTCTATTTTTGTTCAGCTAAACGCTTAGCCTGATACTTTTTAGCTAGATCATCTTGAATATTACGCGGGGCCTGTGAGTATTTAGCAAATTCCATTGTGAATTCACCTTTACCTTTTGTGCCTGAACGTAAATCAGTTGAGTAACCAAACATTTCAGTTAATGGAACTTCGGCTTCAATCACAACACTTCCTTCAAATGAAGTTGTGCCAGTAATAACACCACGGCGTTGATTGATCTGTCCTGTTGCAGGTCCCTGATATTCTTCAGGTACAGTTGTTTCAAGCTTCATGATGGGCTCGAGCACAACTGGTTTTGCTTTAGGATAAACTTCACGCATGGCTGCCATAGCTGCAATCTTAAAGGCCATGTAGCTAGAATCCACGTCATGGTAAGATCCGTCTTCTAGATCCACTTCCACACCCACGATCGGGAATCCTATCAATGGACCCTTCACGCACTGTTCGCGGAAACCTTCTTCAACGGCAGGGATGAATTCCTTAGGAATACGTCCACCCACAACTTTGTTGCTGAACTTAAAGACTGAACCGTCTTCTTGAGCTGGAAGTGGTCTGATGGCACCTGCAATTTTAGCAAACTGACCCGAACCACCCGTTTGCTTCTTATGAGTGTAATCATAATCCGCTTCCATATTGATGGTTTCACGGTAAGCCACTTGAGGGGCTCCGACGTTCACTTCGCACGCAAATTCACGCTTCATACGTTCCACGTAAATTTCGAGGTGAAGTTCTCCCATTCCAGAAATGATTGTTTCATTGGATTCTTCATCGCGGTGTACGCGGAAGGTGGGATCTTCTTTTCTAAATTTTTGCAGAGCTTTTGTGAAGTTGTTAGCGCCGTCTTTTGATTTCGGAGAAACAGCTAAGCTGATCACCGCATCAGGAACGTGCATGGACTGCATGGAAGCTTGAACGCGGTCGTCACAGAAAGTATCACCAGATGCGCAATCGATACCGAATACGGCTACGATGTCACCTGCGTAAGAAGCATCGATATCTTCCATTTTATCTGAGTGCATTCGCACGAGTCTTGGTACTTTCACTGATTTTTTGTTCGTCATGTTAATGATGAAATCACCTTTGCTGACTTTACCTTGGTAAACACGCATGTAGGTGAGCTGACCAAATTGAGTTTCTTGCAATTTGAATGCAAGCATCACAAGAGGTTTGTCATTATCAGGGAAAAGTTCAAACTTTTCTTCGCCCTTACTTAAGTCAAGAGCATGCTCTTTTTTCTCTGCAGGAGTTGGCAAGTAAGCAAGAACTGCATCAAGAAGTAGTTGCACACCTTTGTTTTTAAAAGCAGATCCGCAGAAAACAGGAACGAGTTTAAGAGTGATAACGCCTTTTCGGATGGCCGCTTTAATTTCAGCTTCAGTTGGAGTTTCTTCCATCAAAAACTTTTCACCGATAGTATCATCGATGTCTGCGAGCTTACCGATCAGGATTTGACGATATTCAGCAGCTTGTTCTTTCATGTCTTCAGGAATTGGAATTTCAGTAACAGTTTCACCACTGGCACCTTCATTCACGAAAGCTTTCATTGTCACAAGGTCAACGGCACCTTTATGACCATCTTCCAAACCAATGGGAAGCTGGGCCATAACTGCATTTAATTTTAATTTATCAACGAGAGCATCTTTAACACGAATGGGGTTAGCACCTTGGCGATCCAATTTGTTAACAAATGCCAAGCGAGGAACGCTGTAACGTTTCATCTGGCGATCCACCGTGATGGACTGTGATTGAACGCCCGCAACGCCGCAAAGAACTAGAATCGCACCGTCAAGGACGCGAAGGGAGCGTTCCACTTCCACTGTGAAATCCACGTGTCCGGGAGTGTCGATAAGATTAATGACGTGGTCTTTCCACTGAACTTGAGTGGCCGCCGATTGGATGGTGATTCCTTTTTCACGTTCGAGATCCATGGAATCCATGGTAGCGCCGACGCCGTCTTTACCTTTTACTTCGTGGATGGCGTGAATTTTACCACCGTAAAATAAAATACGCTCGGAGAGAGTTGTTTTTCCAGAGTCAATGTGCGCAGAAATACCAATATTGCGCACAATATTAATGTCCCATTTTTTAGACATGATTCGACCTTTCGCTCAAGTTATGATTAAATGCAATGGTAGGCTGTAACATGAATTTTTGCCCATAGCAAAACTGAAATCTCTTCCAAGATGAAGGACGGTAACGCAATGCATATTAACTTGGAGCAGGTGCTTCAGCAGCAGTTTCACCTTCCTCATTTCAGGCCAGGGCAAAAGGAAATCCTAGAGAAATTATTAAACGGTCAGTCCCTGTTGGGACTCATGCCCACAGGCTCTGGAAAAAGTCTCACTTATCAGATGTTTTCAACGATTAATGAAGGCCTCACCCTTTGTGTGACTCCATTGATCGCACTCATGGAAGACCAAAGTGCAAAGGCTTTAGATGCAGGTTTGGCTGCGGGTTTTATTCACTCTCAAGTGAGCGGGGATGAAAAACATAAACGGCTTAACCGGTTAGAAAATGGTGAGTACCGCCTTTTTTTTGCAACTCCTGAAAGATTGCAAAAGCCTGAATTTCAAAAGGCCATTTCTAAACTTAAAATTTCATTGCTTGTGATCGATGAAGCTCATTGTATCAGTCTTTGGGGTCATGACTTCAGACCTGACTATTCCAGCCTTGGAAAATTCAGGCAGCAATTCGGCAATCCTCCTGTACTTGCACTGACTGCGACAGCGACCCCAGAAGTCCAAAAAGAAATCACATTGTCCTTGGGAATTCCCCAGGACTCGGTGGTCAGCACAGGCTTTAAAAGATCCAATATTTCAGTGGTCATGAAAGAAGTTTACGGGATGGAAGCTAAAATAGAAGCTCTGTCTGAAAAACTTAAGAATTCCAAAGGTTGTCATTTGGTTTATGTCACTTTGATTCGAACAGCCGAAGAGGTTTTTCGTGAGCTTAGAAAAAAAGGTTTTGAGCCTTTGATTTACCACGGAGATTTGCCTCCGCAGAAAAGAAAAGCGAATTTAAAACAATTCATGCGCGATGAAAACTCGTTGATGGTGGCGACCCCTGCGTTCGGACTTGGTATTGATAAAGCGAACATCCGCGGAGTTTTTCATCTCGAACCGCCTTCTTCGTTAGAAAATCTTTACCAAGAGATCGGGCGAGCAGGGCGGGACGGTTTGCCATCAGAGGCTGTCTTTTTTTATGATGAAGAAGATCTAACGATTCCTATGCAATTCATTAAAAGTGCTCACCCGGAAAGACCTTTCATTGAAAAAGTTTTTGATTTAATTAAAACCTATCCAGACAGGGTGAAAACAGCAGGGCCTGAATTTATAACTGAGCAAATCAGTTTTAAAGGAAAAACGGATCACAGAATAAGTTCTGCTTTGGGCATTCTCGAGCGCTGGGGATGTATTACTCAAAAAGATGAAAAGATTGAACTTCTTGCTGATTTAGACCCTCACTTTTTTGAAGTTGAAAACCAAGAAGTTCTGATGAAGCATCATAATCTCAAGCTTTACGCTTTGGTGAAATGGATTCGAGACACCGAAACATGTAGGCTAGTGCAGATTTACGAATACTTCGGGGTCAAAGACAGTGAGATTTGCGGAACTTGTGATAACTGTTTGGGGAAAAATTAAGTTATGATGCATTTACCAAAACTGATTGAAGATCTGGCTTTTATTTTGATGGCAGCCGCCGTGACGACGGTTATTTTCCGGGCTCTGAAGCAGCCTGTGGTTTTGGGATATCTGATAGCAGGAATATTAGTCAGTCCCCATGTGCCACTACTACCAACAGTTACAGACACAGAAAATTTAAAAGTATGGGCCGAGATTGGTGTGATCTTTTTATTATTTGGTTTGGGTCTTGAGTTCAGTTTTAAAAAATTAGCTCGGGTGGGAGTCAGTGCCAGTATCACGGGTGGCTTTGAAATTTTATTTATGCTGGTGGTGGGTTACTTGACAGGAACTTTAATGGGCTGGTCAAAAATGGACAGTTTGTTCTTGGGCGGAATGCTTTCCATTTCATCAACAACTATAATTGTGCGTGCGTTTGATGAGCTTAAACTAAAAGGCCGGCAGTTCGTGACCCTCGTATTTGGGGTTTTAATTGTCGAAGATTTAATCGCGATTTTACTTTTAGTTTTACTGTCCACTGTGGCTTTGACTCAAACTTTTTCCGGTGAAGAATTACTGGTGTCCACATTGCAGTTTGGATTTTTTCTGACTTTGTGGTTTGTGCTGGGTATTTACTTTTTACCGCTGCTGTTAAAAAAAGCCGCCCACTATTTAAACGATGAAACCCGATTGATTGGTTCCATTGGGCTTTGTTTGTTGATGGTTTGGATTGCAACGAAGGTGGGATTTTCACCAGCACTGGGTGCTTTCGTTATGGGATCCTTGCTAGCTGAAACCCGTGAAGGTCACAACATTGAAAAATTAATTGAACCAGTGAAGAACTTATTTGCGGCCATTTTTTTCGTCTCAGTGGGAATGCTGATCGATCCTCAAATTATCCTTGATCAGTATGATACCATTTTAATTTTGACAGTAGTCACAATTATAGGAAAGTTATTTAGTACGACGGCCGGTGCACTACTATCAGGTCAAACCTTAAGGCATTCCATCCAAGCCGGGATGAGTCTTGCACAGATCGGTGAATTCTCATTCATCATTGCTACATTGGGTCTAACTTTAAATGTCATCAGTCCAAAACTTTATCCCATTGTTGTGGCGATTTCTGTGATCACAACTTTTACAACTCCTTACCAAATTCGCTGGGCGGATCGGTTCGCTACTTGGGTCGAGACTAAAATTTCAATAAAGTGGAAGCAAAAGCTGGTTTCCTATAATGAACTGGTCATGGGAGCCAGGCAAAAAAATATCCTACAACTTGTTTTGAAAGCTCATTTGCCATCCATTTTATTAAACACTGTGATTGTTTTGGCGATGACATTTGCCTATAAAAAATGGGCTCATCCCATTGTCCTTGAACAATTCGGCGAGCATCAGTGGGTTTATCTTTTTTCCACCATTGGCCTTGTGCTACTTTGTGTTCCATTTCTTTGGGCACTTACGATGGGTACTAGCTCTGCTAATCAAGAACTTGAGGTCAATTCCAAATACAATCAGGTCATCCCCATTTTACAAAAAGGCTTTTCATTATTCCGTTTGTTTTGGGGTGTTTTTTTAATGGGATTTATTTTGGCTGAATTTGTTTCCATTCAGACAGGGTCATTATTTATTTTAATTGGTCTGACAGCCTTATTGATTTTAGTGGGAAGATTTTCAGAGCCCTTTTATCAAAAATTAGAAGCTCGGTTTTTAAAAAATTTAAACGACCGAGACACTCAAATTAATAAAATATTTCAGCCCTCTAGCCTTGCCCCCTGGGATGCAGGTCTGGTTGAACTTTCGGTTTCAGCTGATTCTGAATTTGTGGGTTTATCACTTGCGCAAATTTCCATTCGTGAAAGATTTGGAGTCATGGTGGCCATGATCGAAAGAGGTCACCGGATTATTATGGCTCCTGGTCGTGATGAAGTTCTTATGCCTCAAGATAAAATCTTTTTGATTGGTAACGAAGAACAGGTGGCAAGCTTAAAACCTGTCATTGAAAAAGTGGACGAGGGAGTCAGTCCCTTGGATCGCTTTGGGTTAAAAAGTTTTTTAGTTCATGATACTTCTCCTTTTATTAGTAAATCCATTCGGCTGAGCGGCATCCGAGAAAATATTCAAGGCCTTGTGGTCGGAGTCGAGCGGGGGCAAAAAAGAATACTGAATCCAGATTCACAGATGATTCTAGAGTCTGGTGATTTGGTGTGGGTCGTGGGTGACCTTCATAAAATAAAAGAATTATCCTTAAGTCAAAATGCCACGAATTTTTCCTGATCCATCTGGTGATTTTGAACAGGGTTTAGTGGCTGTGGGGGGTGACCTCAAGGTGGCCACTTTAGTAGAGGCCTATAGCTTAGGAATTTTTCCGTGGCCTCAAGAAGGTTATCCCATGCTTTGGTTTTGCCCCGAGCAAAGAGGCATTTTAGAATTTTCAAAGTTTCATTTGCCACAAAGATTTCAAAGAAATCTTAAAAAATTGAAAGACATTGAAGTCACAAGTAATGAAAATTTCGTAGCAGTCATCAGGGCCTGTGCTGAACAAAAAAGAAAGGGTCAGTCAGGAACTTGGATTCATCCAGAAATAATTGAAGCCTACATTCAGCTTTTTAAATCAGGCTATGCAAGGTCTTGGGAAGTTTGGGAAAAAGGTCAACTGGTGGGTGGCGGTTACGGTGTGATGGTGAAGGGAATTTTTGCCGGTGAAAGCTTGTTTCATTATAAAACGGATATGTCAAAAGTGGCACTGAAACAAATGGTGGAAGACTTATCAATGGAAGGACTGACCTGGATGGACACACAGATGGTGACACCTTTACTGGCCTCTTTTGGAGCCAACGAAATTTCAAAAAAAGATTATTTAAAACGTCTTAAGGCTGATCAAAAGCCAAGTTAAAAAAGCCCAAAGAGCTACAAAAGATGACATCAAAAAAACTTTCACCAGGTCGTTTTTAGTGACCATGAGTTGGTTTTTATTTAGAATACTTTCTTGATCCAATTGCTCTCTGAGTTTTTGTGATAACCCCTGGGCCAAAGCCACTCGTTGTGACATCTCTAGTTTGTAAAAGTGTACACCTACCAGCATCTGTTGGCCCTTCAGAGGGTCAATGCGTGTTGCCACTGCATAGCAAGCCATAGGTTGGGATCCAGGTACATCGAATTGAATCTTGATGACCTCACCCAGTAAAGGACAAAGATCACTGGGGGCTGTAAAGGCAAGACCTGTCAGCGAGATATTTTTAATCTCTGTGCCTTCTTCCCAAGGAAGTTGGCGAGGCCCTGCGACTCGAATCAAAGAGTCGTCAAGGGTATTAAGAATATAACGTGGGGCTCGACCATGATAGCGAGCTAAACCTTGAGCCATACATTATTATCGGTCAATCCCCCCCACCAACTGAAGTCGAGGCTTGAAAAAATCTTGTCTTAATCTGAAACAATTAAAAAATTGAGTCTTTCAGCAAGCTTAGACACAATAGAAATATGAAGACGACTCGAAAAAGAAATTCTCCTCCCTCGGCCACGCGAAAAAGAGCTCCGCGCAAGCTCAAATATCTTCAGCACACTCGGTCTTCATCATCAGAATTTACCAACAGGGAAATTGGTTGGTTACGTTTTAATTTAAGAGTTTTGCAAGAAGCTCAGGATCAACGGCAGCCATTGCTTGAAAGATTTCGTTTCCTATCGATTTCAGGATCTAATTTAGATGAATTTTTTATGAAACGTGTGGGGGGATTGAAAAGGCAATTGGCCTACAACGTTTCAACTAAATCCTCTGACGGACAAACCTCCGAGCAGCAATTAATGGCCATTCGCAAATTCGTGGGTCCCATGATGCTATCGCAAAGTCAGTGCTATGATGAATTGAAGAAAAAATTAGTGGAATCGGGAATTCGCATTTCGAAGTGGTCAGACTTAACGCCAAAAGAAAAAGACTCTGTCAAAAAATACTATTTGAAAAATGTCTTTCCTGTCTTGACGCCCTTATCTGTGGATCCGGGGCATCCGTTTCCATTTATATCAAATCTCTCGACTTCCCTTGGGGTCACCCTTAGACATCCTGACCGAGAAGAAAAATTATTTGCACGCATCAAAGTTCCTAAAGTGTTACCAGCGTGGATTCAAGTGGATAAGTCTGTTGAAAAGTACATCAGCCTTTTGGATGTGATAACAGAAAACTTGCAAGATCTTTTTCCTCATATGCAGGTCCTCAATGTCATGCCCTTTAGAATCACTCGTAATGCAGATTCTGACAGGGACGAAGAGGATGCCGAAGATCTTTTACAATCCATCACAGAAGAACTTCGGCAGAGACGTTTCGCTGAAGTCGTAAGATTACAACACGGGCCTAATCCTGATCTTTGGATCTTGCAATTTTTAATTGATGAGCTTGAGCTTAAACCAGAAGACGTTTATGAGCATTCAGGTGAACTGGATTATGGAGATCTTTTATTCTTTGCTGACTTACCTAGAAAAGACTTAAAATTTGAATCATTTTCATCGATCACTCCTCATGCTTTTGCGGATGAATCCCAATCTATTTTTAATATCATCAGGGCAAGCGATCATCTTTTGCACCACCCCTATGAAAGCTTTTCTTCAACAGTGGAAAGATTTGTCAGAGAAGCGGCCCATGATCCTAAAGTGCTAGCCATCAAAATGACTCTTTACCGAACGGGAGATAATTCTCCGTTTGTTAAATCATTGATTGAAGCGGCTGAAATGGGAAAGCAAGTGGTGTGTCTGGTAGAATTAAAAGCACGCTTTGATGAAGAGAGAAACATTTACTGGGCACAAGAACTTGAAAGTGCTGGCGTGCATGTTGTTTACGGAGTGGTGGGCTTAAAAACTCACGCCAAAACCACTTTGATTGTTAGGCAAGAAGAAGAGGGACTCAATTGCTACTGTCATATCGGAACGGGTAATTACAATGTTAGCACCTCAAGGTTTTACACAGACTTTGGCTTATTAACCGCCCGAGATGAAATCACCAATGATGTAGTTGAATTTTTTCATTATTTAACAGGTCGATCACTAAAGACTGAATATAAAAATTTACTGGTCGCACCTGTGAATATGTTTCATCAGATGATTAAAATGATCGAGCGCGAAGGTGAAAATGCCAAAGCCGGAAAGCCTGCTCAAATTATCGCCAAGTTTAATAACATGGAAGAAAATGATATTTCTTTGGCACTTTATTCGGCCTCACAAAGTGGTGTGGACATTGATTTAATAGTCAGAGGTTTTTGTTGTATGCGTCCAAAGACCAACGGACTTTCTGAAAAAATTCGTGTGATTTCTATTCTGGGAAGATTTTTAGAACACTCGAGAGTTTATTATTTCAGAAATGCAGCGGCAGATCCTGTTGATGGCCTATTCTTTATTGGTTCGGCTGATTGGATGTACAGAAACTTACATGCTCGTGTGGAGGCCTTAGTTCCTATTTATGATCGTAATTTAAAAGAAAAACTTTGGGAGTCCTTGCAACTTTCATTGAAAGACGGAAGGCAAGCCTGGGATATGGACTCTAAGGGAAATTACACACAAAGAAAATCGGAGAGCATAGGTTTGCACCAAAAGTTAATTGATCTCACAAAAAATCGTTTAAAATCTGAGCAAGAGCAAAAAGAAAAGCAAAAGAAAGAGTCTTTATGATTCAATTAATACTTATTCGTCACAGCGTGGCTCAAGAGCGTGAAGAATTTTTTAAAAAAACTAAAATGGACGATGCCTTTAGACCCTTAACTTTAAAAGGTTGTCGAAGACTAGAAAAAATGACGGGTCTTATGAAAAGACGTTGGGTCAAAAACTTTGATCTTGTGATCACAAGCCCTTACACCCGTGCAAGACAATCAGCTGAAATTATCTCTCAAGTTTACAGTGAATTAAAAATTAAAGAGTGTGCTGAGCTTGTTCCTCAAAGCCCACCCCAAGCCTTTGTAAAGTGGATTAAATCACAAAATTTTAAAGGTTCTACTTTTGCAGTTGTCGGTCATGAACCTAACTTAAGTCTTCTAGCCACCTATTTATTAGCAGGTAACGAGTACGCGTTTTTAGAATTTAAAAAAGCAGGTTTGATGTGCTTAGAAGTGGACACTTTAAAAAGTCTTGGACCTAGCTCTGCTCAGTTACAATGGTTGATGTCACCTAAGCTTGTACTTCGTGAAAGGAAGTAAAAATGAAAAGTATTATTATAATGTTACTCTGCATTTCTACCTACAGTTTTGCTAACCCTCGAGTCCTTCAACTACTGATTGACTCTGAAAAATACGATAAGATGGTGAACAACGGTCACCAATTAGCTCTTAAAAATGCCAGTTTTGAATACTGTGTTCAGCGTGGTGAGCACGTAAGAACTTATACCAAAGCCAATTTGATGTTTTTTTTATCGGACTGTATTTCTTATGCAGGTGCCAACTTTATAAAAGATCAGGATCCAGAAATGTGCTACAAAGTTGCTAGGCTTGCAACATTGGAGTCCGAGTTCAGTTCTTTGAAAGAAAAATGCCGAGATGAAATTGGCTATTATCTTTGCCGTAAAAAAGCTCAAGATTTTCAGTCTCGTTTGAATTGTGCCAGTGATTTAAACTATCCAATTCCCGTGAAGGAATGCCCTCAAGAGGTCAAGTCTTTGAATGAGCTTCGAAAAAAACAAAAATCAAAAACTAAGCTTACTAGACAACAGGCTGAAGTTTTTAAGAATGGTTTTTGTGATCAGCCCTCAATACCAATACCGCCTTCTAACGATGATGGTAAGCCAGGACAAATTTAGATCATAGAAAACAAAAGACCATCACGTAAACCAACGCCTGGTATTTGAATTTGATCAATACCCGCTTGCCTTAAAATCATTTCAACAACGGCAGTGGCAGGAACGATCACATCGGCCCGGTCTTCTCTCATGCCAAGTAAGGCCACGCGGTCACGGAGGCTGGTTTTAAGTAGTCGATCAAATAGAAAACCCAGTTCTTGAGTCAGCACGGACTCGTTGGCTAAGTCATGTAAAATTTGAGTTTTTAATTTGGCCATACATTCCAGATTTCCACCGGTTCCAACAGCCATATCAAAGGCAATACCACTCATTTTTTTATCAAAAAATTCAACCACTGGTTTTAAAAGATCACCTAAAACGATTTTGATGTGTTGCTCAGACATCTTTCTGGTGCGCAAATATTCAAGCATGCGAACTGTGCCCAAGGAAAAGCTTTCTGAGTTTTTGATGGATCCATCTTGAACGTGGGTCACTTCTACGCTGCCACCACCCACATCAATTAATATTGCATTTTTTCTTTTCAAGTTAATTTGATGTTTAACGGCTGTGAAAACAAGTTGAGCTTCTTCCAGGCCACTGATTAATTCCAGTTGAATTTTAGATGCGGTCTGAATTCGGGAAACAAATTCTGTTTTGTTTCTTGATTCACGAACGGCACTTGTGGCAACAGCCCGGCACTTGATCACACCCATTTTGTGATTCACTTCTGAAAATTCTTGAAAGCATCCCTCTGCTTTTTTCAATATACCATCCGAGATCACACCCGTTTGAAAAACATCAGTGCCAAGTCTTAATGGAACTCGGTATTTTTTTAAGATCTCGAACCGATCACCATGCCATTCGGCTACAATCATTCGAGCTGCGTTGGAACCAAGATCAATGGCAGATATTCTCATGCTAATAGATTAAAGAGGCTTTTTGAGACTTGCAACAAATCTTACGTTATGATTTTCTTGACAGATGATTTCTCTAATATTTTTTTCGTTTTTATCATCTTTGTGTTTGGCAGAAAATATTGATCTTAAATTGAAGGGTGAGGCTGATTTCTATTTTGAATACAATCACAGTCCTACATCCAAAACAGGGCAAACAGCCTTTGAAATAAGTCGGCTTGAAATTCTGCCATCTTTTGATTTTTACAATGCTCAAGATCAATTGAAGCTTGAGTTAAGATTCGACTTGGCCGAGAAGCGGGACAACACCAGCAGTTATCAAACAAAAATGGAAAACGCTTATCTGTCTTGGCAACCCTCCCGTACGCCCCAGTGGACACATGAATTGGGTTTGATCAGACCTCTGTGGCGAACGGAAGAAGCTCGGATTTCATTGTTTGATAATTTTGGTGATTCCAGTAAAAATCTCTCTCGCAGGTATCAATTTTTAAATGATTCAGACATGGGCTACCAAGGGATTTACCAATGGAAAGAGCAGCATAAATTCTCTTTTGCTTTTGTTAACGGTGAGGAAAATCGAACGGCTGAAGTTGGAGCCAGTAAAGAAATTCAATTGGGCTACTTTCATAATTTTGAAGATATACTGTGGTCAGGGTGGCTCAGTTTTGGTCGGGTGGACCAGGTTGAAGATTCCGTTTCTGAAAAGTCACGAATTTTATTGAGACATCAAAATCAGTGGGGACGGATCGGTCTTGGCTTAGAATTTCTTTATGCCGCAGACTCTAATTCTGATTTTGAAAGCAGTGGCAGAGCAGAAGGTATGACTTTCACGGAACTCACTGAACCCCGCAATATACGAACTGATGCTTACCGGGTTGAACTTTACTACACTCTCAACCCCCTGCAACAAATTCTTGTACGCTATGATTCCCTCAGGGTGAATCTCAGCAATAAAGGACTGACCTCAGTGACAGCCGCTTGGCTTAAATCTGAACCAGAGCTTTTTGATTGGGGTTTATATTATGAATCTACACTTTATGGCTCTGAGCATTCAGCTAAAAGTCGCCAAATTGAATTGGTTAGGGTCGGTCTTTCAAAGGTCTTTTAGCTGTTAAGATTTGGTTAAACATAAGCGTTTTTGACGTTAAAATAGACTTCTCGCTTAAGTCAGATTAGGAGTATTGTATGGATAGATCCCACTCAACTCAGCTTGAAAATTTAAGAAACAAGGCCAATCAGATGGGCCAACACACTCAAAAAGCATTGGGACTGGTTCTACAAGCTTTAATAGAAAAACGCATTGAAATATTTGATCAAGTGTTTGAAATCGAGAAGCAAATTAACGAATGGCACAAGCAAGTTGACGAAGAGGCTGTGGAATTTATAGCTCAAAATGGACCAGTGGCAAAAGATTTAAGAACCACAGTGGCTCTTGTTAAAATCAATACGGATTTGGAAAGAATGGGCGATCAATGTGTGAACATTGCACACATTGGTAAAGACGCTTTGAAACGTGGTGATGATTTGAACCTTCCGATCATTAGAACCATGTTTTCTTTAGTTCAAGAAATGATTGAAAAGTCTTTAAGCTCTTTTGTAAAGCATGATGCAAAAGTGGCTGAACGAGTTTTGATGATGGATGATGAAGTTGATACATTAAAAGCTAAAGTTCAAACTGACATGATCATCGAGCTCAAAAAAGATCCCCAATCAGCTGAAAAATATTTAGCGCTTATTTTGATTGCTAGAAATCTGGAACGATTCGGTGATCATGCCACTAATATTGCTGAAGATGTCATCTACACAGAAGCGGGTCAGGATATTCGCCATGGAGGTTTTCTATGAATCTTGCTGCCTTTAAGGTTCACGTTGTTGAAGACGAAATAGAGATCCGAGAACTCATGTCTTTGCATTTATCAAGACAAGGCTATCATGTCACTGAAAGTGGTAGCAGTGAAGAAGCCCTAGATAAAATGAAAACTCATAAATTTGATTTGTTAATTCTTGATTGGATGCTTCCTGGCATGAGTGGCGTGGAATTTTTAGATCGATTAAAAACACACTCGACTCAATCACGAGTTTTAATGGTCACAGCTAAGTCTGAACCCCAAGACATTGTTTTTGGTTTGGAAAAAGGCGCTGATGATTATTTAACAAAACCTTTTGATCCTTCTGTTTTTTTAGCTCGAGTCAAAGTTCTTTTGCGTAGATCGGGCCAGCAGGAAACCGTAGCACAGAATATTTTCGATATAGATGGATTGAAAATTAATTTTGATACCTATGAAGTCAGTCTCAAAGGGCAGCCTCTTCATTTGACTCCTTCTGAATACAAACTGCTTGCTATTCTGATTCAGCATCAAGGACGAGTTTTAACCCGTGATCAGCTGATCGAGCGAGTGCAGGGAGAAGGTATAAGTGTCACGGGCCGAACAGTGGACACTCATATTTTTGGTCTTAGAAAAAAACTAGCCGAATGGGCTGATCATGTGGATACCATTCGAGGCATCGGTTACCGCTACAAGTCTGACGTGAACTTACCCTCATGATTTCTAAAAGATTCCCATGGCGTATTTTTTCTTTGAGTTTTTTAACTCAGCTTGCTGTTTTTAATGCTTTGTACGGATTTATTTTTTTGCTCAAAGGCATGCCCTGGAACATGTACTATGTCTTGCTGACCTCGGTTTCCTGTTTGGTCAGTACCTTGATTATCATTAAGCCTGTTTACTCTTTGTTTGTGACTTTGAAAAATCAGAAGGCTGACTGGTACCGAGAGCGCGAGGAAAGCCAAGCTTTTCTGGGTGCCATTCAAGAAGCAGTGGTGACTTTTAATTTGGATCAGCAGATTGTTTTTTTTAATCCTCAATTTGCTGCCCATTTCATTGGTGAGAATTCATCGAGTAAGAAAAGAAAAGTAAACCAGGTATTTAATCAACCAGAAATATTAAATGCCATTGATGAAGTCATTAAAAATGGTCAAAGCCAAAAACTAACTTTAAAGCTTCCCACTTTGATTGATTCTGATTCCAGGTTTTTTACGATCAGTCTTGCGCCTGTGCTTATGCAAAAAAATCAGGAACTTTACGAAATTGTGGCCGTCTTTCACGACATTTCAGATATTAAAAAGGCAGAAGCCATACGCATTGATTTTGTTGGCAACGCTTCCCATGAACTTCGCACTCCACTGACATCCATCAAGGGCTACGTGGAGACCTTACGTGAAGATATCGA
This sequence comes from Bdellovibrionales bacterium Ga0074139, assembly GCA_001464795.1. Taxonomy (GTDB): domain Bacteria; phylum Bdellovibrionota; class Bdellovibrionia; order Bdellovibrionales; family Bdellovibrionaceae. The sequence goes on from LNEB01000010.1 coordinate 55,629, forward strand.
AAATAATCGTTTGGATCAGGCAGGTAAATTTATTTCTATTGTGTCTAGAAACGTGGATCGATTGATCGATTTAGTTAACGATCTGTTGAATTTATCAAAAATGGAATCTGGTACAGAAATTCGCTTGCAGTACTTTTCTCCGCTTCAATTGACTCAAACAGTGGTTGGTGAATTGGCACTTTTAGCGCAAGAAAAAAATATTGTGATTAAAAGTTTCAGTGAAGTATCAGAGATGAATGCCGATTCGCAAAAAGTCGAGCAAGTTTTAAGAAATCTGGTTTCCAATGCCATTAAATACATTCCTGAACAAAAAGAAATCCAGATCCAATGGAAAAATACTGATCAGGAAATTTTACTTGTGGTTTCGGATAACGGACCTGGAATTCCTCAAGAGCATCATGCAAGACTTTTTGAAAGATTTTATAGAATTGATCGGGGTCGTTCACGTGAAGCGGGCGGTACGGGTTTAGGCCTAGCCATTGCTAAGCACATCATGCAAGGTCATGGAGGCTCGATCGAAGTTAGAAGTCGTCCGGGGCAGGGAACTCAATTTTATTGTCATTTTCCAAAAAAAGGTTAAGGCGTGGGATCTCAGGAGTTTGAAAATTACTATTCACAAATTTACCTCGAGCGATGGCCTGTTTTAAAAAATGCTTTAGGTCATAGTCACCGAGTTGAGTACTCTTTAAGGGATGCAGAGGTTAAATTAAGTGAACTGGCCACCCATCAGTCAGGGAAAATTTTATCCCGGGATTTAGAAGGGCAGTTGATTCATTATATTTTGGATCCTGCCAGTGTTTTAGTGGCTCGTTGTCTTCCACTTCAGAACGCAGAGAAAATACTTGATATGTGTGCAGCCCCTGGGGGAAAAAGCCTTGTTTTATTTTCTCGCATGCCAAAACAAACAGAACTTGTTTGCAATGAAATCTCGGCACCCAGAAGAGAAGCATTAAAAAAAGTTTTACAGAATTACATTCCTAAAGAGCAACGTGAAAATCGTCTGTGGATCAAAGGCCTAGATGGGGCACAATTTGGCCTCAGGCAACCCGGTCAATTTGATGCTGTATTGTTAGATGCGCCCTGTTCCGGTGAGGCTCACTTGCTTGAAAATCAACAGGAACTCAGCCACTGGAGTCCAAAAAGAACCCAGGGCTTAAGCATCAAACAGTACTCATTATTAAGTAGCGCTTGGAGTGCCATTAAACCAGGTGGATTTATCATGTATTCCACTTGTTCAGTTTCACCGATTGAAAATGATGGTGTTATCCAAAAACTTTTAAAGAAAAAAAAGGATCAGGTTGAAATTCTTAAGCCTGAATTGGAAGTGCAGCCTGAATGGACCGAGCATGGGTTTCAGTACTTACCCGATCGATCAGGTATGGGCCCTATGTATGGATGCTTAATTCGAAAAAAATTATAGATCCCAAGAGGGATCAAATGCCTGCTTGTTTTTAAATTTACAATTTTTACCCTTACAATCAGAGGGTTGATTTTCAATGGATTGATTAAAATCCGATTCCCAGCTTCTGAAGTCCACGCCGTCGACCTCTTGACTGACCTCTGCATAAACTTCGTCTTGATTTGTTAATACAGGGACTGCATCCCGTAAATCGACAGTGTCGGCTAGGGTTTGAGATTGGGCACCAATTAATATGACTAGGACATAAAGGAGTTTCATCATGAGATTCAATACTTCAATATCTGTGCCCAATCAAAATCCAGCAGATCATCGAGGTTGGGTTTGATTGTTTCAAATCGAGAAACAGGTGATTAAGATTTTACACTTGCTGATAGAACATACGAAAACTTCAAACTTCTTGGTGTTTTTAAATTGTTTCATTATGATAATACTTATCTATGTTTCTAATGACGAGTCTTCTCTATTTTCAAATTTCCATGGCACAAACAGCCCTGAACTTGAATTCCACTGGGGAAACCGAGTTAAAACCCAGCCTGGGGCCTTATTTATTTGTGCAAGAAAACTGTGAAGCCTGTAAGAAAGCTCTTATTTTATTAAGTCAGTGTGATTCAAAAACTAAAAATAATTTCACAATAGTGGCTATGGAATCAAAAAAGTGGGCAAGAAGTTTACAACTTACTGCTGTGATAAAAAGCATAAATCCGAAAGCTTTTTATCTTATGAGCTATGCAGAGGCCAAGAAATTAGGTGTGTTGGGTACTCCGTCGTACTTACCAGGGCTTGATAAAAAATTACGACCTTTGAATTGTGAACAAATCAAAGAAATAAAGTTGTAATTCATGAAGGCCATGTCGCTTGCAGAACTTCAAGATCACATCAAAGAGTTGAACACGTTGAAGGGTGCACAGCTGCAAGAAATTGAAACTCATACCAAGGGTTTGCAGTTATCACTTTATAGGCAAGGCCGCATCTGGTGGCTTCTGGAATTAACGCCTCAGCAACCCATGAGTGTGGTATTGTTCGAGGAAACTCCTTGGCGAAAAAAAATAGGGCCTAAGCCATTGGCCCTATTTCTCAATTCGAATGCAAGAAATTTGTATTTTGTAGAGGCCAGGCTTTTAGCTGATCAAGGACGAATTTTTGAAGTGGAGCTGGCCTCAAAAGAAAGAAAATTAATTTTAGAAATTCATTTGATTCCCAAAGCTGTCAATGTAGTGGCTCGCATTGATGGAAAAAGTATTTCCTGGGCAAAACCTCGGGATCTGGCCCCTGCACCTAGTGTTGAAGGATCTCACAGGGAATCATCAGACATTAAATTTGAGTGGCTGAAGGAACAAGCTCAAATCATTAAATCACCAAACTCAGCCGTACCGGTTGCTGCCAACCCGGAAGTGGTTAAAATCCAGCAAGCTGTACAAAAAAAGAAAAAAGCCTTATTGGCCATGCAAGCTCAGTTGGATTCTGATGAAGGACTTCAGTGGTCAGTATTAGGAGAGCTTTTGAAATCTCAGCCAATTTCAGAGCTACCAGTCGAGTGGGCTTCTTTTTTGAAAGAAAATCTAAGTCGTAATGATCTCATGCAAAAGTGTTTTCAAAAGAATAAGTTATTGCAGAAAAAAAAACAGGGGACCTTTGACCGCATTGAAATTTTAACTAAAGAAATTGCTGAATTAGAAAAAGCTTTGGCCACTGGGGTGTTTCAAAAAGTACAGCCTGTTCAAGGACGGCAACAGCTTAAGGACGCTGGTGCCGAGGGAAGAACAAAAACATTTTCTGGATTTGTTGCCTCAAAAGGTAAAAGTGCATCGGATAACCTAGCACTGTTAAGATCCGCAAAAGCATGGGATTTGTGGGTGCATTTGCGTGATTATCCAAGCTCTCATGTCATTGTGGCCCGTGATAAAAACCAAAAAGTTCCCGACTTAGTTTTGCATGAAGCGGCTCTTTGGCTTGCTGAGTCGAGCATGAAATCTAAGCTTTCATTATCAGGAACACGCCTTGATGTTGTCGTTGCTGAGTGTCGATTTGTTCGCCCCATTAAAGGTGATAAAATTGGTCGCGTTCACTATCAAAATGAACGAACTTTCACAATCATCATACCTTGACACTCACGTAATCAGAAATATCATGAGACTCGAAGAATATGTCAAAGGAGTCATTGTGGTTGAAGTCAAAAACCTGTGCAAAAGCTATGGCCCTATTAAGGCTATCGATCAGATTCATTTTAACTTAAAAAAAGGTGACGTGGTTGGGTTCTTAGGGCCCAACGGAGCTGGTAAATCCACCACTATGAAAATTATCACAGGATTTATGGCTCCCACCAGCGGAGAAGCCAAAGTGGCAGGCTTTGATGTTTTTGAAAATCCCATGGAAGTCAAAAAACGAATCGGCTACTTACCTGAAACTCCGCCTGTTTACACAGATATGTTTGTAAAAGATTATTTGCAATTTGTCGCTGAATTAAAACAAATTCCAAAATCCGAGATCAAAAAAAATGTCGACAGGGCCATTGAGAAAACTCATTTACAAGAAGTTTCGGGTCGCTTGATTGGAACTTTGTCGAAAGGTTTCCGTCAGCGCGTTGGCATTGCTCAGGCGATAGTCAGCGATCCAGAGGTTTTGATTCTGGATGAACCCACCGTGGGGCTTGACCCCAAGCAAGTGGCTGAAATTCGTCAGTTGATCAAAGAATTAAAAGGTCAGCACACCATTATTTTATCCACTCATATTCTTTCAGAGGTCCAAGCTGTTTGTGACAAAGCAATTATAATTAATAAAGGCCGCATAGTCGCAGAAGATTCCATCGAAAATTTAGAAAAATTGGAAAAAGGAACTTCCATACTAAAAGTAAAATTAAGAACTCCCTATGATGTGAAATCTCAATTGAATGGAAGATCGGGAATTTTAAATGTCTCTGGAACACAATTGGATTGGGATATTCAATTTGATGGGCGAGATCAAGTTCATGATGAGATTCTCAACCAACTTGTACTGTCAAAAGCGGGGATTATTGAATTCAGTCCTAAACGTCTAGATCTTGAGGATGTATTTTTAAAACTCACCTATGGCCAGGAGAATTTAGTATGAACGCCACATGGGTTATTGCAAAAAAAGAATTAAAAAGTTTTTTTCTGACTCCGACTTTTTATTTTGTGACCTTTTTGATTTCCTTAATCTTAAGTTTACTATTCCCAGTGCATTTCGATATGTTTGCGGAAGGCTTACAAAGAGCAGCCCCCGGAATGATAGGTGACCAACAGGCCAACATTCATTACGGGCTTTATTTAAGGCATCTTAGTTATATGAATCTGATCCTCATTTTCATTGTGCCTGCTTTTACAATGAAGTTGATCGCTGAAGAAAAAAAAATGCGCACTTTTGATTTACTTCTGACTTCTCCAGTCAGCTCTTGGTCCATAGTTGGTGGTAAGTTTTTAGCAGTCAGTGGTGCTATTTTAGGTATTATGTTCATGGCTCTTTTGTATCCCCTGATGACTTTGTTATTCGTTGACCAAATCCATTGGCCCACTTTGATTTTGGCTTTCAGTGGAATTTTTAGTTTGAGCCTCATTTACGCAGCTATGAATTTATTTTGTTCTTCAATGACTGAAAGTGTGCTGATTGCTTACATCATGTCTGTTATTTTGAATGTTTCCATTTGGTTCGTAGGTATCGGAGTTGAAGCTGTGGACAGTCAAACGGCAAGGCAAGTCTTCGAGCACATTTCTTTAAGCACGCATTTGTCTGGAATGGTCGAGGGCTTGTTTCGTTTCCAATCCATTACATTTTTTATAACTTTCATTGGATTGTTTTTATTTCTTGCTGAAAGAGTTGTTGAATCTCACCGTTGGAGAGCCTCATGAAAAAAATAAGTAAAATATTTCTTATCTTTGCAGTCATGGCCTTTGTTGGTTTTGTCATTACAAAATCCTTACTTGGCAGTTGGATGCCTTTCTATTCAATACTTATTGGTTTCGGTTTGGGTTTTTCTGGAATTGCAGCCTTTATTGAAAGAAAAAATCTTGCTGATTTTTTTACTATGAAAACCACCAAGCACGGAATGAATATGGGGGCCATGGTGGCCTTGGTTATTTTGTTAGTCGTGCTAACGAATTATATCGCAGTTAAAAGAAATAAAACCTGGGATTTTTCCCAGACTCAAACCAATACCCTAAGTGATCAATCAATTAAAATCGTAAAAGATTTGAAAAGTGAATTGAAAATCTTATTTTTTTATAAAGATGGCACACAAGGTGTTGAAGAAAATCGTAAAGCTTTTCGGGATCTGATAAAGAAGTATCAAGATCAGTCCAATTTGGTAGACCTTGAATTTATAGAACTGAATCAAAATCCACAAAAAGCAGAAGAGTATGGTGTGACCAAAGGTAGTGGCCTTGCTTTTGTCGAATATGGAACTAAAAGAAACCGGATTGAAAAAGTTGATGAGCAGGAAATTACTCAAGCGATTATAAAAGTGACTCGTGAAAAAATGAAAAATGTTTATTTCATTACAGGGCACGGTGAAGCTAATATCGAGGACTCTCAAGAAGCTTCAGGCCTGAATGCTTTTAAATTGTTAATTGAAAATAATAGCTTCAATGTAAAAACTTTGAATTTGCCCACAGAGCCTCAGATTCCTGATGATGCGGATACAGTTTTGATCGTAAGACCCATGCGCTCATTTACAAATTACGAATTAAATGAGGTTGAAAAATATCTTAAAAAAGGTGGAAATCTTTTGTTAGCCCTTGAGCCCAATAAAACAGTGGGCCTTGAAAGTTTGCTCGCCAAGCTTGGAATTTATGCGGAAAATAATTTTGTAAAATCAAGTTTTCGTGGAATTGGCTTTATTGAAGGTGGCACCATCGGAAATTTGTTTTCTGCATCTAGTCCCGTGACAAAGGTTTTTCAAAATCAAGCCGACATTGTAAGAATGGATTGGCCCATGAGCTTTAAAAAAGCCAATGTGCCTGAAGGTATTCAAGTGGAAACCCTTGTGGGGGCAGATGAAAATGCTGTGGCGTTTCGCTTGCCTGACACCAATTCACCAGTTTTAACAAAGGGTCCCTATGATTTTGCACTTGAAGTCAGTGGTTTATTTCCCGGCGCTGATCAGCCATTTCAGTTGCTTGTTTTTGGTGATGCAGAGTTTTTAACTAACCATATGCTTTATCAAAGTTTAAACCGGGATTTGGCATTAAATTCCACTTCATTTCTGACTGAAGAAGAGGGCCTCATTAGCATCACTCCTCGAGAGGTGAAAAGAACAGAGATCATGGTCACCACAGCCAAGCAAGGTACCTTTTATCTATTTCTGTTCGCAGTGCCCTTGATTCTGCTTATTATTTCGATCACGTTTTGGTATCAAAGGCGAGGTCATGCAAAGTCATGAAAAATAAGAATCTTCTGATCTTACTAGCATTGGTTTTTGGATTAGGCCTCTACGCCTATTTCGGAGAATACAAAAGAGAGCTCAACGAAGTTGAAGAAAAAAAACAACTGAATCAAATTGTTACTTTTAAAAAAGATCAAATTCAGAAAATTGAAATTTTAACTTCTGGGCAAAGTATCAAATTAAACCGAACTCCTGATGGTTGGAATTTGCTAGAGCCTGTCCAAGATCAAGCAGACAATGAGATCGTGGAATCCCTTTTGGATCAAGTGATGTTAGAGCAAGCAGTCGATCAAATTTCAATAACCCCAGCTGTGGATTTAGCCGTTTATGGTTTAAGTCCCAGTCTTGGTTCCATTGCATTTGAGGATAATAGTGGAAACAAGCAATCAGTGGAAGTTTCGTTGAAGAAAAACTTTGAAGGACTTTACTTTCTAAGAAAAGATAAGCAAGACACCATTCTGACTTCCGGTGACACTTGGTTTTCATTTTTATCCAAACCTGCAGAGGGCTTTAGAAACTTAAGGTTATTTAGACCCCTTATTTCCAAAGTGAATGAAATTAATATTTCTAACCAACAAGGTCAGATTCACTTAAAAAACAAAGATGGTCAGTGGCAGGCTGAAAAATTCAATCAATTGATTCTAGATCAAAATTCTGTCAGAGAAATTTTGACTCAAGTGAGCTCCTCGAAAGGAATTCAACCACTACAAACTAAACCGTCGGGTAAAAGACTGATGTCATTACAGCTTCTGGGTGATGCACTTAATTACAAGTCAGAATTTTACCTTGATAAAAATTCCAAGGATTTATTGGTATCTTTAAATGTTCCTGAAATGAATATTCGTTTTGGTCCTCAGGTCATGGAAAAGTTAAGGTCGATAAAATTATCTGATCTGCGTGATAAAACCCTGCCTTTCCAATTTGATAAAAAATCAGTTACAGAGGTTCAGTTAAAAACAAAATTAAAATCCCAAAATTTTGTGAAAGTGAATGGCAAGTGGTCGGACAAGGATCAAGTCGTCAGTGATTTTATCAATAAAATGAATGCACTTAAGGTTTATCAGTATCTTAATCAACCAGTGACTCAATTGAATTGGACCTACAATGTCAGTATGAAAGATGCTCAAGGGAAAGTTCTAATGGATTTTTATTGGTCTGAGTTTAAAGATCACGAAGCGTTTGCTAAAACTTCCAAGTCTGATGAAATATTTCAAATGGATGATGCCCAAATCATTCAACTGGAAATTCAAAAATTGATTGATCTAAAAGAATCGAGTGTAAAATGAAAATTGTCGTCAAGTCTCCGACTCGAGTGGATTTAGCTGGCGGGACCCTAGACCTTTGGCCACTTTATCAATTTATCGGAGGGGCTACCACTGTGAATGTGGCCATTGATATTTGGACACAGGTGGAAATTGAAGAGAATCAAGAGCTCGAGTGGATTTCAAAGGATCTTAATTTACATCTTAAATATCAAACACGTGAAAAAGCACTTTCAGACCCCGATCCACAGACTCAACTTTTTAGATCAGTTTTAGGCTTTTTTAATAGTCAAAAGGGTTTTAAATTGACCACCCAGTCTCAGTCGCCAGTAGGCGGGGGTTTGGGGGGCAGCTCTTCTTTGACCATTTCAATGCTTAAAGCTTTTGCCCAATTTTTTGATCATCAATTTTCTAGTGTTCATGAAATTGTCCATATTGCCCACAACTTAGAGGCGCAGGTTTTGAACACGCCCACAGGAACCCAGGACTATTATCCAGCTGTGACTGGTGGGCTGAATTTTTTAAAATACAGTGAAACTGGAATCAAGCAGCAGGTGATGGACATTAAAAACTCACCGTTAAGCGATCATTTTCTTCTGGTCTATACCGGTAAATCCCATCACTCGGGGATTAACAACTTTGAAGTTTTAAAAGCAGCTGTGCAAAAAGATTCAACCACTATAAAGGCCCTTCGAGATCTCAAACAAATTTCTTTAGAAATGCAAAAATCCTTACAGGATCAAAACTGGAAACTTTTACCCAGCCTTTTTAATTCAGAATATGAAGCTCGGATTCGTTTAGCCCCCTCATTTAGTAGTCCGGAGATACAGCATCTGGAAGTCATTACGAAAAAAGCAGGGGCTGAGGCTGTTAAAATTTGCGGAGCAGGCGGTGGTGGATGTATTCTGGTTTGGACTCCACCAAAAACAAGGGATCAGGTGATTGAGGCATGTCAAAAGCAAAACTTCCAAGTCATGAACGCAAGTCCCTGTCCCATGATCGAGAACCCACTTCACAAAAGTTTTTAGGACTTAGTTTAGCAGGTGGTAAAACTGACAAAGCTTGCCTTGCACTCATCGATCACTACCCTCAGCAAAATAAAGTTTTTCTATCTAAGCTTTTTCACTCCATACAGGCCGAAGAAAATATTTCCTCTGATCTGAAAATTGCTGATTTAATTATTGGTTATTCACCAACTGTAGAAACATTGGCTGTGGATCAACCTTGGTCACTTCCACAATGCATGACCTGTCAACTCAAGTGCCCGGGTTTTGAAATCTGCCAAGAGTCCCATATCCAGTGGTTTTGGAACAAGCAAAAGTCAGATCGTAAAAAGAAAAAATCAGTGAAAATTTTTACTCCCTACACTCAACGATGTGTGGAATCTATTATTAGCTCTGAACTCGAACAAAGTTTTGAGGTTTCCCACGCCATGGGGGCTAATTCAGCGCCCCTGCTAGCCAGGGCGCATTTTTTAAAGAAGCGATGCTCTGAAGTGGACTGGATCGAAGTCTTTCCACCATTAAGTGTGTGGCGTTTGGGAAGACATCTGAAAATTAAAAAAAGTGATTTAAGGTCTTACCGTAAATCAGCAGTTGGCGAGGCCTGTAGGAAGCAAATTTTAACTTCTTTGCAAGATCATGATGTGGTTTTTTTATACAAAGAAGATATCCAGATCATGGTGCATAGTGTGCACGCCTTTGATGCCTTCATTTGCGCTTACACAGCCTACCTTAAAGAAAAGAAAATGACCGAGAAGCGTCCCGATCATTTTCCTAAGAATGAAGACTGGATTGAATTTCCAATCACTGAAATAAAAATATGATTTTTATTTCAGGCAAGCATAATTAATTTTGTAATCCCCAGCAGGCAAAGCATCATCAAATTTTAAATTAACACCTTCCACTTTATAAGTGGCTGTGAAACTGATGCCGTCCTTTGTTAATGTGATGGGAAACTCAGGCAGTGGTTCACAAGTTAAAGTCATTTGTTTAATTAGATCTCGGATAGCTGTCGAGATCCCGTTCACCTGAGAGGCGTAATCACTTTCACAAACAGAACCAATCACACCACCAGTTAATTCTGAAATTGTTTTGTAACGAAATCCGTAAGTGGCACCCTGAGTATTCTTACAATCGGTATCATCTGGTTTGGTAATGATCGAATGAAATGAATAAGCCTTCTGATTAAGAAAATTTGTAGAAATTAACTGTAGTAACTGCTGGGGATCATTTTTAGTTGTGTTGGCAGATTCATCTTCATCTGTGATAACTAAAGTTGCAAAGTTAGCACCTTCTCGAAAAAACTGATGGCTTGAAGCTTTTTCAACAAATCGGTAAACAGAGCGAATTCCTTGCTCACTTCCCGAACCTGTTTCGGGGCGCTGAAGAGTCAGGCCTAATGCGTTTTGAGCAACGGTTTCATCTAAGCTAGATTCCACCCATTTTGCTCCATTTTGACCCACGATAGGAATTAAATCTCCGTCTCCGTAGTAGATCACACCTTTATTAGACTTTGTTGGATTGGGATCAGTCGTAGTTACACCAATGCGGTAGTCAAAACCTCGTAAGATGGAAAGCATATTTCGCACACGCTGAGCCATGTTTTTTTGTTCAAAGGCCATGGATCCTGAGTTGTCGATCACAATCAACACATCCACTTTTTTGTCTTCTTTAATTAAAATATTTTGTGATAAAAATTTGGCAAGGCTGACCACATTCCATTGCACAGACTGTATTGAAACTTGATCAAAATTGTCTTTAGCTTCCACTGAAAAAGTGTAATTACCTTCTGGCATTTGAGATAACAGAACGGTGTTGATTCCAGCTTGGCAAGTTCTCTGTATAGAATTGAGACGACATTTTACTTCTTTTACTCCCGAAACATCACTGACAGAAAATTGAATCTCTGAGCTCTCGCCTTGTTGCAAGCTTGCAGCGGGGGATTTGATGAATTGGATCTCGGGACCTACATTATCATGAAGGATAGAGGCTCTGTAACATAATGATTGAAGACCATCGGGTTCTTTGAATTTCACAGAATAAATGACTCTCGAGTTTTTTGTAAAATCAGATACGAGTTTTGAAGCAACGAAAGGTTCGAAAACTCCGCCCTGGCATTCTGCATTTGAACTTATTTTGATTTCGTTGAAGAACGGATAGATGCTGCCAAATTGAAGTCTAAGTGAATTATCATTTGTTGATGTTGCACCATCATTAATAGTGAAAGTGAACTCAGCTTCATCGGTAGGAGCTTCTTCAACGATAGGAGCTGTATCATCAGGATTCAGTGTGCCCTCAGAGCTATCACTACTCGGTGGTGGAGATACGATAGTAAAATCAGCTTCACCTGTTACCACAGTGCCAACTTCGACAGCTCCTTTATCTTCACTCGAAAAACATCCACTCATTGAAGCTGCTAATGCTATGATGAAAAACTTCTTCATAAAAATCTCCTGATGAATCTAGGATCAGCGAGTTTTAAAAATTAATAAAGAAATTCAATCACAAGTGATCAAAATGAAATCGACTGACTAATACTTGATCAAAAAATTAAACTTTAGGAAGGGGTCTGAATAGTTCTTTTAGCTCGGGTTTGTGAGAAGGTTGTGAATCAAGTGCTGAAACCCAGGTTTCAGGTGTTTCCATACATAAAAATATTTTCCATTTTTCATTATTCTTTTTAAACTGATTGTAAAGAGTGCGAAACATTTCGTGGCGAAGACTAGCATCATATCTAAGCTTGGCCCCTTCGGACGGAAACATCTCTGCACTCGTAACTAAGGAAGACAGGCCAAAGCGTTGCCTCATCATATTTTTTTGTTCAGGTTGAAACCTGAGAGTTCCCATAGAGATCACATTGACTTGTTCAGGTGTGAATCGACATATTATTTCGTTCACAAGGCCCAAGTAATTTGATTTCCAATCTGGATGCCAAATAAGAGGATCCAAGTGAAAGGCGACAGAAAATCCAGCCTTAATACACTTTTCTGCAGCTAAAAGCCTTTTCTCAAGACTTGCAGTCCGATGTTCTTCTTGATCAATCACTTCTTGGCAGTTCAGCGACCAGCTGACCACTGTATTGGGGCTAGGCCCTAGATCTAAAAATTGATCCACTTGATCTGACTTTGTTTTAAATTCTAAAGTCCAATGGGGGAGCTTTTGAAAAAAGGGAATTAGTTTTCTTGAAAATAAAGTCAGCCCATCCAGCGATAAGGAATCAATGATTTCTCCTGTTCCTACGCGAAAGGGAAGGTGAGCACTTTTTTCAGACATATCTGTTAATTCTTGTAGAGCCTGATCAAGATTTGAATAAATTTTAGCGATGGGTGTATTTAAATAACTTTGTAAATAGCAATAAGAGCAATTCATATTGCATTGAGAGCCCAAATTAAGAACATGATAGTTGCAGCAATTCAGTACTTTAGCTTGTGATGATCCAGGACAGCGCTTAAAAAATTGGCCTTTAAATTCCGTAATAAACAAATTTTTCTTAGAGCGATCAAATTCTTCTGCAGATAGCGTCCTTTTGAGTTCTGACCAGGGTTGTTGGTCAACAAATTGGATTTTATTTTTTGGAAAAATTTGAGTGAATCTTTTTGCAACATCGGAATCAGCTGATTGATGATCAATAAAAACAGTATCAAAAAAATCGAGCAATTCTATTGAAGGTTGGAATTCCAAGAGGAAGCCACTTTCTTCAGGTTTTCAGCAATTTTAAGAAGTTCGGTGGGTGAGCTAGCAAAAAATTGAACATCAAATCCAGCTGTATCACCTTTTCGGTGTAATTTTGTTTTAATGGGACCTGACCAAGGAAGTGATGAGCTCTTTAAGTATTCATCTCTTTTGGATGTTTCAGGAAACCGCACAAGGCGAAGTTGTGATAAATTCTTTGTGAGTAATTCATCAATGGGGTGATTCATAAGAATCAAATCTGTTAGCCATTCAATTTTTTGAGCTGTATCTGACTTGGACTCAGGCTTTTCTATTATTGAATCTGCAATCTTGATACTTTGTTCTAAACTCAGAGAAAGCAGCGGAAAAAGCTCGGAAGCTCCCATTTTTTTCATTCCCACCCAATTTTGAAAATCCAGTGGAAGCTGTACTAATAATTCGCAAATCTTATAAAAATCAGAGCTTGGATGAAAGCCGTAAGTTTGAATCAAATGATCTTTGTTCAGCCAGCCCGTAGAAAGTGGGTGACTAAGAATCCGAGCGACTTCTGGAAAAGTCAGCAAAGGGTGAACTTCAAAAATCTGCAAACTGGTTTTTTCAGGAGACTCATAGGGAAGTCTGTGAATCGATTCAGTTTCATTCAAATCAAATCCTGCAATTAGAACATCACCGATGGAAATGGAGGGAAGACTTGATGGCCAGTTGAGCAATGGAAAAAAATCGAGACGTTTCATGTTTTTCTGGTATCATGGGATATGGCGAAATGGCAACACTGGCAAACTCGAGCGCAAATTTTTGGTGATGTGGCCTTTTTTTCCTATGTTCCAGAGGCCGTCGAAAGAAAAGCTTCTCAAGTTTTTGTCTGGGATATGGATAAAACCTATTTGGACACCTCCATCGACAGTGTCAGCGGGCTTTTACAAACTATTCTTGAAAGGGCGATGAGCAAGCGTAATGTGCCAGGAACGGATACTTTACTGCAGGCCCTATCCAAGCGGTTTGTCAGCCCCAACGTTGAAGATCGAAGTTTCCCCATCTATTTTATTACGGCCTCACCTCCGCAAATGGAGGAAAGAATCATCGAAAAATTGCAGATCGATTCCATACGTCCTTTGGGTTGCTTTTTTAAGGACAACTTAAAAAACCTGGTCCCGGGTCGCTGGTGGAGGCTCACAAAACAAGTGGGTTTTAAAATTCAGGCTCTTTTGCAACTTAGAATGCGTCTCAGGGATGATGTTCGGCAAATCTGTTGGGGTGATGATTCTGAAGCAGATGCTATAATTTATAATCTTTATTCTGATATTTGTGCTCGTCGGTTTTCAACACAAGCCTTGCGTTCAATATTAGAAGATCTTGGATGTACATCGGATCAAGTGGACGAGATTCTAATATTACAAGCCCAAGTTCCTGACCGGGATCCAGTGGAAAAAATCTATATTAATTTAGCCAAAGACACAGATCCTGATTACTATTTAAAGTTTGGTAGGCGAACCATGCCTACGATGAACACTTTCCAGGTGGCCATTGATTTATTTCAGTTCGGATGGTTAGAAACTCAAGACGTTTATGATATCGCCAACAACATGACCCATTCCTACGATTTTACTCCTGAAGAATTGATGAGCTCCTTTCAGGAATTGATTCGCAGAGGAATTGTAAATGAAAAAAGCTATAACAAATTAAAACCTTTTTTTGTTGAAAAGGGATTGCTGCATGCCTCTTTTGAACCCAGCACACCACTAGTGACCGAGACCACTATTTTGCATGATCCATGGATTCCCGACAGAATCGATTACATTAACGATTATCGTTAACACGTTTCATGACGATGGGGATTGTGAAGGAAAAGCTTTCACCTAAAAAAGTAGGAAACTTCAACCTGTAGCCAGTTTCAATCAAACATTTCAAAGTATTGGAATCGATTTTTTGTGAATTTAAAATTTTGAATTCTTTCACTCGGCCGTTGGGCTCAACATCAACATAGATTTGCCAAACTTGGTCGTCAGGATTCATTCGGCTTTGCAGCCAGCATCTTTGAAAATTTCGAGTCTGTTGAATGAGACTGTTTCTTAGGCGAGGTGCCAGTTCGTTACCTGGATTCTTAAGAGAATTATTTTTATTTTGAGTGGGCTTAATTTGATAATAAGCACCGATCAAAACTAGCAAAATGCCGAATAGAATAACTAATATTTTTTTAGCAAGCCGAGGAGTAAGACTCATCGAAAATGTTCAGTACAACTATTTAGTTTCAGGAGTTGCAGCTGGAACTTCCTGAGTGGTGGCTGCTGGTGCAGTTGTTGCTGGAGTATCGGCTGGTGCAACGGGTGCATTGGCCGGTGCGACAGGAGCGGATACAGTTCCTAAGTTTTCCACAACTGATTTTGTTTTTTGAGCAGTCATCACTGAAAGGCCAATGGATGTAAGCGCAAATACAACGGCGACCCAACGAGTGGCTTTTGCAGCTAAAGTTTGAGCACCACCAGAACCTAAAACGGAATTGGAGCCGCCACCGCCACCGCCAATGCCAAGAGCTCCACCCTTAGAGTCTTGAATGAGAACAAGTCCAATCAAAACAAGTGCGACAAGGATGTGAACGACAGTAATAAGTGTTTCCATATTGGAGCTCCCAGGTTTAATAAGTGGGGACAGTAAATGAAGACGCAGGATCTGACACTTCATTATGCTTAGCGTTAACCAAGATCTTCATGACAAAAACAAAGGCCTATGGGACCTCAAAGGACATGTATTTTATTGCATTTGAGGGCCTCGACGGATCAGGTAAAAGCTCTTTATTACAGCTGCTTGAATCCCTGTTAAAAAGCCGCGCCATTGATTACGTCATCACTCGAGAGCCCGGAGGCACACCTTTGGGTGACAAAATCAGAGACTTGATTTTAGAAAAATCACAAAATCCACCTACGGCTCGCACCGAACTCCTTTTGTACGAAGCGTCTCGTGCACAGCATGTGGATCAGCTCATTCGTCCTGCACTTCAAAGTAAAAAATGGGTTTTGACCGATCGATTCACTGCCAGCAGTTTAGCCTTTCAAGGCACAGCCAGAGGCATTGGTTGGGAAAAAGTGGAAGCCCTTAACCATTTTGCCACTGACGGACTTTCGGCAGATCTTAATGTTTTATTGGATTTGTCAGTTCAAGAAAGTGAAAAGCGCCGTAAAAATCGTGAAGCCACAAGCGGAGTTTTGGCAGACCGAATCGAGTCCGAAGCTCAAGATTTTCACCAGCGAGTTCGCCAAGGATTTTTACAAGCGGCTCAGGTGGATGCACAAAAATGGCTTATTTTAGATGCTTCAAAACCATCCAATGAGTTATTTATCGAACTGCAAAAAAAGCTTATTCAATTAGGTTGGATTTCTTAAATGAATTCATTACGCAACTCTATCATCGGCCATGAGGCTTTGTTTAATGCCTGGTCAAAGCTTATCAGTAAAGAAAGTCTTGAAGGGACTTTTTTATTCGTAGGTCCTTCTGGTATAGGAAAAATAAAATCCACTTTTGCCATGATTCAACAAGTGCTATGTGAAGGCGAACTTGATCAAGCCTGTGGACAATGTGGATCTTGTTTAAGAGTTTCTCAAAGGCAACATGAAAGTGTTTTGCACATTCAGGCCGAAGGGGCTTCTATCAAAGTAGATCAAGCCCATGATGTTCTGCATTTTTGTCAGCTTAGGTCATTATCTAAAAAAAGATTTGTAATTATTGAAGAGGCAGAAAAATTAAGGGCTGCTACAGCTAATATTTTACTGAAAACCCTTGAAGAGCCCCCTCACGGAACTGTTTTTATTTTGACTGCAGCATCTACAACCAGTGTCCTTTCGACAATCAGGTCCCGCGCAAAAGTTTTTAAATTTAATCCACTTTCTATCGAAGATATGCAGAAGCACCAAGTGGGTCCTGATTGGGCGATCTTGGCCTCTCAAGGGCGAATGGATCGACTGACAGAGTTGGTCGAGAATCAAAACTTTGAGTTTCGAAAAAGTTGGGCTCACTTTTTAAATCAACTCCTGACTTCAGATGATTTTTTATCTCAAGAAGCTTGGAAGGACTTGGTTAAAAACCGAGAAGATTTAAAAATGGGTCTTTCCTTTATGCTCAGTATGATTCGGGATGCGAGTTTTCTTTACTGGAATGAGAAAGATGTTTTAAGAAATATGGATCTCAGAGATGATTTAAAGAAATTATCACAAATGCCTATGGAAAAATTAGAAGTCACGTTTGTTAAGATTCTTGAGCTGCAAAAACAGCAAGCTTTTAATAAAGACGCTGTCTTATCATTTGAATCCTTGTATATTGGACTTCGATGATGACAAATTATTTTATTGATATGCACGCCCATTTGGATCGCTTGGAACATTCTCCAGAAGAGGCCTTGCAATTAGCTCTCAAAGAAAATATTCAGCAAATCATCACCATCGGAACAGAACCTCAGGACTGGCCTGTGGTTATACAAATCGCGGAAAAATTTTATCCTCAAGTCGCTTGCACAATTGGTGTTCACCCCCACGACGGCATCACTTGGTCAGAGCAGGCTGAAGCCCAGATGCGGCAATTGGGTCCCAAAAAAGAAGTGGTCGCTTTAGGCGAAATGGGACTGGATTACTATTATAATAAAACTCCAGCTGCCATTCAGAAGGATTGTTTTCGCAGGCAACTGCAAATTGCAAGCGAGCTCAATTTGCCTGTGGAAATTCATACTCGTGATGCAGAGCCTGATACAGTGGAAATTTTATCGGAATTTAAGGGCCGGGTAACTGGTTTGATTCACTGTTTTACTGGAACTCAGTGGCTGGCGGAAAAAGCTCTTGATTTGGGATTTAATATTTCAATCAGCGGAGTTGTGACTTTTAAAAATGCTGATGATTTGCGAAAAACGGTCCAGTACTTGCCGATGGACAGAATTCATGTGGAAACAGATGCCCCCTTTTTGTCCCCCGCACCGCTCAGAGGCAAAAAAAACACATCCTCTCATATGATTCACACGGCAAAGGTAGTGGCAGATCTTAAGGCTGTAACCATGGAAACATTGGCCCATCAGACCACTGCGAATGCCTATCAACTGATGCCCAAGCTGAATGCTCTTCTTGCTTCAAAATCCTAAACATGAGACAAAGACCACCTTCAATCCTTTAATCAATTAGGGGTCTTAGCTATGAAAAAATTAAAAGTTGGTATCAATGGATTTGGTCGCATCGGTCGAGTTCTTTTTCGTGCAGGTTTTGATCAACTCGATATCGTAGGTATAAATAATCTCGACTCTATTGCAGGTTCTGCCCACCTTTTGAAATACGATAGTACTCATGGTCAGTTTCCAGCGGATGTTTCTCACACGGAAAACGCTATTGTGGTGAACGGTAAATCAATTCCTTACTCTTCAACAAAAAATCCAGCTGAAATTCCTTGGAAGGATTGGGGAGTTGATGTGGTTTTAGAATGCACGGGAGCTTTAAAAGACCGTAATGATTATCAAAAACATATCACGGCCGGAGCAAAAAAGGTGTTTATATCAGCACCTGCAGACGGTGTTGATATGACAGTTGTTTTTGGTATCAATCATGAAAGCTATGATCCTTCTAAACACCAATTCATTTCCAATGCATCATGTACAACCAATTGTTTAGCCCCCTTAGCAAAAGTTCTTCAAGAAACCTTTGGTATTGAACACGGTATGATGACAACCATTCACTCTTACACCAATGATCAAAAAATTCTGGACTCTTCACATAAAGATCTAAGACGGGCGCGCACAGCGGGTGCTTCTATGATTCCCACATCGACGGGTGCTGCAAAAGCCGTGGCTCTTGTTCTTCCGCAGCTAAAAGGAAAAGTGGACGGCATGGCCATCCGAGTTCCTACTCCGAATGTTTCTTTGGTGGACTTCACTTTTAGATCAGAAAAAGATTTAACTAAAGATCAAGTGAATCAGGCTTTGATAGAAGCCTCACAGACAAATTTAAAAGGTGTACTTGCAGTTGAAAAAAAGGAACTTGTGTCCATTGATTTCAACGGTAACAAATTCAGTTCAATCATTGATCTACCATCCACAATGGTTGTGAACCCAAGAATGGCAAAAGTATTATCTTGGTATGATAACGAAACTGGCTTTAGTCACCGCATGGTGGACTTCATCAAGTATATGACTGAAAAAGGAGTCTAATTCCAATGCAAGGCTTGAAAAATATAAAAACCATCGGTGAGTTCGAATATCAAGATAAGGTCGTTTTTTTAAGACTTGACCTCAATGTTCCCATGGAAAATGGGAAAATCTCTGATGAAACTCGAATCACTGCAAGCCTGCCTACGATTAAGTATCTTTTGGAAAAAGGGGCCCGGGTTTTGATGGCTTCCCACTTAGGAAGACCTAAGTCCCGTGAAGATAAAGAATTTTCCCTAGAACCTGTCGCAAAAAGGCTGTCTGAACTTTTAAGCACAGAAGTTTTTTTGTTGGACGAAGTGGAAAGTGCTGCCATCAAGCATCTGGTCATGGGCATGAAAAAAAATCAGTTGGTTCTTTTGGAAAACATTCGTTTTGAAGAGGGTGAAACAAAAGATTCTGAAGAATTGGCACAGGAATTAGCTAAACACACTGATATTTATATCAATGACGCCTTCGGTGCTTCCCACAGGGCCCATGCTACGATCCACGCCTTACCAAAACTCATGAAAAACAGAGGTGTCGGACTTCTTATTGAAAAAGAAATTCAATTTCTTGATCAGCTTATTAAAAATCCAAGTCGTCCTTACTGGGCCATTTTAGGTGGTTCAAAAGTTTCTGACAAAATTGCAGTTATTGAAAAGCTTTTAGATGTGGTGGATGGATTTATTATTGGTGGTGCCATGGCCTACACATTTTTAAAAGCCATGGGGCACCAAGTGGGTAGCTCAAGAATTGAACAGGATAAAGTTCGTTTTGCAGCTGAAATGGTCGAACGAATCAAAGCCCGTAATAAATCACTTTTACTGCCAATCGATCACATTGTTTCCACTGGAATTAAAAATGTTTCTGATATTAAAACCATAAAAGAAGTTAATATCCCTGAAGGATACATGGGGGTCGATATCGGGCCTCAATCCATCGCCCAGTTCAATGCCGCTTTAAAAAATGCAAAAACTATTTTTTGGAATGGTCCCATGGGTGTGTTTGAAGTTCCTGAAATGGCCAAAGGAACTTTTGCCATAGCAAAAATTTTATCCGAAGTGGACGCTCTTAAAATTGTAGGTGGCGGTGATAGTGCAGCAGCTGCCGAAGCTTCAGGTTATGCTAGCAGTATGACTCATATATCGACGGGTGGCGGGGCCAGCCTTGAATATCTTCAAGGCGATGTGATGCCAGGACTAGAAGCTGTTCGTTATAAACATGGAAGGTAGTTCGATTATGAAAATTTTTGCAGCCAATTGGAAGATGTATAAATCCCCCCAAGAGACTCGGGAATTTTTTGCTCAACTTTTATTACCAGCGCAAAGCCAGCTCGTTTTAGTATTCCCACCTGCACTTTGTGTAGAATCTGCCATTGAATCAACTAAAGGCACTCAAATTAAAATTGGCGTACAAAATATTTCATCAAAATCAGAAGGCGCACTTACAGGTGAAAACAGCGCCAGTGTGGCAATGTCCATGGGCTGCGAATATGCATTGGTTGGTCACTCTGAACGCCGTAGCTTGTTTGCTGAATCAGACTCTGTATTGAACCAAAAAGTTAAATTTGCGCAAGATATTGGAATGCGCTGCGTGTTTTGCATTGGAGAAACTTTAGAACAAAGAAAATCAGGACAAACATTTGAAGTTTTAAAAAATCAACTTCAGCTAGGCTTAAAAGATGTTAAGTCCGAAAAGCTGATCATTGCTTATGAGCCTGTATGGGCCATTGGAACGGGACTGACAGCGACTCCTCAGCAGGCACAAGAAACTCAAAGCCAAGTAGTCACATGGCTAAACGAAAATGGATTCAGTGGAGCACCCGTTTTGTACGGCGGAAGCGTGAAGCCCGATAACGCTAAAGAATTGATCCAGCAAAAATCCATTTCTGGATTTTTAATTGGTGGGGCGTCTTTAAATCCAGAATCCTTCGCACAAATATGCCAAAGCTAAAAAATTATTTCTGATCTTTAGCTTTTTTAGGTGCACTATAACTTTTATCTTGTGTTTGATCCACGATGGTCTCATTTAAAATGGCAACTTGTTTAGAAGCCCATTCACAAGTCTTCGTCAGATCATCACGCACAGCCTGAGCTGTCTTATCACTGCGCTTTTGTCCATTTTTAAACTCAGCAAAAGGATTGGTTTTAATTTTTTCTGGATCACACAGGCCCTTCATTTGCTGTTGGTACTTTTCGTACAAAGAAGGTTTTATTTGAGAGCTAATTTCAGCTGCAATCCACGTTCCTCGGTTTCCATTGGCAGTGGCCATTTGATGGCACTCTTCCGTCGGCCAAAGTCCACGTTTTGCACAAAAGGGCTTAGCTGTTTTTGAACATTCACCTTCCAATAATGAATTACAATTATCTGAAAGATCCAAACCAAATAGAATGGGGTTACATACCGATAATCCTGGGGCACAAGATTTGTTTTTTTCTGTTATTCCATCTATTCCCATCCAATTGGGAATCTTTTGAAACCCTGTGCATGGGTCTTCTTCAATGACAAATCCTGAATGCATGCAGCGAAAATGGGTTGGCTCGGTCTTGGTTTTTTGAGGTTCAGAATCGGTGACGACTGGCTTTTTAGTTTCTGGTTTTTTAGTTTCAGTTTTCGCAGCTTGCTTTTCCAGTGGTGGTTGGGGGATATTTCTATTTAATTCAGGATTAAAATAAGTGGGTGAGGTTTCTTGTGGCACAACCTGAGGTGATGGTGAAGTTGCAGTTTTTGGTTTTCGGCTCCAGTTAGACAGATCAGGCTTTACGTTGGCGGGTGATCTGGATCTGTCGGATTCATTCTCTGCTGAGTAGGATGACTTTTTTGTGATTCCTACAACTATTTTTTGAACTTCTGTCAAATAGCGAACCTGTTGTTCTTGGCTTAAAGCTTGAAAGCTATTTGAGTCAATCAATTCAAAGGCATTCACATGTAAAGATAAAATTAAAATGCTTAAAATGATTTTCATTACTTAACTCCATTCAGGCAAGATTTCATTAGTTTCGGGTTTAATTCTGATCCTATTTTTCTTGGAAAACAAATATGAAGATGATCATCGTGATGTTTTTCATCATGCAAGCAGTTGGGTAAATCTTTTCGGCTTGTAAAGCAAGGCCCAGATCCTAATTCACTAGCTAACTTTAAAAATTCACTGAATTTTTCTTTATTAAAGTGCTCGCTTTTGAAGCTGCGACCTCCTGCTTTTGTGTCAATGTTATACATGGGTCTTATGTCAATGCATTCACCGTTGGTGTGTCCATTGCTGGGCCAGATTTTTTCATTCACTCTGTGGACATGCAGTGCGTGACTTGCGTTTCCGAATTCGACTTGGCAGCTGAAATTATTATTGAGACAATGCTTTTTTTGATAGGTTTTTAACAGCTGTGTAAATCCACAGGCCACTTCTGGCTTTAGATAGGTGTCTGCATGTCCTGGTTCAGGTTCATATTGAAGAGATCCAAAAGGGCCTTTTTTATAGCCAGTTTTTGGATCCACATCGCTAACGGGTAATTGGACAAAGCCCCGCGAGTCTACAAAGTTAAATTGAGACATGGTCATTCTTTGTTGTTGATTTAATACATCTAGCAAACTTTGCAGAGGTGCCACGAAATCTTTTTTCATGGGTATCATTTCATTGGCAAGGCAACTTTCACAATCTGATTCAAGTGAAACACGGGTTGAAATTTGATTCCCTGTTTTTGGATTCAAGGCTTTGTAAATGGCAAAGTCTCGGCACTCACCATCGGGTCCACAGCAATGGTTGACCAAATATTTTTTATTTTCTTGCGCTAACTCTAGGGCGATAGCTTCTTCGCCAGTGTCGCTTGCAATATTTTTATATAAAGGGGAATCTTTTTTAAGCATAAAAATATAACCCTTTTGATCTTCTACTTTTTCAAGGTCTTCAAACTTAACGAAGCCCACACTGCCAGGTCCTGCAAATTCGGGCTTTATACTGCTATTAAAAAAGTGCTCTCGGTAGGTGGCAATTGATTTTATTTTTGGGTTGGCATTTTCGTGGAGTTTTTTTGTATCCGGTGGAACACTTAAAACTCGAACACCAAGAAGAGTTCTGGGCGAAATTTTTTTCTTTGGATTTTGTTCAAATAAGGCCTGTGATAGTGGATGAAGTTGCACCACAGATCTTTTAGGAACAATAAAAGGGTGTTTAGATTCGCTTTGTTCGCCAATTAAATAGTTTTTGTTAACTGCTGCACTTGTGTCGTTTTTAGAATCAAAACCTGTGATTGTGACCCACTGAGGTGGTGTGTCACGAGTTTCTTTTTTGCAGTAAGGTAAGTCCCGCATGGTACAGGTTCCTTTTTGCAGACAATCATTTTGCGCATAAAGTGTCAGCGGATGACCTAAAACTAGGCCTCCTAATAATATTAAAATAAATGCAGATTTTAGATCACTTTTCACAATCAAGTTTTCATCGGTTTTTAGCCATGTGTTCTTCAATAATTCGTGTGTATCAATAATTGATAACGCGTCAAGTCAATGTGTCATGAAATGGGCTGTAATGGGAATAAAGCTGTCTCTCTCTTTTGCAAGACAAAGGACTAAGATAAACTAGTCCCATATCAGTGTGGGTGAGAGGTTAGGAACCAATGAATCACCGTCTTCATTTGAGACGTTGTCATGCTTGTCACCATGTTTGTGAAGCAGCGCCAGGCCAGCTAATTAAGAATTGCTCTGTATGTAGTAAAGAACTGATCCCATTTTTTTACTTCGATGAGTCCTGGGCCATAGGAGTGAAAACAGAAATGGAAATGGCTGAGGAGTACAAAAGTTCAGCTCTTCCTTGGCGGGACTATCCGCCCATATTGGGGCTGACAGTTTATTGGGATTCGTGAATAATGAAAAAATGAAAGTTTCATTCGAAAATATTCGCGAAGCCCGGTCACGTTTAGAAAAAATGATACAATTGACCCACGTCGATCACAGTGTCAGTGCCAGCCGATTAGCAGGTGCTGAAATTTTTTTTAAATTTGAAAATTCACAAAAGACCGGAAGTTTTAAAATTCGTGGAGCTTACAATAAAATTTCTACGTTAAGTGAAGATGAAAAAAAACGTGGAGTTGTGGCCAGTTCAGCTGGTAACCATGCTCAAGGTGTGGCTTTATCTGCTACTCTTGCTGGAGTTAAAGCCACCATCGTTATGCCGCAAACGGCACCCTTAGCTAAAGTTATGGCCACTCAAGCCTACGGCGCTGAAGTTATTTTACATGGTGATATCTATGATGAAGCTTTTGAAAAAGCCCAAGAACTTTCTAAAAAACAAAATCTTGTTTTTATTCCTCCCTATGAAGATCCGCATGTGATCGCAGGACAGGGAACAATAGGGCTTGAACTTTTCGAGCAAATTCCTGGTTTAGATACGGTTGTGATTCCTGTTGGTGGTGGCGGACTTATTAGTGGAATTGCCATAGCACTCAAAACATTAAATCCAAAAATTCGAATCATTGGAGTGCAAAGTGAACAGGCCCCTGGAATGGTGGATTTATTCAAAGGTGTGCAGCCTAATCAAAAACTTTTAAAAATTGCAACCATTGCAGACGGAATTGCAATTAAGAAACCATCGAAGCTAATGTTTGATAATTTCATCTCTAAGTACGTGGATGAAATGGTAACAGTCAGTGACGATGAAATTTCAGAAGCCATTGTGTTTTTGCTTGAAAGAGTGAAAACCGTGGCTGAAGGCTCTGGAGCTGCGGGTTGTGCCGCCGTGTTGAACCGTAAAGTCCAGTTGGGGAAAAAAAATTGCATTTTACTGTGTGGTGGAAATATCGATCTTAACATGATTGCAAAAGTCATCGAAAGAGGCCAAATCAAACGTGGAAGACTAGTTCCCCTTTCTGTGATTGTGGAAGATGTACCAGGAAAGCTAAATCAGCTGACTCAGATTTTAGCAGAGCAGAAGGCTAATATTTTGCAAGTGCATCATGATCGGGTATCAGCTGGACTTTATTTGAAGGAAACTAAAATTGAATTTGAACTTGAAACAAGTAGTCCAGAACACGTCCAAAGAATTCGTGAAGCACTCATTAAAATTGGTGCAAAAATTGTTTAATGCAAATCGACCTAGGTCTTGTTGAAATAATAAACACTTAATCCGATAATATTATATCGGGGGTTCAAGTTTATGATTCTCAACTGGTTTAAATTATTTTTTTTGATGACCAGCAGCTTATTTTTAATCAGCTGTAGTGGTGGGTCCTCAGTTGCGGGTGGCGATAACTTTCCTTCAGTTCTTCCAGAAGATCCAACTGCTGGCTTTGATTCTAATAACTTCTACATTGCCGTTCGAAATACATCTGAAGTGAACTCACACTTTCGAACTGTGGGTTCGTTTTCCAGTCGATGTGAAGTCGTCGAAGGTGCTTCAAATCAAGATTTATCCTGCATAGTTGATATTCCAGAAGGAGATCTTTATTTTCATGGATTAGATTTGGCTTATAATATTCCTCCTAATATGTGTCAGTACGTTAGAAGATCAACTTATTGGTACTATAACAGCGAAGTTGGCTTTGGCCCCGAGAGCGTTGATATTACTGTGAACTTAGATGCGAACGACAACATCACCTCATCGGTTTGTATCATTGATGGGGTCAATTCATGTGCAACTGCGTCTCACCTAGAGGCCACTATTACCACAAGCGGCAGTAATGTGACTGCGGGATGTGTTTATGACCGAACTTCACTGGGTCAGGGCAACTGCTGTTTTGGTGATTACACATTAACAAAGACAATCACGAAGCCTGCAACTGCGACGATTTCAGAAACGACTGAAGAGTCTTGGAACGTACCAACTGGTGGAATGAAATCTTGCATCGGTGGAGCAGCTCGCACCAACTGGCCAGACTTGGGTTTTACGGTCGAGGGTTATCCTGGCTCTATAACTACATTTGCAGGTGATGGTTTGGCAGAAACTTATAATTTAATTGCACCTATCACGCGCCCTAATGAAGGAACTAATTTTCCTATTGCTAATTTTTATACACCTGCCAGTCATACCCACGTTTCATTTAATACAGCGACAGTTTCAACTGTGCCTTATTTTATCAACCCACAAACGGACCGTAACGGTTCTGGGATCATTTCCGGTAATGAAGCCTATACTTTTATTTGCCTGAATGAAGCTTATGAAGTTCGTCACCGAATTCGTGTTTATGTTCGGGAATGGGACGGATTCGGGGATTACCTAGGTTACATTGCGACCGAAGGAGCCAATCCTGCCTATGTTCCTGATCGTCCTACAGATCTTGATACGGCCCCAGGTTGTGATGGTTTGATTGGTCTGTGTAACGACTTGGCTGATAGCGATGATTTTGCTAGAAGTCTTGTGGACTACACAATTAATCCAACAAATATTTATTATGATCAAGCCGGTGAAGAAAGATTTCGAATTAGGAACTTTCCTTCAGAAGACTACGATAACTAGCTAATCTTGTATTCAAAGGTTTGCAAAGATTTGATTGGCTGACTTAAAATTTTTCCAGCTTGAACGACTAAAATTTCACAATCTTTAAGAGCTAAAAAATGCAGCCCATTGGTCGTTGCTGTTTGAGCTTTAATAAAATCACAACTCTGACCCCAACACTCACGCATTTGATCTGAATTAATGAATTTTTTTGACTCATTTTCTAAAACTTGAAACCACCCATCTTTCGAACATGTCCAATTTTCCACCGGGCGCTTCATTTTTAAAAGCATTTGCTTAATATGAGACTCTAAAAAGGGGGCTCCAAGTAAATGAGCCAAGGCCGGAGCCTTGGGTGAGCTGTGACTCAGCCAGCTTTGCCTTGGTTTTAAAATTTGGAAAAAACTTTCAGTCCCTTGGTTGTAATAACTTAAACTTCCTAGGCTTTTATTCAAAGCATAGACCAAAATGGAATCGACAACTTTTTCACAAACTTGGATTTGATTTGACTGTGAAGAGCCAGTTAAATCAATGCTGCACATTTTTTCTTGAAATTGTATTTTTGCATTTAAGATCTCTCCACTGGCAGTTTTTGCTTTATGTTGAGATTCGATCCAAGGAGTTTCTTTAAGAGCAGATTTGAGTGCTGAATTTGATGCTTGAAAAAAGTTTTCAAGATTTTGTGCAGAGAGCTCGGAAGATTTCCAGATAAGATATTTTTTTAGTTTAGTTATTAGTGGATTCAATTTTAACACTTGTGGCTGTACAAGTTCCAAATAGTTTTTTGGAATATGAGGATTTACTTCTCCTGAAATTTTAATTGGCAGGGGTGGTATTTTAAAACCCACATCTTCCCACTTTTCTGACAAATTCCAAGCCAAGGTGCTTTCCATTCGCACAGACCAGATCAAGGGACCCAGGCGACCTAAAAAATTGATTCCATGGGGTGTGACGCCTCCGATGTGAGTGTCATTGACAGCCATCCAATCACCATCTTGCAAAGGAAAATATGAAATTGCAAAACGAGCCGCTTGAATCGGAGACAAAAAGTAGGCTGCACTTTTAGTGTTGGCAGAAAGAATATGACCTTGTAAATCCAAAAATGCACTGGATTGAACTTCAGGTGCAAAAAGATTATGAAGAGTTTCAAAGGTCTGAATCATAAATAATTTTTCCCAAGTTCATGCAAATCAGGTAGACTGTTTTGTGCATGTATTTTTTTGAAACCGGCAGCATCTAATGTTGGTAAAACAGTTTCCACCAAAGGACCCAGCAAGTAAATTTCATCAGTCGAAGCCATGTGAAAAATTTCATTGGACCACTGTTCAATGGCTCTTTGTTTCAGAACCAATTTTTTAACATTCAGCTCATCGATATTTTTAAAACCTAATTGGGATGAAAGCTGTCGGTTGAGTTTTTCGACACCAATGGACTTCACTTCAAATTGAGAAGTAAAAAGCTCGGGTTCAATCACTAAATCTAACAAGGTAGGCTTAAGGCCACGACCCAAGAAAACAGGCCCAGGTTCAAACTGATCAGACTTTCCAATCCACTGCCATTCACCAAGGACATTTTTTTCTAAGGTTTGAGTGGGCTGTTGTTTCAAAAGACTCACTTCCGGCAAAGGATGGATGCAGTTCACTTCACCCCAAGGTGTCCAGCGTGTGGCCTGTGGTTGGCCAATTTTAAAGCAACCGTCCCAATCTAAAATAAAAAGATCCACTGAAGTGGCTTTGTTTTTCTGTGCCCACAGATGCATCAGATGGGTCCAGGCGGATGTGAGTCCGTAGCGATTAAGAGTAGAATCTTTCAAAGTGAAATCTTCGTCTAACCATTTGACCGAAGCTTTGCATTCAATTTGTTGAAGAGTCGTCTGAACTTCTTCAGTCATTTCGTGAATGGGGCCCGAGCAAGATGCATTCAGTAAGTTTCTTCGCCAATGCAGAAATGCATACTGTCCATCTTCTGGAATGCAAAAGTTTTCAAAACCTTCTGCTTTAAATTTATCAAGAACTGCAGCAGGGGGGAAGCACTGCCAGGCGATTCTTTTTATCGTGTGCTTTTTTAGCAATTCAAGGGATTCATTCATCCAAGTGTCTGACCAGTCTTGAAGGGGTTCGACTAAAATGACTGATTCAGAATGGATCGGAGAAGTTTGTAAAAAGGAAGTGACTTGTTCAAGTCCCTTTGGGAATACAGCCGCCACCGAGCCACCCAGTCTTAATCCTGAAAGGCGGTCGGCAAATTCGTCAAGCAGAACGACTTCAGTCAGTGTCCCTGCGAAAGGTTTTAAAAGTGATTCTAATACTGATTTGAATTTGTGCTTAGAATACAGCCAGCGACGGCTGAGTAAAATTTCTGAATTGTTTCTGACAAAGACAGCATCACAAAAAGACACACCTCTGTGCAACAGGAGTCTTACATTTTCTGATGTGAAATCTGCCATGCTTGTTGAACCCGCAAAAGGACCATGATAACTCAAAAAGGTATCTTCTGAAAAGGAAGGAAATTGGACATGAGAATTTCTCCGGAATTATTGAATTTAGTTCCTTACAAGCCTGGTAAGCCGATATCAGAAACTCAACGTGAATACGGGCTGACCCAAATTATTAAATTGGCTAGCAACGAAAATCCATTGGGCCCTAGTCCACTAGCACAGAAAGCAATTTCTTTGGCATTGGCATCTCAGCATTTGTACCCAGATCCCACTCATTTCAAAATGATCGAAACTGTTTCTGAAAAGTGGAAAGTTCGAAAACAGAACTTAGGTTTTGGTAATGGTTCAGACGAATTGATCGATTTACTTTGCCGCATTTACTGCGAACCAGGGCAGGCTGTTTTAACCATCCATCATGCCTTTGCCGCCTATGAAATCAGTGCTGCTGCTAATCGTGCAAAAGTGATTAAAGCTAACCCTGAGGACTTGATAGAAACTTATCAGAAAAATAAAGCACAAGTGCGACTGATTTTTGTGCCAAATCCCAATAATCCAACGGGATCCTACATCAATAAAACCCAAGTTCAGCAACTGATTGAGTCAGTAAAAGGCGAAGAAGTATTAGTGATTTTTGATGAGGCCTACAATGAGTTCGCAAGAGCGCATGATTATGTCTCAGCACAAAACTTTTTCGATCCTCAAGGGCAAGTTGTGATTTTAAGAACCTTTTCAAAAGCCTACGGATTAGCAGGGCTTCGCGTAGGGGCCATGATCGCCCCCGATTCAACAGTTGATATTTTCAACCGAATTCGAAAGCCATTTAATGTCAACGACCTTGCACAGGTGGCTCTGGTTGCTGCTCTGCAGGACGAATCTTTTATGAAAAAGACGCAAGAAATCACCTGGAAGGGGCTTGATTACTTCTATATTCAATTTGAAAAACTCAAACTCCCTTATTTTAAATCTCAGGGTAATTTTGTTCTTTTCGACACACGTCGTGACGCAAAGCTTGTTTTTGAAGGTTTATTAAAAAAAGGAGTGATTCTTCGCCCGGTTGCCAATTATGGTTTCCCCAAGCACCTCAGAATTAGTGTGGGGCTTGAATCAGAAAATCAAATGGCATTAGAGGCTCTCGAGAAGGTACTCCACGAGGTACCAGAGGATGTTTGACGTTGAACTTGATGGTAGAAAACTTTTTTAAGAATACGGAACTAGATATGGGTTGGATTGTAACAATCGATGGGCCTGCTGCTAGTGGTAAATCCACAGTCAGCCGAGAGCTTGCGAAAAGAATGGGTTGGAACTGGGTTTCGACGGGGGCTTTTTACCGTGGACTGGCGTTCGTGGCCTTGCAAAAAAATATTCAATTTGACGACATAGATGCCCTTTTAGCTCTTAGTCATTCTGATGAATGGTCAGTCAAGATGTCCGATGATAAAACCTGTGTTTACTTTAACGACACTGATGTTACGGATATGATCTTCCGTGAAGATGTGGGAAATTTTGCCTCTAAAATCAGTCACTACCCTGAAGTTCGTAAGTCTTTGCTGGATCATCAACGGGCCTGCTCATTAGGTGGCGCTGGATTGGTGGCAGAGGGCCGTGACTGCGGCACTGTTGTATTCCCCAATGCTCATGCTAAAATCTATTTAACGGCTGATCAGACTCATCGGGCCGCTCGCAGGGCAGCCGAAGAGGGTGGTTCTGCAGAAAACATTATGGCTTCACAGCAACAACGTGACCAGCAAGACTCCACTCGTAAAGTGGCTCCGCTTCAGGTTCCTGAACAGGCCTTCGTCCTTGATACCACCCATCTTTCTTTGACAGACGTGATGGAAAAAGTGGAAAAATTCATTCGCGTTAAAATTCCCGTCTAAAAGTGTCTCAACATGAAACAATCTGGCCTTTTCCTTTGACACAAAAGGCCTAAAACCTTACAACCGTCAGACTAATATGAAGAGTGGATCCGACCGGGGTTTTGAACACCCAGCGCCGGTTTTACGAGGTTTGCTTTTCTCAGGAGGTAATTATTTTGACTATGGGTAAAACACTTAACAAATCCAAGGCTGAAAAAGCTAAGGTACTCGCCTTTTTGGACGCGGAAGATTCAAAAATTCCGTCAAATCCAGGGTTCTACAATGAAAAATCCAAAGAGGATTTCAGTTCGCTCTTCGAGCAAACTTTAAATGAACAAGACTTTAAAGTCGGAGACGTTGTTTCTGGCCGCGTTGTTGAAGTTCAAACTGACTACGTACTTGTTGATATCAATTATAAGTCTGAAGGCTTAATTGATATTAATGAATTCCGCGTGGTTGATGGCGTTCGTCAGGTTCAGCCTGGTGACAAAATCGAAGTTTTGATCGACCGAATTGAAAATGAAAACGGTATGATCGGCTTATCAAAAGATAAAGCGGATATGCTGCGTGCGTGGACTGATATTTCGAAAGCTGCTGAAAATGAAGAAGTGATCGAAGGTATCGTAGTGGCAAAAGTAAAAGGTGGTTTAAGCGTTGATATCGGCGTGAAAGCTTTCTTGCCAGGTTCACAAATCGATTTACGTCCTGTTCGCAATATGGATGTTTACATCGGTAAGAAATATAAATTTAAAGTTATCAAGTTTAACAAAAAGCGTGGAAATATCGTTCTCAGCCGACGTGCCCTTCTAGAAGAAGAGCGTGAAAGCATGAAGACTCAGACTCTTGATCAAATGAAAGAAGGATCTATCGTAACTGGTCTTGTGAAAAACATCACAGACTACGGAGCTTTCATTGATTTAGGTGGTATGGACGGTCTTTTACACATCACAGACATGAGCTGGGGACGCATCAAGCATCCTTCTGAAATCTTGAATGTGGGTGACGAGCTTCAAGTTAAAATTTTGAAGTATGATCAAGAAAAAGAACGCGTATCTTTAGGCGTTAAGCAACTTCACCCTGACCCTTGGGAACAAGTTAAAATTGGCTTCCCCATCGGTGCTAAAACAAAAGGTAAGATTGTTTCTGTTACAGAATACGGTGCTTTCGTTGAATTAGCAGAAGGTGTTGAAGGCTTGATCCACGTTTCAGAAATGAGCTGGACAAAACGTGTTAAGCACGCCAACCAACTTGTTCAGCAGGGACAGGAAGTTGACGTTCAAGTTCTTGAAATTGACGGCGAACAACGTCGTATTTCACTAGGAATGAAGCAGCTTCAAACAAATCCATGGGTCGAGATGAAAGAATCTTATGCTCCTGGAACAATCATTGAAGGTGAAGTTAAATCAATCACTGACTTTGGTATCTTTGTTGGTATCGAAGAAGGCATTGACGGACTTGTTCACATTTCTGATTTCTCTTGGACAAAACGAGTTAACAATCCCACTGAAATGTTTGCTAAAGGTGCGAAAATTCGTGCAGTTGTACTAGGTGTTGATATCGAAAATGAAAGATTCAGCCTTGGTATTAAGCAGCTCGAAGGTGACCCTTGGTCAAATATTGAAAACAAGTATGCAATCGGAACTCAACACGAAGTAAAAGTAACTAAGCTTGCTGACTTCGGAGCTTTCGTAGAACTTGAAAGTGATATTGAAGGATTAATTCACATTTCTGAACTGACAACTGACAAAATCAACCATCCGGAAGATTTCATCGCAGTTGGTGGAACAGTAAAAGCCGAAGTGATTTCTATTGATAAGGATGCAAGAAAGATTGGTCTTTCTTCTAAACTTGTTAAACTCAGAGACTCTAAAGCTGATGTGGAAGATTACGTGAAAAAAGCAACTTCGACTTCTAAAACTTCACTTGGTGATGTTTTCGGAGACGCTCTTAAGAACGTAAAAACTGATAAAACATAAGGTTTATGGCGTAATGCTTTAGCTAACGCCAAGAATCATGACAAGAATCTAGAGTCGGGAGAGTCTTAAAGCTCTCCCGATTTTTTTTTACAAATGTAAGGTGAATGTCATGAAATCGTTTTTTAAAATTGTTCTCGTTATTTTAGCTCTGATTGGACTTTCAGCCCTCATTAAATCAGGTGTTCAATCTTATAGTGGAAATGTGGCAAGTGTGGGGATGAATTCGCCATCCATTCTTCATCTCGATTTGGTTGGTGTGATCATCAACGGAAAACAGTTTTTAGAAAATTTAAAAACTTACCGGGAAGAAAAAAATATTAAAGCCATTGTGATCAACGTGAACTCACCTGGTGGTGCAGTCGGTCCTTCTCAGGAAATATATCAAGAATTGATCAAAACTCGGAATGAATTCTCAAAGCCTATTATTTGCTACACTTCAGGGATGATGGCCAGTGGTGGTTATTACGTGGCTCTTGGTTGTGACAAAATTGTAGTGGCTCCAGGTGCATTGATTGGTTCGATTGGTGTGATCATGAGTTTTGCTAACCTTGAAAAACTTTACGATTGGGCAAAGATCAGCCGCTATTCGATCACCTCAGGAAAATTTAAGGACTCAGGTGCAGAATACCGAGCTATGCGTGACGACGAAAAGCAGCTGTTTCAAGATATGATCGATGATGTTTATAAACAATTTAAAGATGAAGTGAAAACAGCAAGAAAAGATTTAACTGAAGAAATTTTAAATGAATACACAGATGGCCGAGTTTTCACAGGTAAGAAAGCAGTGGAGCTTAAATTTGCTGATGTGATCGGGACCTATGAAACAGCTGTAGAAGAAGCAGCTGCCTTAGCAGAATTAAAAAAAGATCAGTATAAAATTTTTGAAGTTCCCAAAAAATCTCGCTCCATTTTTGATTTGGGTGAAGAGCCATCAGAGGACACCATTAATGGTTTAGCTTCACAAGTGGCAAAACAGGGCTTACAAAAATTTTTAGGTTTGCAGCTTATGAATCAACCTACTTATTTAATGCCTGGAATTTGGCTTGAGTAAAACAAGCAGCTCTCAACTTAATCGGCGCATTCTTTTTAGGCCCAAACGTTATAAATACGTTAAAGGTGCAAAAGATGTGGGGGGTTGTGTTTTTTGTTTAGCTGCTAAAAAGAAAAAGTCTTTGAAAACTCTTTGTCTCTATCAAACTCAGCACTCCATGGTTGTGCTCAATAAATTCCCTTACAATTCAGGACATCTTCTAGTTTTACCTAAAAGACACGTTGGTGAAATTTTTGACTTAAGTGATGTTGAATATCAAGACTTACAACTCACAGTTCGCTTAGCTGCTGAAGCCATTCAGAAAGTTTATCAGCCTTCAGGTTTTAATCTAGGGCTCAATCATGGTAAAGCGGCTGGTGCAGGGATTCCTCATCACATTCACTATCATATTGTTCCACGCTGGGAAGGGGATCTTAACTTTTTCCCACTCATTGCAGATACTAAAGTTGTCATTGAAGAGCTCGATCAAAGTTTTAAAAAGCTCTCGCAATTCTTTGAAGGTGTTTCATGAATCGACCCATTCAGTTCAGTATTGCTCCATTTACTCCAGCCATAAAATGGATTGTTATTATCACTTCAGCCTGTTGGTTTGGAGTCCAGCTATTTGGTGAATCTTTACTTAAATTTCCATTGTCTTCTTACTTTGCTTTAGTGCCTGCAGAAGTTTTATTTGAATTCAAAATTTGGCAAACACTGACCTATATGTTGATGCACTCAAGCCAGATCACACATATTTTATTTAATATGTTAATGCTTTGGTTTTTCGGTGGAGAGCTCGAGCAACTTTGGGGGTCTCGCAGATTTGTGACTTACTATCTGCTGACGGGATTTGGGGCCGCTATTATTTATTGTTTTGGTATGGCGGCTTATGCTTACTTTTCTGGGGATGGTCGTAATTTAGTGATTCCTGTGGTGGGTGCTTCTGGTGCTTTGTATGGAATCATGCTGGCTTACGGTATTTTGTTTGGGCATCGAACCGTCTACTTCTTTATGATCTTTCCGATGAAAGCCAGAACCTTTGTGGCTCTGATGGGGTTGATCGAGTTTGCCAATATGGTCTCCAGTCAAACTTCAGGCTCTAACGTGGCTTATTTGGCCCACCTTGGAGGTCTGGTGTCGGGGCTTGCGATATTTTGGCTGCAAAGCCGTTTGAAAAATCGGGATGAGTCAAAAAAGGCGGGTCGTAAATCACGGCATCTTCACCTGGTTGTTGATAATGATAAAAAAGAAGATGGCCCTAAATATTGGAACTAATGCAATTTTGTGATATGTAATCCAAGTCCTTGAAGGAGGCCCCATGTCTTTAGATAAATCATTGAAAAATTTGAAATTCGATAAGCGCTTAACTGAGTACAATCTCAACAAGGGCCTGCTGACTCAGGACGAACTGAAAAAACATCTCGATGCTTTACAAGATGTGGGATCAAAAATTGATTTAGTAAGCCTTAAAAAAGAGGCTTCAGATAATACAGATCTCAATTAATCAAATGATATAACGGACCCAGTTTGATCTAAGGGGTTTCTTTTTTCTGATAAAGATTCCCCAGTTTCCTTGGCCGGTGACCATTCTTCACGAATAATCTTATAGTCACCATCTTTTAAAACAGCATAGATAATCTTAACACCATAATCAGTGTGTTTGTTGGAAGTGTACTTTTGAAGAGTACGAACAATCATTTTATCATTATGAACTAGCAAAAACGGCTGATCCAGACGTACTTGCACAAACTCGTACTGCTGAGTCAGTTTTTCTTTGTGACGCTTCCAGGATTTAAATTTAAAACCAGGTGCAGAAAAAGATTCGTCATAAAATGACATATACTTTTCAACATTCTTGGATTCCCAGGCGTGTATCCAGTCCTTCAGGAATTGGGCTTTCTTTTCTCGTAGCTTGATATGCTCACTCATTGGAACATATTTAACTTGATCAAAAATCAAGATGGGAGTTTGTTTAAACTCGATATATTTTTCAAGTTTTTCAATGTCTTCATTGCGAACCACAACACAGCCTCGAGATCCCCGAGTCAGTGGCACGTCGTCAGGAACTGAGTGCAACCAAATTCCGTAACCTGTTTTGCCTTCTCTGACATCAAAGAGGTTAGGGTAGTCCATTGTAAATGCCATTTTTCCATAAAGTGAAAAAGGAATTTCTGGTTGAGTCTTTTTAGTTTGGAAAAAGTAAATGCCCTCGGGCGTTTTTTGATCATTTTCTTTTTCTTTTTTTCCATTGTTTTTGCCAATGTCAGTGTTCATCTCTTCCACTTTTTTGATGGTTTCACCATCACGCTCATAAACAAAAAGCTTCCGTTTTTCTTTATCAACCAGAAAGACATATTTGGAAAAAGCTTCTGTGGCAGAGATCTGCAACAAATTCTCAGGGTACAGTTCTTCCGCAAGAACTGGATAACTCAATAGTAATAAGAAGATGGCAGTTAAAAAAGACATCGCAAATGTACTATCGGTTAAAACTGTCTAAAATATGAACTGTTCGAAGTCAT
This sequence comes from Bdellovibrionales bacterium Ga0074139, assembly GCA_001464795.1. Classification (GTDB taxonomy): domain Bacteria; phylum Bdellovibrionota; class Bdellovibrionia; order Bdellovibrionales; family Bdellovibrionaceae. The sequence continues at coordinate 91,768 of LNEB01000010.1, forward strand.
AAATGTTACTTTTTTGTCTCAAGATGAGAATGTCAAAGAAAATAGACTTCTGTCCTAAGACGAGAGTCGAGTTCTGCCGATAAAGATATGTAACTTAATAAAAAGTGAGATTTTATGGCTGAAGAAAAAAAGGATAAAAAAGAAGGTGCAGAAAAGAAAAAACTGCCCATTCAAAAAATTCTGACCTTTGTATTTGTATTTTTTAATTTATCTGTGACCAGTGCTGGAGCATTTTTAGTCTACAGCTCGACCTTAGGTTGGGAATCACCTAAGATCACAGAGGACAGCATTAAAATAGATCCTCTTTTTCAATACACAGCACTCGAAAACGTTCCCTATGTTTACACAATGGAAAAATTCACAGTGAATTTAAACGGTGAGCCGAAAAGAACAATCAGGCTTGAGGTCAATTTGAATATGTTAGGCAAAAAAGATTTTGAAGAGGTCATGGACTTTGACAACAGAGCCCGCGTCAGGGACCGCATTGTTCAACTACTCAATGATAAGTCTTTTTCAGAGCTCGAGAGCATCCAGGGAAAGTTATTCTTAAAGGATAAAATTGCCATGGAAATTAACACGATTCTGAACAAAGGTGTGGTCAAAGACGTCTTCTTTACTGATTTTGTTGTTCAGTAACTCCAGACTTCCTACAATACAGGGACTGGAGAAATTCTATGAAGTCCCTTGTTCTATTGCTTACCTTCTTTTTGGCCTCAACACTCAATGCTGATTCACTCAAAATTGAACTGGCTGTTGAAAAATTCAAACTCAAAAACAATCTGACTGTTCTATTGCACCGAGACCCTCAATCTCCGCTGGTCAGTTATCATACCTGGTACCGTGTAGGCTCTCGAAATGAAGCCATGGGCATCACAGGCTCAGCTCACATGCTAGAGCATATGATGTTTAAAGGATCAAAAAAGTATTCAAATAAAGAATTTGATCTGATCATGCACTCTAATGGAATGGTAAATAATGCATTTACTTCTTTTGATATCACAGGATTTTATCAAAATTTACCTAGCTCTAAGCTTGAGCTAATGATGGATCTTGAAAAAGACCGTATGAGCTCCTTACTTATCAAGCCAGAAGATTTAGTCAGTGAAAAAGAAGTTGTGAAGGAAGAGCGCCGGTGGCGGGTGGATAATAATCCCCAATCACTTCTTCGCGAACAAACATTAGAAATTCTATTTAAAGGTCACCCCTATCGTTGGCCCATTATTGGTTACATGAAAGATATTGAAAACTATGATCATGCAACTCTCAGACGTTTTTATGAGCAGTATTACGGGCCTAATAATGCTGTTCTTGTTATTGTCGGAGATATTGATATTCAAGAGACTAAAAGATTAGTAACACAATATTACGAAAACCTACCAACAAAAGAAGTTCCAAAAGAGCCTGAATTTAAAATTACACCACTGACAAAGCAACACACTTTGCAGCTGTATAAAGACGTACAAGTTCCAAGCCTTATGATTAGCTACCAGTCTGTACCTGACCGACATCCTGATAGCTATGCTTTAGAAGTTCTATCGCAGATCTTAGCTAACGGAACCTCAAGTCGATTATCAAAAGATCTTGTTTATAACCGACAAATTGCTAATGCAACTGGAGCCTATCAATGGTCACTGAAGCAAGCAGGACTATGGGGTGTGTTTGTTTCTTTAAAACCAGGAGCATCAGAGAAGCGAATCATGGAGTCTGTGGACCGAGAAATATTCAGACTCAGAAACCAACTTGTGACAAACCGAGAGCTGCTGCGTGCAAAAAATCAATTTATGGCAGGCTTTGTGGATGGATTGTCCACATCTGATTCTAAGGCTAGAGCTTTGGCATCTGCAGAAATTGTGACAAATGATTATCAAACTGTTTTTAGTGATGTGGAAAAATATCAAGCAGTGACAGCTGAAGATTTAAAAAGAGTGGCTGCAAAGTACTTGAACTCAAATGCTCGAGTTATTGCCTGGTTAAGGCCTGAATCACAAAAGAAGAAAGAAAAATAAATATGAAAAATTTAATCCTACTATTTCTGTTTTTATTATCTGGATGCGCGCTCACGACAACTGATTCCACACAATCCACTGCAAAGAAGACCTATAAAAATGAGCGTCTTGTTCAATTGGATAATGGGCTAAAAGTTTACCTCGTTCAAGATGACAGTTTACCTCAGGTGGCACTGCAATTACTCATTCCTGTTGGAAACGCCTTTGAGCCATCAGGGCTAGAAGGTTTGAATTCTTTAACTTCAAGTTTGCTAGATAAGGGAACAAAAAAACAAAAGGCACTAGAAATTTCAGACTTGCTAAGTGATTCAGGAGCTGATTTTGATTCAAATGCAGGTTATGATTTTACCATTTTATCAACACAAGCTTTAACCACTGAATTTCCTAAAGTTTTAGATCTATTTGTCAAAATCATGACTGAGCCTCAGTTTCCCGATGATGAAATCAACCGAGTCAAGCAGCTGATGTTGGTGAGTTTGAAAAGTAGAAGAGATCGATCGGGAAGTTTGGCAGACCTCGAGATGACTCAAAATTTTTACTCGGGTCATCCCTACGGTCGAGATCTTTTTGGTTCTATGGATTCCATTAATAAAATTACAAGAAAAAATATTCTCGATTTCTATAAAAAGCACTATCATCCAAAAGGATCTTATTTAGCGGTTTCAGGTCGAATATCGCCTGAAATTGAAAAACAAATTCTCAAGCAGTTTAGCAGCTGGAATTCTAATCAAGCTCGTGAAGTTCTCAAGGTTCCTTTCCAGGCTTCACAGAATGCAAAAGAAAAGTTTCGAGTTCTTCCAACACCGCACAAGGCCCAAACAGAAATTCGGATCATTCAACCTGGAATTCCTCGTGCCCATCCTGATTTTTTAAAATACCGATTGGCGAATGAAATTTTAGGAGGTTCTTTTGCAAGTCGTTTAAACCAAAAAATACGTGATGATTTGGGACTGACTTATTCCATTTATTCTTACCTGGACAACCGAGATGTATCAGGTTCTTGGGTGATTTCTACCTTTTCTAAAAATGAAGCGGCTGATCAAACTATTTCTGAGATTCATAAACTTGTTAAAAACTTTTATGAAAAAGGAATTACGAATGAAGAACTATCAGCTGCTAAAAATTTAGCAAAAGCACAATTACCAAGAGCTTTGGAAACATCTGATAAGTTGGCTTTTAATTTAATGGTTCTAGATTTCTATGGTGTAGGTGCTAATTATTTCATTACCTATAATGATGAGATCGATAAAATCACTAAAAATGAAGTCAACCAGGTGATTAGAAAACACTTCCAAGATCAACAGCTGCAAACTTTTAGCTTTCGATAAAATGAATTAGGACTTCTTTTTCTTGTAATAAAAAAGTCCTGCAACAGAGCCTGCAACAAGTAGAAATCCTAAGATAAGACTTAAGCCTCCACCGCTTTTGTCTTCTGTAGATTCACTATACAAATCAGCGGGCATAGCAGGGCTAATCGCTTGACCTAATGTCCCTTGTCCTGGACGAATCTGGCTGGATTCTGTTTTTGCACTCAAGTCACGAGATGCAATAATATTCATACTCATGATGGCATTGTGAAACATACTACTGTACTTAGCATAAAAGTTTTTGTGCGCCGAGAAAGTCACAAGCACAGCAATTCTATTTTTAACAGTCGTTAAATAACGAGTGAAATAATTAGGAACCTCGCTGCCGTTGTGAAGTCCGTCTAACCAGCGGTGATTGTTAATTTGCACATACTTGGCTTTGTACACCAACTGAGATTGAGCATTTTTGCCAAGTGTTGCAGCGGTCATTGGATTATTAAGATGGGTTTCATAAAGTTCAAAGGAGTCAGTGGGTCCCACTTCTTTAGCTGCTAGAATAATAATGGCTTCTTTTGAATCGGGCTGTTTAGCAGATCGACAGACCCATTCTGTTTGTTCAAGAACACAGTTCCAATCATCAGGCATTTCGAAAGCAATGTAGGCATTTCTAAAAACTTTGGCCTGGACCAGAGTCGAGATTGTTAAAATAAGAAAAAATGAAGCCCAATTTTTATTTTTCATAGTGCATTCCTATAAGTTTCTTTTATGATCTTAAAAGAATTTGGAGGACGACGTCATGTTGAATTTTCAGCAAATCTCGACTTTTGTCACGGTGATTTCAGAGGGAAGTATGACTGCAGCTGCTGACAAGCTATTTCTAACGCAGCCAGCAGTTTCTCAGCAAATTAGAAATCTTGAGGAGTCACTTGGTGTAGATTTGCTTGTTAGAGGGGTTCGGCAAATTAAACCCACTCCACAAGGGGAAATCCTTTATGAACATGCGAAAAGAATTTTATCATTAGTTAGCCAAGCTGAAATTGCGATTCGTTCCATGGGTGCTGATATGCAAGGGACCCTGCGCATTGGAACTTTGAATTCACTAGGTCTGCATTTGATGTCTTCCATCATGAGTCGACTTCTTCGTTATAATCCTGATCTGTCAGTGAAAGTTCAGTACGACAAAGCCGATGAGCTTTTAAAACTTTACAAAAAAGGTCTTCTTGATATTTTAGTTTTGCCAGATACAGAAAAAGAATTTGGCTTTACCATCGAAGGTGCTCAAAAAAAGTTTTTGATGAAAGAAGAAATGTGGTTAGTCAGCAGCAGCACACAAACAGAAAGTGCCCCCGAGATTGAACTGACTCAAATCAAAAAATATCCACTTGTTTTGTTTAGTGAGGAATATCCTAGGTTTCAAGCCCACTTGATGGAAGCTCTGAAAGCAAAAAATGTCAGATACGATGTGGTTTTTGAAAGTTCCAATGTGGGAACATTAAAACGCGTGATCGAATCTGGCCTTGGTTGGGGTTGGTTGCCAGCGCATTCGGTGAAGAAGCAAGTTAGATCAGGTCGTTTGATGCGGCTTCATACGAAAGAATTTGAATACGTTTCAGATGTGATTTTTTATTATAAGCCAGCTGGAGATGCGAAAGTTTTAGCTGAAAATTTTTATAATATCATTTCTCACCAAGAGAGAAGTTAGAACAAAACAGAATCAGGCAGCCCCAAGCGGGCTGCAATCACACGCACGATTTCACTGGCTGTTTCTTCCAGTGCACGTTCAGTCACATTGAACACTGGCCATCTACGATTTTGTTTATAAAGTTGCTCTGCAAATTCAATTTCTTTAGAAATTTGTGATAAAGATGCGTACTCACCGCCGGTGTCTTGACCGAATTTTTCTAAACGATTTTTTCGAATTCTTTGCAGTGAATCCATATCAATAATCAGTCCCACCACACGTTTTTGATCCACTTTAAAAAGCTCTTCAGGAACAGGATTGCCTGGAACAAGTGGAACGTTAGCCACTTTCCAACCTTTATGGCTTAAAAAAATGGAGAGTGGAGTTTTGCTTGTACGACTGATTCCAACCAAAATAATATCGGCTTTATCAAGATCAACTAAACATTTTCCATCATCGTGTTTAACTGTGTATTCGATGGCTTCGATGCGTTTGAAATACATCTCATCAGTATTTCGTAAAACATTCACCCGGGCCCCTGAAGTGACTCCAAAGTATTGATCAAGAGTTTCTAATAAGGGGCCTAGCAAATCAAAGCTCAGTAGACCTTTTTGAGTAGCTGATTCTTTTATTTTGGTACGCATCTGTGGAGAAGCCACAGTGTAGATCACCATTCCACGGCGCTCAAAACATTCATCAATCAAAGATTCGATTTGCGTATCAGATCTGACATTTTTACAGCGAACAATTTGGATGTCGGGCTTCTGATACTGCACAAGCGCAGCTCGGATAATTGTGGCAGCGGTTTCACCAGTTCCATCAGAAATAATATAAATGACAGATGGAATTTGATCGATCATGCAGTGAAAATTCTTTTCATTGATTTGGAAAGTTTAGGAATTTCATTTTGCATCCATAGATCTGGCACCGGAGAGAAAAGAACAAAAGAAAAATCTGCAGTAGGCTGAATAAGAAAAGCTCTTAATTTATTATTAGGATCCCAATTGAGATTCAACTTTTTCATAAAGACTTGGCTGGAAGTCGTCAGAACTTCAAAATTTTGAGTTTTAGGAAGTTTTAATTTTTGATTATGAAAATCATCAGCTGCAACGCGAATATTACCTTTTTGAAACAAGGAAACCACGGAATACATTTGATCATTGTTTTCTAATAACAATCCTGATTCAAAATAGAGATTCATTTTTTTGAAAACAAAAAGAACTTTTTCAATATGACCGGATGGGGCCAGTTCCAGTTGTTGATCAAGTGAAGAAAAATCAACTTGTAATTCAAATTGTTTTTGTAAAGGGATTGAAACAGGTTCGTTGTTATCTTGTAAAAGAGCTTCTAAGTGTTTAGCGAAATCTTTCCAGTTGAGTTTGAGAATTTGAGTTTTCATAACTCATATTGTTCATGGTAATTTAGTCTTTATCAAGGACCACAGTAAAATCTTGATGCTCTGTAATTTTCTGCCATTCCCTTGAGCATTCAGATGTGGAAATCCCTTTGGGTAAAAACAATCGCATGGTTGGGTAATTAAGCTTTTTCCAGTGTTCATGGAGCCTATTGGACCACTTTTGAATTTGCCCATTCCAAGGGGCTACCAGTAACCATTTTGCAGGCAACTGATGGGGACAGGCCACAAGTAGATCTAAGTTGGGTGAGGATATGTCATTAAATACCAGCTCATTTTCAAATAATAAGCCTTTTAAGTTTTGGCTCATTTGCGGTGTTTTATAGAGTTCGCTATTTGAAATAATATGATTGAGGTACCAATCAATTTGCGTAGTCCAATTGGAGTTCTGTAAATCAGGGCAGACCCACAAATCAGCTCCAGTACTTAAGGCTGAAACTTGATTCACAGGTAGAATGGGCATCAATGACCCTTTCGAATTTGATCAAGAATTCCATTAATAAAAGAAGCAGAATCAGAAGTGCCAAAAATTTTTGCGATCTCAATGGCTTCATTAATAACAACTGCAGGCTGTATAGGTTGTGCAGAAAATTCCATCTCATAGACCGAAAGTCTTAAAATGTTTCTATCCACACTGGCCATTCTGTCCATTTTCCAATGCTGCGAAGCTTTTTGAATTCGAGAATCAATTTCTGATTTTTTTTCTCGGATGCCGTCGACAAGTTCTTGAGCGTATTTTAGGCTTTCTTGATCAACATCCATGATTTCAGATGTGGAAATAAGATCTCTGATGTTGATTTGCGGTGCAAATTCGGATTGAAAAAGGGACTGCAATGCCATTTCTCGGGATTTTCTTCTCATGATTAATTCTGTACTTGGAGAAAGGGTTTAAGTGAAAGTTGAGGGCTTTGTTGATCTTCAACGAAGTCAGCAAGGTCTCGGTCTTCTAGGGAATCGACGAATTCTTGAACATCTTTAAATTGCCTGTAAACGCTAGAGAATCGAACGTAAGCCACGTCATCTAAAACTTTTAATTCAGCCATGACTTTGCGACCAATCAGCTTAGATGAAATTTCACTTTCACCCCGGTTGAGAGCCCAACCCCCAATGCGGTCAACGATGGATTCTAATTGGTCGTGACTAACAGCTCTTTTTTGGCAGGCGGCCTGTAAACCTTTAAGAATTTTTTCTCTTAGAAAAGCTTCACGTCTTCCGTCTTTTTTAACAATCATCGGGTAATTGACAACAAGCGTTTCAGCCGTCGTGAAGCGAGCCTTACAACTAAGACATTCACGGCGACGTCTGATGGATCCGTCTTTTTGAACTCGAGTATCAAGCACTCGATCATCTTGTGTATGGCAAAAAGGACACTTCATGAAACCCCAATTCAGAGACCAAGTTATCAGAGCCTCTCGCAATGACAAGCATTTCGCAATGCGAAAACAAGGCTTATTTTTGCCACCTTGTGATACGCTTTGAGCATGATTTATATTTTAAAATTAACCGCTCTGTTTTTTTTCTTTTTCTTGAACTCAGCCTCTGCAGATCCTGTTGTGGGTCGAGAAGCCGCAGCTCCCTATTTCAGTGATGAATCAAGGCCCGCTCGCGTTGCAGGCCCCAGGGACCATTACATGGTTTTGCACATTGGAAAGCTAGTCAATTCCAATGCCTGGAACTGGGGTTCCAGTGGGCGGGAAAAAGATGTGGGGGCTGCCACCATCGGAGTCACTTACCGAACGGGAGAATGGAAAGGTCTGACAGATACCCTCATCCGGCTTGATTTTAACGAATTTGATATCAAAGGTGAAAAGCCTCAAAAGCTAAGTTTCTTACCGATGATTATGTTTCCCGAGGCTTCCTCAGAGTTCCCACTGTATTTTGGAGCTGGTGTGGGTCCTGGGGTATTTTTTAATCAGGTAGGGGGCGAGGCCTATCTTACACTTGATTATCAACTTGTTGTAGGGATGAGATTTTTTAATGTTTTTGAAAGTGTGGGCTTTTCTGTGGAAAGTGGACTTAAGAATCACATCCAGATTGGCGATGATGGCCAGCTCAACTCTGCTTTTTTTGCACTTGGTGCAGTGTTTACGTTTTAAGTGAAAATCCCAGCCACTGTTTTTGAAACTCTGCCACTGGTGCTTTTAGAAATCATAAAAAGCAAAAAACCACCGGATAAGGTTTTAGATTTTTATTTTAAACAGAATCGTAAGTGGGGAAGCCGTGATCGTCGTTTTTTTGCTGAAATCACTTATGAAAATGTCAGATATTTTAGAAAATACTGGGCTCTATCTAAAGTACAAAATAAATTTGAGCAAAAAACACTGAACGATGAGCAAGCTAAAAGAGTTTTAAAAAAATATTTTCAAGTTCATTATCCTGAAATAGTCACTCCCTATGATGTTGAATTGAATTCACCAAGTGGAGAGTTAAGTCCCATCGATGAGGCGTCTTACTCGAACTGGTTTTATGAATTGGGCCAACAAGAGTTAGGTGAGCAGTGGTCCATGGTTGCGAAAAGTTTAAATCAAACTCCATCTGTTTTTTTAAGAACTAACACTTTAAAAATTGAGCGATCTGAGTTGCAGTCCTTGTTGGCCTCTGAAGGTCACGAAACGGAAGCGGTCCAGGGAAGTTCAGTGGCTTTAAAATTAAAAATTAGAAAAAGTTTAGCCTCGACGAAGGCCTTTCAATCAGGACTGTTTGAAATTCAAGATCTATCATCACAAAAAGTAGCCGAACTGTTACAGCCAAAACCAAATGAAAAAATTGTTGATGCTTGTGCGGGGGGTGGTGGAAAAACTTTGCACATTGCGAGTTTAGCAAAAAATAAAGCATCAGTCCTAGCAATGGATATTTACCAACCTAAACTTTTACGCTTAGCGGTTCGAGCCGAAAGGGCGGGGGCCACACAGATAAAAACTCAAGTCATTGATTCAAAAAATGTGATTAACAAATTAGAAAACTATGCAGATGCTTTATTGTTGGATGTGCCTTGCTCGGGTTCTGGAGTTATTCGCAGACATCCTGAAACAAAATGGCAATTTCAGCAAAGCGATTGGTTTCATGTGCAAAAAACTCAAGATCAAATCTTACAAGAATACTGTAAGATTGTGAAACCCGGTGGTCGTATGGTGTTTTCGACTTGCAGCATCTTTCCCACAGAAAATGAAAAAAAACTGCATCAGTTTTTATCAACTCATTCTGATTGGTCTCTCGAGACAAAACAGACCTTTTTGCCTGAAGAAAATTTAGGTGATGGTTTTTTTATTGCGACACTTAATAAGGCCGTGCGTTGAAATCCACTTGTTGACACTACCTTTAGCCCCTCTTAGCGTTTTGAAATTAGATTTCAGGAGGGTATATGAAAATCTTAATTTTAGCAGCAGTCATGGGTCTTATTTCAGTGGCACAGGGTGCGGACGACCGTCACTATCAAATCAAAAAAGTTTACATCCGTCAGGTGAAAGATTCTCAAAAAGATCTCGTCACTCGTCAGGCGATTGACAATTTTACACAAGGTTGTGAAGCGGCTCAACCCGTTGATCCGAATGTAGGTCCTGTTATTCCCAATATTCCAGGAGCGCAAAATCCAATCGATATTATCGACGTGATCGTTGATAAAATTATCAACATTGGTAAAAAAATCTGGGCCATCGTAGATGCGGGTCGACCCGTTGTTAATATTAAAGTTGATACAGCTAACGCTCTTCCTGCAGGTGTTCGTTGCTGGGATGAGTTAGAGGGTTGGAAAGCTCCTCAGTCACATCTTTATCAAGTGGATTATGAAAATGGTTTTGGATCCATCGTCGTTAGCTACGGATTCCGCGTATCATTTATTTCTGGTGGATCTTATAAAGGTAAGGGTCAGTACATTACTTTAGCTAGTGTTACGCCTGCAAACGTAGATGTTTCATGGGGCTTTAAACTTGATGCTGTTGCAACTGTGCCAATGGTATTTAATCAAGGCTCAAAACAAGATCCTTTAGCTGGAATGCAGTTAGTAATGGATTGGAAAGTGGAATCACCTTTGACGCAAATCCGCAGAGCTGAAAACTTTTTCGTGAACGGACAAGGTCAGTTTCAGAAATTGAAATAATAAGTTTTTTAGTTTAATTTTAAAAAGGCCGGAAAAAATAATTTTTCGGCCTTTTTTTTTGAAGATTAAGGTGAGCGATGTCTGTTTTAATTAAGTCTGACAAAGTTGAAAAAAAATTTGGATCTTTTCAAGCGGTTAAATCCTTAGACTTGGTTATTAAGCAGGGTGAGTGTTTTGGGCTATTGGGTCCCAATGGCGCTGGTAAATCCACTTTCATTGGCCTGCTTTACGGTACTAGTTTAAGAACTTCGGGAGATTTAAAAGTCTTTGGCCTTGATCCTTCATCTAGTAGCCACCAAATTAAAAAAAGATTGGGTGTTGTCACTCAAGATAATGCTTTGGATGAAAGCTTAACAGTTTTCGAGAATCTTAATCTTTACTGTGGTTTTATCGGAATTGAATATGGACAAAGGAAAAAAAAGATTCAAGACCTGCTTGAGTACATGAATCTATCACATAAAATTGATGCAAAAATATTATCCTTGTCGGGGGGGATGAAAAGACGTTTGGTTTTTGTTCGAGCGTTACTAAATGATCCAGAACTTCTTATTTTAGATGAACCTACAACGGGTTTAGATCCTGCCGTCAGACATTTACTATGGGGAAAAGTCAAAGAGCTCCATAAAAAAGGTACAACCATCATGCTGACCACTCATTATATGCATGAAGCCGAAGTTTTATGTGACAGGCTTGTGATCATGGACCAAGGGGAAATCAAAGCCGAGGGCTCTCCACAAAAATTGATCCAAAACTATGGCTCTGGATTCGTTGCTATTTTTGCATCGTTAATCAAAGAGGATTTGCAATCGGCACTTACACACTTTTCAGATCTAAGTTTTAAAGAAGAATCATCCGGACTTTACGTTCGTGGTCCCAAATTGGAAAATTTATTTTTATTGCAAGAAAAACTAAAAGTCTCTGCCATGCAAATTAGACCCACAAATCTGGAAGATGTTTTTTTAAATCACACAGGACAAGGTTTATCGGATGACGCTTAATAAATTATTTTCTATTTTTCATCTCAGTTGGTTGGTCAGCCACCGTAATTGGACAGTCTACAAAAAAGATTTTATTTCCAACACTTCTCCGACGTTGGCGGATCCCGCATTGATTTTAGTTTCCTTAGGCCTGGGTCTGGGCGGCTTCATTGCTGAAATTCAGGGAATGACCTATATGCAATTTTTAGCACCAGGCCTTGCTGTGGCCACAGCATTGTTCACTTCTTTTTTTGAAAGTAGCTACGGCTTTTACGTGCGAATGACTTATGAAAATGTTTTTAAAGCCATGTTGACCACACCCATCGGTGTACTTGAAATCGTTGTGGGCGAACTTCTTTGGGTGGGGCTTAAAGGGGCTTTGATGGCCTTTGGTGTTGCGGTTGTCCTGGCGTGCTTTGGATTGATGGCCAATCTTTATTTGATTCCCATGGCAGCAGTTGTAGGTTTTCTTGTGGCCGTTCCCTGTGGGGCCATAGGCCTTCTGGCTACGGGGCTTGTGCATAACATTAATCAATTTCAGTCGGTTTATTCTTTTATTATTGCACCCATGTTTTATCTTTCAGGAATCTTTTTTCCGTTCGAACAGATCTCTCCGGTGATCAGGTGGCTTGCAGAAATTTTCCCACTGATTCATGGGGTCAGGCTTTCACAAAGTATTTTTTGGGATCAAAACATCCTACAAACATTTGCAGTTAGCGGAAGTATCTTAGTGTTCCAATCCCTATTGGTGGGGTATTTTTCTTACCGAGTGATCAAGAAAAAACTTGTTAGCTAAACTTTAAAAATTTCTTTCCCAAGACACCAGCATGTTTCGGCCTTCGGAATAAAAATCAATACTGATTTCAGGGCGCACATCAAACCAGTTGCTGACCCGTAAAGAGAATGTATTCAATTCGTCTGCTTTATACCTGAGACTTGAATTCACTAAGAAATAGCCGGGGAAGGTGTAGCGAGAATTGGCAAAGAAATCATTTCTTTCACCGGTGCCGGTGCCCTCTAGGGTACCACCCCATCGATCAGCACTGTACAGCCAACGTAGAGTTCCAGAAACATTGGGTCTTCGTCTTAACTTTTCGTGTCTGACCTGATCCCATGGTTCTTGATAGGCATAGGACATCTGCAAAGTATTATTTCCATCGACGGCAAAACTTCCAGCTGTTTCCACACCTCGAGTTTTGACTCGTGAAGTATTTTGGAACTGAAGAACCCCCATGCCTAAAGATCTTGTTTCAATGTAATTATTGAATGAAGTTTCAAAAAGAGTGACTGAAAATTCACCAGCAGAACTGAACTTAAAATCTTGAGTGACTGAATAGGTTTGAGAAGTCTCTGCTTCGAGATCCACATTGGGAAAGATTCCAAAACGTTGAGCTGAACTTGGAGCTCGGTAGCCAGTGACCCACTCGAGTTTTGTATTTTCAAATAATGTAAGTCCTAACTGGTAGCTGTTTTGTTCGTCAAATCCTGTGACTTTTTCAATTCTTCGGCCTGCTTCGAGTAAAGCATTTTTGTGAGGTGCGTACTTAAACATAATAAAATCACTGCGTATTTCATCAAAGCGATCGGCGGTTCGAGGAGTTACACTAAGTGTGGCAGTTGAATCATCTAAGATAAAATCTTCCTTTTGATAGTTAAAGCCAGTGATGACTTGAATCTTTTCTGTATCAACTAAAGTCAAATTTAATTGGGCACCCTGAAGACCAGACTGAAATTTAGCATCCACATCTGCTGAAGCAGGATCAGAGAAGAAAAATCTCCAGCCTCTTTGTCCGAATAAAACAACTTGCGGTTTAAAATCCAAATCTTTGAATTTTAATGAAGCAGAAACTCCTGCTTGTTCGTCTTGGCGTTGTACATCCGAGTCAGCAATACTTTGCTGTCCCATATTATTAACTGTTGTGGGGTTTCTTGATTTGTCCTTGAACCAAAATCCACGAAGTTGTGCTAGCACGGGTCCGTCTCTTTTAGTGTAGCCCAGATCAATATTGTGGTTCAATTGATCATAAAATTTATTAGAATCTAAAACAGGGGATTCATTTTTTCTTTCCATGGTACGGCCTGAAATATTAAATGCTGAGCTTTCATCAATCAAAGTTTCAGTGGCCACACCAAGTCTGCGATCAAAAAGACCTTTTTTGTTTCCGTCGGGAAGACTTCCTGTTAGTGTGACTTGTCTTTTGTTTTCCAGATCTCGGCCGAAGGTTTCAATTTTAATGACACCCACAAGGGCTTGTCCGCCGTAAAGGACTGTTTGGCCGCCCTTTAGAATTTCGATTCTTTTTACGTTTCCAATGTCGAGGCTATTTAAATTCAAAGTTCTTTGAGACCAACTGGTATCGTAAACAGGTGCGCCATCCACAATAAATAAAATGTGATTGGAGTCACCACCACGCAAGAACAGCTGAGGAGGCTGAAAGTTATTATTAAATAAATTGATGTTTGCCTGTGTGGTGATTAGCGATATCAAATCAGGGGCTTTTGATTCTTTAATTGTTTTTTCGTCTAATACTACTTTTGAAGAGGAATTAAAAACAGTGGCCTCGATGATGGTTTCGTAATTTTGAGCCATTGATAGTGTGGGGAATAAAAATAGAAGTGCGATTGTAAATTTCATACTAACAAATTGACGGATCCATTATCGAGAATCAAGTCGAAATCTGTAGTTGTAGGTAATTTTCACGCTGACGGGTTGATTTTGTTTTTCGGCAGGACTGAAGCGAAACTGATAAAGTGCCTGTTGAGCCGTTTCATTAAGACCATGGCCAGGACCCTCTAGAACAATTACTTCAGTGACTGTTCCTGAGGGATCTATAAGTACCGATAACTTAACAACTCCCTCTATGCGAGCCTGTTTCGCAGGTTCTGGATAGCTGGCTTTTATTTGTTTCAAAACTCGCGGTAATTTTGTGACTTGCTGTGATTCATAGACTTCAGAGGATTGATCCGAATCGGTATTTTCTGATTGTTGACTTACAATGTTTTGGCTTTCAAGCTTTTTGCCTTGTAACAATCCATCTGGTCGAGGTTGCGCTACAGGTTTTACTTTTTTTTGAATTTTTACACTTTCATCTTGTTTGTTGGTTTCAACAATTTCCACAGAAAGAATAGGATTTTCTATGTATTCAAATTTTCGGTAGCTTAAAAGCACCACAAATAGAAAATGAAGAAAAAAAGAGATCAGTAAAAAACGCTTCACGCGTCTAGAAATTAACATTTAAAAAAAGATTTGCAAACCAGTCTTAATGCCATGCCTACGAATTTTAGCATCACCTGCTGTGGGACTCATTCTTTGTAGGTCTTCGAAGTAGTCTCCAAAGACTCGTAATTGACCAAAATCAATAAACAAACCACCTTCAGTTAAATGGCCATAAATTTTACCAAGATCAGTGGTGTCTGTGGGCTGATAGTAGCGGTAAAGACCTTTCAAGCCAAAATACTTAGTTAGGTAAAGATTGAGTTGAGCTTGAGTGGCAATGTTTTTCACTGACCTATCTTGAGTCAAATATTCAAACTGTCTTGTTCTCTGGCCAACCGAAAGAGTCAACGATGTGCTTTGCAGCTCGCCCCCCAAAATCCGAAAATTAAGCAATCCTGTAACATCGGTGATATTTTCACTGGTGCTGTTTTCGTACTCTCCTTGAAGACCCACAATTGAGGCATAAGCAGCAGCGCCACCAGATGTGGAGTTATAGGTTTTTTTGGGATCCACATCCACTTTAGATTCATAGTTAAAGCTTTCACCGCGAATAAAAAATTCGAAAGGTGACGGAGAGTTGATTTGTAACCATTGATCCATCAGGGCGTTACGATTTTTGGTGTTCAACCATTCTTGAAGAGTCCATCTTTTAGCTCCTGATTTTCCAGAAGATGAGGACTGGGCTGATGCAGCACCTGCCGATACGAGTAAAACAAAAGTTAAAGTGAGAGTCTTAAATTGAGACACAGGGTCCTCCTTGTGCTTTCTCTATTTTGGCAGATACGGCGCATAATAGAGTCAAAAATCTTAAGCTTTCTCATTGTGAAAGGTTGCTTATCTGCAACACTCACGTCAAAATTGCCCTCATGGTTCACAATCTCAGTCCATTTCTTATTCAATTTACTGAAACTTTTGGTGTGCGTTGGTACGGGCTTTCTTACCTCATTGGTTTTTTACTCGCCTACCTGATTATTTCCTGGATCGTTGAAAGACAAAATGCGGGCTTCAACCGAGCCCTCGTCGGAGATTTTATCACAGCATCCGCCATCGGAACCCTTGTGGGTGGAAGATTGGGATATTGTTTATTTTATTCTCCTGATTTGTTTTTAAAATTTCGCCCTGATTTCCCCTTTTGGGGAGTGCTTGCTGTCAATGAAGGCGGCATGGCCAGCCACGGTGGCATCATTGGTATTATTTTAGCGGCTCTTTATTTTGCTAGAAAATACAGAATCAATTCCTTGTATGCTTTGGATCTGACAGCAGTTGCTGGTCCTATGGGTGTGTTCTTTGGCCGCATCGCGAACTTTATTAATGGTGAACTGGTAGGGCGTCCCGCTCCTGAAAATTTTCCTTTAGGTGTTAAATTTCCTCAAGACATGTGGACTTGGCCTGGCAATGAACCGCAAAAATTAACAGCCCTTGTTGATGCCGCTGAAAAAGTCGGAGTGTCCCGGGAAAATTGGTTTCAGTGGGTGGACCGAAGTCCTCAGGATCCTGCTTCTAGAAATCAAGTGTATGATGTGATCAATCGATTAATAGCAGAAATTCAAAATGGCAATCAGGCGGTGTCTGATGCGGTATCACCACTCCTCATTTTACGGCATCCTTCACAACTTTATGCAGCTCTCGGTGAAGGTTTACTGATATTTTTAATTTTGTTTTTTATCTGGAGAAAACCACGTAAACCAGGTTTTGTTGCAGCCTCATTTATTGTTGTTTATGCTTCTTTTAGAATTATCACAGAAATGTTCAGAACTCCTGACGCCCACATCGGCTTTCAACTTTTTGATCTCACTAGGGGACAGTGGTTAAGCATAGGAATGCTAACAATTGGCCTTGTGATGATGTTCATCTGGAGCCGTGCCAGTTCGCTAACAATTAGTGGATGGAGCCGGGGACAGTCGATTAAGCTTCATAGGAAGTAGGGAAACTAAATCATTCTTAAAGCCGCATCCAAGGCTTCAGTGCTTTGCTGGCCTGTTCCCATATTTTTCACTGCTACCATTTTCTGTGAAGCCTCGCTGGATCCTAAAATAAAAGCAAACCGAGCATTCATGCCTGCGGCTTTTTTCATTTTCTTTCCCACTTGGCCGTTCCATAAAATTTCACAGTTTTTATTTTGTTTGCGTAGTTCGCTTGCAACTGTCAGTGCCCAAGCTTCACCCGCTTCATCAGCAGGGATAATGGCCACATCTAAAATTGTTTTTGGAATTAAATCTTGTGAAACGAGTTCAGCTAAACGCTCAAGTCCTGCGGCCCAACCCACACCCGGTGTGGCAGGTCCACCCATCATTTGAATAAGCCCATCGTATCTGCCGCCTGCTAAGACTGTACCCTGGGCGCCCAGTTGATCCGTGATGAATTCAAAAACAGTGTGAGTGTAGTAATCAATTCCTCTGACAAGCTTTTCATCAACTGTGAAGGGGATTTCAAGCTGAGTCAGTCCTAATTGAATTTGCTCAAAGAATTTTTTCGAGTGATCGTTCATGGAGGCCTGCATTTTGGGACAGCCCTCGATCAGTTTGCGGTCAGCTGCATCTTTTGAGTCTAGAATTCTTAATGGATTTTTTTCCAAGCGAAGCTGGCTGTCGCTTGAGAGTTCGGATTTAAATTTGGAAAAGTACTGCACTAATGATTCACGGTACTGGGCCCTGGATTCTGCATCACCCAATGTGTTGATGTGAAGTTTGCAAGACGACTGCAGTCCTAAAATTTTGAGTAATTGAAAAGCATAGTGAATGGTTTCCACATCGCTGAAGGGGTGATCATAGCCCAAATTTTCAATGCCAATTTGGTGGAATTGTCGGTAGCGACCTTTTTGTGGTCTTTCATAGCGAAACATGGGACCCGAGTAGAAAAACTTGAGAGGTAATTTTTGCGCCAAACCTTCCGAAACAAAAGCCCGTGCGATACCAGCAGTGCCTTCGGGACGCAGGGTCACAGAGTCACCACCGCGGTCTAAAAATGTGTAGGTTTCTTTATGAACCATGTCGGATGTTTCACCCAAAGTGCGGTGAAAAACTTCTGACATTTCAAAAATGGGAGTTTCAATGGCTGAGAAACCGTACTTGTTTCCTAGGCTTCTTGCCTGTTCGCGAATCCAATGAAATTTAATTTCTAATTCAGGAAGGATATCTTGAGTGCCTCGAACGCGCTGCAATGATTTTGTCATAGGCATGAATCTAACATAAGATGCTAAACATGCAAAATAAAGTATGGTTTTTAGTCGCAGGTGCCGGTGCTTTTTTATTAGGCGTCATCTTTTTCGTGGTGACTCGTCAATCGGCTTTGGCCACTGAAATTGATTGGCGATTATTAGGTGAAATGGATTATGTCACTGGCCAGGTGCAAGGCGAACTTAAAACATTAGATGGCACTCGGGTTCGAATCCCTGGTTTTATGGTTCCATTAGAAGACAACGCTAGAAAAGTAACGGAATTCCTACTAGTCCCCACACCTCAAGCTTGCATTCATGTTCCGGCTCCGCCGCCGAACCAAATGGTGCATGCAAAAATGAAGGATGAAGGGGCCGCTACGGCTTTTGGACCCATTTGGATTCATGGTGTGTTTAAAATCGTCACTACTAAATCTATGTACGGTGATTCTGCTTTTGAAATGACAGTTGATACCATCGAGCCCTATCCATGAATTTAAAATTACATGATTTAGAATTCAGTTATGATTCCAAACCCTTTTTGAAAATTTCTGACTTTGCACTCAATTCGGGAAGTAAAGTCTTTCTAGAAGGGGCCAGTGGCTCTGGCAAAACTACAATACTAGAAATCCTTAGCGGAGTTTTAAATCCTCAAAAAGGAGATTACTTTTTAGGTGAAACAAATATTGCAAAATTAAAATCCAATGAAAAAGACAGTTTCAGACGGGATCAAATCAGTCTTATTTTTCAAAATTTTAATTTAGTTCCCTATTTAAATGTGAAAGAAAATATATTACTACCTTTCACGTTGGGTTTTAAGTCACTTGAGCCAGAATCTGTCATGAATGAAAAAATGAATCTCATGATTCGAAAGCTGGGATTGCAAGATCATTTGAATCAGCCTGTTTCAAAACTCAGTCACGGACAGGCTCAAAGGGTAGCAGCCATTCGAGCTTTTTTGAAAAAACCAGCATTATTACTTGCAGATGAACCCACTAGTGCTTTGGATTTTGCTGCACGTGATGCTTTTTTAGAACTTTTATTTTCTCTATGTGAAGAACATAAAACCACTCTTATTTTTGTCAGCCATGATCCCACATTAAAGAAGTTTTTTGATCAAACAGTGCAAATGACAGATTGGAGGGTGGTGTGAAACTGATTCGCTTAGCTATTCAATCTTTACTCAGTCGAAAAACTGTCTTCATTTTAAGTTTGGTGTCTGTTGCACTCAGTGTCAGTTTAATTTTAACATTACAAAATATTAAAACCTCCTCTGAAGAGGGTTTCACGCAAACCATTTCTCAGGTGGATTTATTAGTCGGGGCTCGAGGGGGACAACTTCAGCTTTTACTGTACAGTGTTTTTAATATGGGAAATGCGACCAATAACGTTTCCTATGAATCCTATTTAAAATGGAAAAATCATCCCCAAGTTCAATGGACCATCCCTTACTCGCTAGGGGATAGTTACCGAGGCTTTCGAGTCGTAGGCACTGACCAGAATTTTTTTGAACACTACCGCTTTAAAGGGGATCAATCTTTAAAGTTAGCCACTGGTGAAAGTTTTAAAAATCCGCTCGAAGTCGTGATGGGGGCTCAGGCTGCAAGAGAGCTCAAAGTTCAAGTGGGGGATCAGGCTGTTATCACTCATGGTGTGACAAAAGGGGCTGGGGTTATTCACCATGATGAAAATCCTTTTAAGATTGTTGGAATTTTAAAACCAACGGGAACAGCCTTAGATCAATCTGTTTATATTTCTTTAGAAAGCATGGAGCTGATTCATCAGCCAGAACTGAAGGGTGAAATTCCTATCTCAAGCCTGACCTCATTTTTTGTACGCACGCAAAACCGGATTGATACATTAAGGCTACAACGTGAAATTAATGAATGGACCGAAGAGCCTTTAATGGCTGTTATTCCTGGTGTGGCTTTAAGTGAATTGTGGCGAAACCTTTCCTACTTTGAAAAAGCATTGCAACTGATGGTTTATCTTGTGGCCGTGTTTGGACTTATGACTTTGGTGTTACTTGTGTTTCTAACATTAGATTCCAGAAGAAAAGAAATGGCAGTACTCAGGTCACTGGGAGCAAGTCCCACAACTTTGTCCACACTTCTTTTGATAGAAGTATTTATTCTTTCTTTCGTAGGTTCCATTTTAGGATTGATCCTCACAAGGCTTGGATCTTTAATACTGAATCCTTTTTTGCAGGATCAGATTGGTCTTTACTTAAATGTTCGGATGATTAGTTTTTATGAGATTTTTATCGTAGGGGTTGTCGTTATTGTGAGTTCGCTGGCTTGTTTGTTACCAGCTTGGAAAATGCAAAACCAGACATTGAAAGATGGTCTGGCTCCGAGACTTTAGGCATTGCTAAGCTTCGCTAGGTCCTAATAACCAGTTGCACATTTTCGCCCATTCAAATGCACCTGCCATGATGGCATCACAAACAGGATCTTTAATATCATAGTAAGCATCCACATTTTCTGGAAAATATTTGGCAAGTTGATGTTTAATTTCTCCGTAGGCATTTGCTGCAATTGGATGAGCGCGTAAATAATCACGAAATAAAATAGGATATCTCTGATTGAACGAATCTAATTTACGAATATGTAAATGTGCTCTGCGATTTATTCCTCGATAATGACGTTTTTCTAATTCAGACACTTCCAGTTGCATTCCTGGAGGGCAATGATCATGTGTGTGAGGACTAATTTCAAATCCTACCTTTTTAAGCTCGTCTTGGATATCGACATTCAGATCCAAAACTGTCATTTGAATATCAATAACATCTTTTGCAGCTAGCTGTGGAACGCTCGTAGAACCAATGTGATGAATTGCAACGGCCTTTTCGCCGACTGCCTTACGAATATTGACAGCAATACTTTTGAATTCTTCTGGCCATTGATTTTTATAAGATAAAATTTCAATCATTCCGTTTTAATCACTCCATTTATTTATATAATTACGCGACCCAATCAAGCTTAATTTTTCGTTTCGATTTTACGCAATCTTTGAGATACAGATCAATCAGCGTCTGATAGGGTAGTCCACACTCATCTGATAGTTTTTTAAAGTAATCAATTACACTAGAACTTAGATTAATGCCTACTGCTTTCTTTTTAGAGGCATACGGGTTTTTGCGAGCCTTCATTTTGGATAAATCATATTCCTTCTTCATATTTTTTTCTCTCTTTCTTTGTCGCTTTTCTAGCTGAAATTATTCTAATTTTTGAATCACGATCGCGTTCACAATAAATAATAATTAAAACTCTTGATGAAGCGCTCATGCCAAGAAGAATTAATCTATCTTCCACTTCTGAATGATCAAAATCGTAGAACTCGATTGCGTTTGGATCGTCAAAGACCTGCTTGGCTTCTTCGAACCAAATTCCGTGCTTTTTTCGGTTCTTTTTGTTTTTATCTTCGTCCCACTCAAACGTAATCACATACTGATTGTATCTAGATAATATATAGATATCAACTATTTAAGTTTCAAACAGGTAAATAGTTGATTTTTTTATAAAAATTAAGCCGAAATTTTGACTTTGTCAGCTTTCTCGGCTTCATAATCAGAATACTCTGTTCGAACTTCAATCATGATACCATTTTCTTTGTAGCCACGAACTTTGTACATTTTCAATGGTTCCGATCGACCCTTCACTTCAGCGGCTCCTGCCAGTTCCACTAAAAAGTCATCACCCACTTTGGCCACCACTTCTTCGCTAATTAACAAATCAGCTCCAAAAGCTTTTGTGGAGGCCTCAATCCGTGATCCTGTATTCACAGTGTTACCGATCACAGTGTATTCCATTCTTTCTGTACTACCAATAGTTCCAGAAATCACACTGCCTGCATGTAAACCAATACCGATTTGTAGTGGAGGCTCACCCTTAGCTTTTCGCTTATCATTAAGCTCGACCAGTGCCATGCGCATTTGTAAGCAACTCATGACAGCGTAATGGGCGTCTTTATCACTTGATTTGGGTGCACCCCAAACCGCCATGATGGCATCACCAATAAATTTATCAACGACTCCGTGATTGCGATTAATAATTCCCACCATCACTTCAAAGTATTCATTCAGCATTTCAACGACTTCTTCAGGTGCTCTTTTTTCAGAAAAAGCTGTAAATCCCCGAATATCAGAGAAAAAAACGACCACATCTTTTTTCTGTCCGCCTAAACCAATATCTTGATTCATTAAATCGTCGGTCACACTGGATCCATGGAATTTGGAAAATAAATTTTTAACTTTATCACGCTCTTTTAGACCTTCTGTCATATTATCAAAGGCAAAAGCTAAATCTTTAACTTCATCTTGGAATAATGTTTTAATTCGGCTGGAAGCTTTCACATCAAAGTTACCTTTGGAAACAATTCCAATCAGTTCTGCCAAGGTTTCAATGGGCTGGGTCAACGTCATAGAAAACAAAAAGATAATAAAAATAGAACCACTTAAAACAAGGCCAGCCATATAAAAAGCTTTTCTTCTGACTTCTCTGGCTGGTTCTAAAATAATATCTTCAGAAATAACTGAATAAGCTGTGACCCCGTAACGTGTTTTTGCAAAAGCTCCGAAGGAAGCTTCTTTGTTAGCTTGAATCAGTTTTTGCCCCCTGGGAGTTTTGCTATTGGATGAAAGTTTATAGATATCCGTGTTTGAGTAGTCTGTTTGCTTAAGAGCTTTTGATTCATCTGAATCTGCTAGTACGCGGCCACGACGATCTAACAATGTGAAAGTTCGTTCACGCTTTTCAGAAAAAGGTTTTTGTAAAGCTGATAAACGGTAATAACTAATTCCAATTTGAATGGTACGGCCAAAAGAATCTTTTACCAATGGAATTCCAATGGCTATTAATGCCGGCTTTTGAGCTTCTGACCAATTGATAATTTCAATTTGATTCTGAAACACATTTTTAAAAGGAAAAGTCATTTTGGCTTTAACTTGTTCTAAGTAAGAAACATCAACTTTTTCTTTCGCAAATTCTTCTGGTTTAGCTTGTTTGATGATTAGTTTTTGCTGGTTATCGATGAGGCTATAGATCTCTAATGCTAACAGATCATTTTCTTGGCCGAAGTTGATTTGAAAATCCTGTGACAAGTTATTGGGATCTGATTTTAAAAGCAGATTAGCTGTAACCTGAGTTCTTCCAACAAGGCTAGTGATTAAATTTTCCACTTCAGTGGCTTTTGAAGCCGCGTAGTCTAAATTAATACTTTCTTCTCTTTGTTTAGAAGTGGATTCGAAGTAATTTGAACTATTAATCGCAATCAATGTGGTGACTGAAATCAGAAGAAAGAAGGAAAGAAGAATTAGTTTTGCAGAAATGGGTATTCTCATCATTTCCTCCTTAAAAAGTGTACTCAGCCATGAGGTTAATATAAATTCCGTCGATTGTAGTTTGAACGGTATCATTAGCATTCAGTCCATAAGGACTTGATTGCCATCCAGTTGTGTCAGATGAGTCCGAGTAATTGTAAGACTCCATTTTGTAATTGGCGCCAATAAGGCCCGTTAAACGACTGGAGTAGCGATAGCTTCCTAAAATTCCTATAGAAATATTTGGATCATTTCCAGAAATTTTTCCACCATTAGGAAATTCAATTCCAGAAACGGGTAAATACAAGTGAGCATTGGCTTGAAGACCAATTTTTGGGGTCAAAGAATACCAGTACTCAGCTCCGACATGTGGCCCCAATACAGCCCCTTTGCCATATTTTCTATCTGTGTTGTTCTTATCTAAAAAGTTAGCAGTTGCAGATGTACTTGTTGTCCATAAAGCAGGGAATTCTTTGACGAATGCGCCCATGTGGTAGCGTACGTCAGAGCGATCAGAAAGTTCTTGTTTTCTAATGGCTGAAAATTCCATTCCCACAAAGTTATAGACTGAATTTTCAAAGACATAACCACCTACATCAGCAATGGCTAAAAAACCCCAATTGGATTTTGGCTCTAACCAACCTAAACCGAAACGTCCAGTGCCAGTGATGCTTGATGTTTTAAAACCGATAGCATTTTTGTAACTTGAATCTAAGGATATGGAGCTTGCATACCAACTCAAATGAGAAAACCAGCCGTTTTCGCGCTCGATGGATTTTCGCATTGTATTGACATATTCAGCAGCAGGAGAGCGGTCGCCTGAACGAACTTCAAATGTGAGCACAGAAAGTTTAGAGGGCTCACGAATGTTGGCTTTTGATTTAACTGCTAACTTGTAAACTCCACCTGGCCAGTTAGATTCAAAGTTCATACTTAAAGAATCATAATTTTCAAATTCCTTAAATTTCTGCCATTTTTTTAACTGTGGATTGTACTTGGCTAACAGAACATCATAATTTTCAGCATTTTCTACTTTTTGCCATTTTAATTCTCTGACAAATTCTGTGTCTGGTTTTTCAATTTCAGCTTTTTTAAGTTCAGATCCAATAATTGTAAAAGGTAAATTTTCACTGAATTCACCGAAAACATCATCTTCTTTTGATAGAGCTTTAATTTTATAGATGTATTTTTGAGCGGCACCTAATTCAACATCAAGACTTAGATCTTTTGTTTTCTTATCAACGACAACTTCATTTTTTTCGTTCATGACGATCAGTTGATACTCGTTCGCAACAGGGACGCCAAGCCATTCGAATTTAATTTTTGCATCATTGTCTTTGGTTGAAGGAATCATTGCATTGGCAGGTGGATATTTCATTTTTACAGGTTCTAGGTTCACATCAAGTTCTGCATAACCACTCCAGTCGCCAGGAACTTTTCTAGCGTCCAAGGACCTCAAGCGAAATTCATACTTTCCTACTGGCAGTCTTCCATTCCACTCAGGTTTCACACTGATAAATGCATTGGGTTTTTTGCTAGTGCCTTTTTTACGAATTTCAATTTCATAGGATTTTGCTTCTTCGATAGGTTCCCACTCAAAATTAACTAAGCGTCGGTAAGGCTCTGCGTGGGCTAAGTGAAAACTAATAATCAAAAGAAGAAAAAAGTAAACTTTCATCAGTTGACCTTCACTTTTTTCATAGCGGGGGCTCGAAGATTACTTTTATCTGGAACCACTAGTGTTCTGCTAGTTGTAGGAGAGCCTGATCTGCCAAACTGATCAATGGATAGTATTTCCAAAGTGTATTCACCCGGCATTAGATTTTGTAAAGTGGCATGCGTACCCTTATATTTTTTATTCAGAACTTCTTTATTGCCTTCTTTATTTGTTTTGATAACCAGTTGGTATTCAGTAGCCCCTTCAACAGGGGTCCAATTGAGTTGACTTCTTCCTGAGTTTTCAGCTTTTAAAATTTCGCCAGCTGGTAAAAGCTCGGGAGCTGATAGTAATGGCATTTCTTTAACTTCGATTTCAGCTGTTTCTGCTGCACCTATTCGTCTTGCTTTTTTATCGAAAGCTTCAATGGATGCCAAATATCTGCCAGGGGCTGTTAGAACAGCTTTATTTTTTGTGTCTGTGGTTTCAAGTTGGCCTTCGGAAACCTCTGGATTCGTCAAATTTTTCCAAGTGAGTTTCCAATTGGCGACTTCTTTTTGATCTTTTCCAGCTGTCCATTTTAGCTCAAGTTCAGGTGCTGTAATGTAGTATTGTGTTTTATTAATATTATCCCAATTGACCTGAATAGAGACAGGGGCCGTTTCCGCTTTTTTCACGAGAGAAAATTTCTGCACTTTTCCAACCCAGGGTTTTTCTGTGTCAGGATAAATGGAACTGAGTCTCCAGTAGTAATCACCGGCATTTAAATTTTCTAGTTCAAAGCGATCAACAGTATTTAAACGTTCTGCTTTAATTTTATTTTTTAATTGAGCATCGGTTGCAATTTCAACAATGTAGCCTGATGCTTCATCACTTTTTTGCCATTGAAGCTGAAGTTGTGAAGGGAATTCTTCAATTTCAATTTGTGAGTTGGCTGTTGGACTTAATGGGGTTGGAGTGCTTCTCGCCATAACATCAAGTCGATAAATTGGACTTTCAACGGACTGATTCGGATTTTCTTGATTGGTTGCTTTAATTTTCCAGTAGTGACGACCTATCGAATAAAGCTGGGTGGCTTCTGCTTTTCCAAGTTCGACTTGGGTCACATTGATTAATTTCTTTCTATTTTGACCTGTTAGGATTTGTGTTTTCCAACCCTCTGGTAGACCTGTCCATTTAAAATTCACTTCAGGCTTCTGACTTGGATCAAGATACACAGCTTTGTTAGGTAGAGGGGATATAATTTTTAATTGGCTGCTATCAAACTGCATTCCCTGAGAACCTAAAGTTCCTGTTTTACCTTTTGAAAGCTCTTGAGTTTTGCCATCATTGGATTCAACTTGTGCACTACCTTCAACGATTTGTAAGCTTAGGTTTTGACCAACTGCTTTTGATAAACTGGCAGATGCTTTCGATAGATCCACTTTTCCTTGTGCTGAATTAAGAACTAGGCCGGTGCTGCCTTTTTCTTGGTTGGCCTGTTGGGAGTTAACAAATAGGCTTCCTTCCATTAAATCCAAAGAGACTTCACCCTCGGCTTTAGAAAGAACAATTAAGGAATCTGACTCAAGATCAATAAATCTTCCATCTTCAAATTGGATGCGAACTTCACCATTAAGGCTTGTGCGAATGGCTTCACCATTAAAAAGTGGATCACCGGTGTTAACGGAGTGCCAAAGTAGACGAGTAGGAGGACGCCTAAGAACTTCGTCTGAAACTTGCCCCACTTGTGCGAGTGGTGCCTCGAGGTTTAATGAATTGTGTTTTTCTGTGGATTTATACCACAGCAGTGTTGTCGCAAAGCCAATGCCTGATAGGCCTGCAGCTAAAATAAGTCTTCGAACTTGTGAATTCACATTACTTCTTTCGGAAAAAGACTTAAAATGATAAAGTCTTGAATTCTAAAACTAGGACTTAGATATGGAAAAAAAAAATTACATAACGCCTGTAGGATTTGAAAAGCTTAAAGCCGAGTACTCTGAGCTTTTGCACAAAGAGCGGCCCAAAGTCGTGGAAGTTGTCGCCTGGGCGGCCAGTAACGGAGATCGTTCTGAAAATGCAGACTATCAATACGGAAAAAAACGACTCAGAGAAATTGATCATAGACTGCATTTTTTAAATCAAAGACTGGACTCGGCAGAAGTCGTGGATCCTGCAAAAGTCCAATCTGACAAAATTGTTTTTGGAGCCACTGTCGAAATCGAAAAAGAAAATGGTGAAACTAAAGTTATAAAAATTGTCGGCGAAGATGAAATTGATATTGAAAAAGGATTTATTTCTTGGAAGTCACCAATGGCGCAAATTCTAATTGGTAAAAAAACAGGAGAATGTGTCAACCTACAAAAACCAGCTTCCAACGAAGAGCTGATCATTCTATCTATAAACTATATATAATTTAATCTTGAACTTATGCTTTTCAGTTCCGATACTAAATAATTCGGAGAATTAAAAATTATGAAAAGTATGTCCTTAAAAGTGAAAATTTTAATTATTTCAATCGTACCCATGATGTTGTACTTATCACTTCTTGTGTTTTCTATTTTTTCTTTAAATGAATCAAGACTTGGAATTCAAACAATTTCAAATCGATTTTATCCACAAATTAAACATGCCCAAAGCGCAGAGCTTAATTTAGTTTCTTGTTTAAGGTACCTCAACTTAGCAATTATTGATATTAAAAATGGTCAAAGTGCAGCTAACAGTCTCACTCAATCAAAAAAATATTATGGGCTCATGAACGATGAGATCAATAAGTTTAGCAAAATTGAAATGAGTTCTTCGTTAAAAGAAAAATTTGATCCCGTGTATGAAAAAATTAAAGTATTTGATAATCAGTATGAAATTATAGTTCAAAAATTAGGTTCTGGGTTGCCACAGGAAGAAAATGAGGCGATTGAATTATTGGTCAATAAAAATTTTGTTAGTATTCGCAGTGATATTATCAAAAATCTAGAAGATATCTCTAGTTTTGTCGATACACGGGTTTCAACCATTACGAAAGAAACGGAATCTAAAACTTCAAATTCTACACTTTTAATAACAATTTTAAGTCTAACTTTATTTCTTATATCTTCTGTCGTTATGTATTTTCAAACTTCCAAAGTCAGTCATTCGCTTATTCATATTAGCAAAGATCTTTTTGTATCAGCTGGTGAAATGACAAAGGCCATGACTCAATTGTCCTCGACCGCAACAGAGCTTTCATCAAGCGCAACAGAGTCTTCATCCTCATTGCAAGAAAGTGTCGCCTCCTTGCAAGAACTCAGCAGTATGGTCAAATCAAATAGTGATAGTGCAGTTAAGGCAGCTGAAGTTTCTGACAAATGTAAGGATGAGGCACAGCAAGGCGTTATTGAATTACAAAGCCTCAATGTTTCAATGAATGAAATAAATAGTGTTTCTAAAAAAATGGTAGAAATTGTTCAAGTGATCGATGATATCGCCTTTCAAACAAATCTTCTCGCTTTGAACGCTGCAGTTGAAGCAGCCAGAGCAGGGGAGCAAGGAAAAGGTTTTGCTGTTGTGGCAGAGGCCGTTAGGTCTTTGGCTCAAAGGAGTGCGCAATCAGCAAAAGAGGTTTCAGATTTAATTAAGAAGAATTCAGAAGTTATCAAAAGTGGCACTCAAGTTGCTGACTCCAGTGGACAAGCATTAAATAAAATTGTTGAAGGAGTGATAAAAATCTCTCAGTTGAATCAAGAAATAGCCAATGGTTCAAAAGAACAAGCCATTGGAATTGATCAGATCTCGACAGCTTTCAATCAACTTGATGCATCTGTGCAAAGCAATGCAAGTTCTTCTGAGTTGATAGCTTCATCTTCTGAAGAAATGTCTTCGCAGATACATCAATTGGAAATTCAAACACAAAGTTTAAAACAATTGGTTGCAGGTCAGTAAGAAATTATTTTTCACGGTGCAATCCCTGGAAATTCAAACAAGTCCAGATAGTGAAAGTTCTGGATAAATAAGCACCACGGTAAGTTTTAAATTCTTCGGGTGTGCAGGAGTCCCACTTTCCGTACTTCAAAGGGTCCGCTGGATACTTTTCTGTTGTGACAACAAGAGTGGGTTGACCATGAAAGCCTAGCAATGTTTGTCTTTTTCTTTGTACAACTGTGTAGTGACTGGTGACTGGAGAAAGCATAAATGTTTTTTGTTGGGTTCCCCAAAAAGTCTGTGCAGTTGTTTCGTAGCGAAGGGCTCCGATAAAGGGTTTCAAACCAAAATCACGATGATAGTTTTTTTGCAGTTCGTTGACTTTGTCTCCTAGTTCCTGCCAACCATGGAATTCATTGCTTAAATCCCAACGTGAATCCCAAGGTGTTTCAATTTTCAAAGCCGCATGCAAAGCAGGCATCCAGGGTCCAAGAAAAGGTGTATAAACAAGAACGTTTATTAAAATATAGAAAAATAAAATTCCATTTTTTAGCCATTTTTTAAAACCTAGGGTTTCAGAGGTTAGAAAATACCCTACTGCCATAAGTAAATACAAATGGGCGGCCCCGGGCCAGTGCGGTTTGTAATCAGCCCACAAAGGTTGTGGATAAAAAATAACAAGGCTGGGGAGAGTCATACATATTAAAAAACGGAAACGAGCTTGTTTCCAGTTTTCTACAGAAAACTTTAAAGCATAAATAAATAAACCAAATACAACTGGGGTATAAAATAAAAATTGTGCAGAAAACCAACCAAGCCAACGGGTAATAGAAAAACTGTTTCCTGTGTGACGATCGTAAAATTGATAATAAAAACCAGGCCATTCAAATTCATAATTCCAAATAAAAACAGGTAGGCAAACGAGTGTGGCCACCAAAACGCCGATCCAAGGCCACCGAGTGAGAAGAACTTTTCTGTGTGATGTGGCAAGTAAATAAAGTCCCATGGCAGGTGCAAGTAACGCCATGATAAATTTAGAGTTAAGACCTAAACCCATGATGAGACCCAGCAAGAGCCAGGTTTTTTTATTCGACCATCGAAAGCTGTCCGGTCTGACTCCTTGCCAAAAGACCCATGATCCCATTAACCAAAACATAATAAAAGGAGCTTCCGGTGAGGCCACATAGCCGCCGAATCCATAAAACGGACTCCAAAGAAACAAAAGAGTCGCCACTTGTGCGGCTTTTTCACTAAATAAATCGCGACCCAGCAAATAGAAAAAATAAAGGGCGATGTGGTAGCATAAATACGATGGAAGTCTTACGCCCCAAAGGGTAGATCCCAACCATGAAGTGCTTATCTTTTCTAACCATGCAATGAGTCCTGGATGATCGAAGTAGCTGAGCATGAGCTCGTGTGTCCAGCTCCAGTGGTAGGCCTCATCATCTATGAGCCCAACAAAAGAGGTAAAACAAATTCTTATGAGTAAAGTAATGGCAAGAAAAAAATAAAAGAACTTATTTGTCATTTATGGAGGCAAGTTAACATATGACTTCTAGAATTAATACTTGAATCCCTCGTTTTTCAAACTTAAAACTTCCGCTTGGGGGTTTCATGAGTGAGCTTAAAAGTCAGTACGATGCGATCATTATCGGCGGTGGACATAATGGACTTGTGACGGCAGGTTACCTGGCTAAAGCGGGCTATAAAGTCGCTGTATTTGAAAAACGAGCTGTCGTGGGTGGTTGTGCAGTGACCGAAGAACCCTTCAAAGGTTACAAATTTTCTTCTTTGTCTTACGTTAATAGTTTGTTCAAACCACAAATCATTCAAGATCTGAAGCTTAAAGATTTCGGTTTTGATATGCTTCCTCGAAGTCCATCGAGTTTCACCCCCTTTCTTGATGGTCGTACTTTGTTAATGGGACCTGACAAAGATCTCAACCAAAGAGAAATCGCCAAATTCAGTAAAAAAGATGCAGAAAATTATCCAAAATATGAACATATGTTAGAAGAAATGGCCGAGGTCCTAGAGCCTCTTATGACCATGGTTCCTCCTAATCCGGGCAATCTGCATTTTTCGGATGTCACTGGTTTAGGCGGCTTGCTTTTCAAAAACAGAAAAAAGTTAAAATCCAATTGGCCAGAGCTCATGAGATTTTTAACAGGTTCGGCCACTGATATGCTTAATCATTGGTTTGAAAGTGAAGAGCTCAAGACAACATTAGCCACAGATGCGGTGATTGGTGCGAATGCCTCTCCTTCTATGCCGGGCACTTCTTATATTTTATTCCACCATGTCATGGGAGAGTGTAACGGTGTTCGTGGTGTATGGGGTTATATGCGCGGCGGAATGGGGGGGCTCACACAGTCTCTTGCTAAATCCTGTCAAGCTTTGGGAGTTGATATTTTCACTTCTCAGCCTGTTGAAAAAGTTATAGTTAAAAACAATAAAGCCGTTGGTGTTGTTGCAAACGGCAAAGAAATCCAAGCGACAATTGTGGCATCAGGTGCAGATCCCAATATGACTTTTAACCGTCTTATTGATGAAAAAGATCTTCCGGAATCCTTTGTGCAAAATGTAAGGCGAATCAATTACGACAGTGCATCAGTCAAAATTAATTTAGCGCTATCAGAACTTCCAGACTTTAAAGCCATACCGGGCAAAAACTTAGCGCCTCATCATAGGGGAACCATTCATATTTGTCCCAATATGCAGTACATCGAAGAAGCTTACAGTGATTCGGTGGCAGGACGACCTAGCCAAAATCCAATTCTGGAATGCACAATTCCCTCGTCAGTGGACGATTCGCTTGCGCCGAATGGTCATCATGTCATGAATATGTTTGTTCAATATGGTCCTTATAATCTTAAAAATGGTCAAACATGGGATCAGATCAAAGAAAGCTTTGCAGATCGATGTGTCGATATCATGACTCAGTACGCCCCTAATTTTAAAAGCTCCATTTTGCATCGTCAGGTCATTTCTCCTTTGGACATGGAGCGAGAGTACAGCGTGACAGGTGGTAGTTTGTTTCATGGTCGTATGTCATTGGATCAGATGTTTCATATGCGGCCCGTTCCTGGATACGCCAATTACCGAACTCCAATTAAAAATCTTTATTTGTGTGGTAGTGGTGCTCATCCTGGTGGGGGAGTTATGGGAACTCCTGGACTGAACGCAGCCCGAGAGATTTTAAAAGACTTCTAAGCGACTAACGTCCGGTTGTTGCTTACAGATCAGATGAATTATCTGATACAGTATTAATATGGGATGGCTGCTACTTTTTATTCCACTTTTTCTGGTGTCTTGTGCTTCTAAGCCAAGAAAAGAACCCCAAGTGCATCCCGCTGCCTTGTCTTCACAAACCTATTTTGTAGATTGGGGAATGCCAGTCCGAGAAATCAAAGAGCAGGAAGATTTTTTCTTTAAAAAATGTAACATTGATAATACAGGAACCTATCCAACTAAAACGACTTACGATTGCAATGATTTGTAAACTTAGTTAGATTATTTTTAATTTCAAGGGAGCCCACATGGATAAACAACTGACTAGTGCAGAGATTGAAAAAATTAAAGAAGATGAAGCTGTTATGAAAGAAATGATTCCTTATTTTGGACTTGCTGCTATTCCCATTATTATCACTCTTATTTTGGCTGTGACTTTTGCACCCAATATGACTCTTCCTTAAGATTCTTAGGGTGCCACCATTGTTTCAGTGGTAAAAAATCTCCTCTACGAATGTAGTTTTTCTTCAAAGTTTCATAACGCCTTTTACTTGCGGTGTACTTATGATGAGGAATGGTCAGCAAGTGATTTTCTAGTTTCCAAACATTTTTTGGACTTCGTCTCCAGTCGCAATTAACCTCATCTAAATGCGCCACTTGCCAGGCTGTGATCTGACCCGTTTTATCCACGTAGGGATCGTAGTAACTTTTAACTAGATCTTTAATATTTTTAAATTCTGGTTTGCGTCCGTTGAGGCCAAAATCCCTAGATTTGCCAACGGCTCCCCATAAATTATTTCGCCCTTGAAATAAAAATAAACAGTGGTCCAGGCCATCCTGACTTTCTAGACTTAAACACCAAGGGTCGTAGTCATGATATTCTAAAATTGCAGCAGCTACAAAAACACCTTCAAGACAATGGGCTGTTTGAGATTGAATTGAAGATAAAGCCGATTGTAATTGTGGTTTTGGATTGTAATCAAAATCAAAAAGGTAGTTCTGCACTTCCCAAGGTGTTTTTAATTGACTCGCTAATTTGATGAAAGTGTCCAGACCATTATCCTTATCAATGATTTAAAATTGCTTAATACTGACTAAGTTGATTATGCTAAATTCACTTAAGAGGGTAAAATGAAAAATGTACTTTTTGTCTTTCTATTTTTAACGTCCAGTGTCTTTGCATCAGAGGCCACCGTAGATATTCGATTATCGCCTGCAGGAAATTTTTCAGCTAAAACTCCAAACGTTAATGGCTTTGCAAAAAAAGTAGGGAATCAAGTTGTTGCAGAAAATATTGTTGTTGATTTGAAATCACTTAAAACGGGTATAAGTTTACGAGATGAACACACATTGAAGTATTTAGACGTTCAAAATCATCCTCAAGCCATTCTTGTAAAAGCTGTAGGTGAAAATGGTAAAGGTTCAGGAATTATAAAAATCAGAGGCATTGAGAAAAAAATTGAGGGTTCATTTAAATTGTCAGGCTCACAACTTCAGGCTCAATTTCCAATATTATTGAGTGATTTTAAAATTGAGGGAATTCGATACATGGGCGTGGGAGTTAAAGACCAGGTCACGATCAAAGTACAGATACCTGTTAAGTAATTAAGCCAGCCTTAAGTCAGATTACAGAATTCACTAAATAATTCCGAATCATTAACATGGGATTTTTTCTTCTCACATGCAGCCTATTTCTATTAATCAAAGCTTCTTATTCTATCATTTGTCATACTTACTTCGCTTTTGAATATGTAAAAAAAATTGGTCAGGTAGTTGGATTTTCTGAAGAAAAAAAAGGATTTTTTCAAGTTGTCATTCGATTCCTAGGAATTAATGGTAAAGAGTACTTTTTTATTGATAGTGAGTTAAGTTCTGCACCTCAATTTGCCTCTGGAGATTTTGTAAATCTATTCATATCCAGTTCAAATACAAAAAAAGGTCGATTCAATCGACTACCCAATTTGATGACATGCTTTAGTTTTATATTATGGGCCGCTGTGCTTTATTCCATTGTGCATTTTTTCTATATTGTTCAATTCAGTCAAATTGCAGTCATATTGTTTTTATATTTTGGTTTGTCAGTGGCAGCACGTTTTCATCCAATTTTTAGCTTTTTTAAATTTGAAACAGAATTTCATAGGCCACAAATATTAGATTTAGAAAACTCAAAGCTTATCAGTTGGTCAGACAAATACCAAGGTCCCATACAAGTCGATCATTCACTTTGGATCTTAAAAAATTATATGTTTAAAGCTGAAAGATATTTATATTTAACTTCAGCGACTATGGCTCTAGTCCTTTCAGTTTTTACATTTCAAAAGACTCACAATGAAATTAAAACATCCCTAAGCTGGAATGCTGTTTATGACCGACCATTGATGCATCAGTGGAGACCATCACTAAGGACTAAGATTCCCTTAGTTCGTTACTATTCAGCAGATAATAGGATAATATCAGGTATAGACAAACAAAACCCATTCTATTTCGGTTTAAAGCCTGGATCAAAAGTGAAATTACTTGTTTCAAAAAAAGATTTTAAAAATTTCCGAATTGACCGCGGACTTATCAATTATTGGAAAAGTTATTTATTGCTATTACTCGCAATATTCTTATCAAAACTTAATAATTACGCAAAAAAACGCAATGCTAATTTACGCTACAATGAACCTGTAATACGTATGCGAAAGGCAGGGTAATCAATTGAGCAAGAAAACTTTTGAAGATGTGATCGATCAAATTGAAGGAAAAAAAGAAGATGTAAAAAGCCATTTTGAATCAGAATGGACTGAGATTAAAAAAGTCATTGATAATTTGGAACCTCAAATTAAAGAGTTAAAAGAAAAAGCTGAAAAAGAACCCATGGTGACACTGGCAGTGGTGGGACTTGTCGCGTTTATCATTGGATGGTTTTTTGGAAGTCGTAAACGATGAAGTCAGTATTTATTAACTTAT
Source organism: Bdellovibrionales bacterium Ga0074139 (assembly GCA_001464795.1). Lineage (GTDB taxonomy): Bacteria > Bdellovibrionota > Bdellovibrionia > Bdellovibrionales > Bdellovibrionaceae. The sequence continues at coordinate 126,653 of LNEB01000010.1, forward strand.
TTTTTTCTTGGTTCAGTCAAACACTAGTGAAATCAGCAAAAGTTAAAAGCTTAGTTCTATTTCTAAAAGTCTTAAGCGGAACACGAAAAGGTTTAATAACGCTATTAATAGCAATTTTTAGTATGCAGCTGTTAGTTGTTTTGTTTGTGGGTTTAATAGGAATTGGAGTCTACTTCATCCCTGAAGATACAGATACAAAACTTATAATACTGGCTGCCGTTCTTGGAGTATTATTTGTCACCATTATGGGTTTTCTAATTTGGTTACTGTCAGAGAAAACTTGGATTGAAAAATCAGGTGCTCAAAAACTGATTAATGATTTGAACCACTGATTTTATGCGGATAAAATCTTAAGAAAGTGAATCCAACAATAGCAGCTAAAATGGATCCCATTAAAATTCCAGTTTTCGAATAAATTTCTAGCTCTGGTGACAGTGCAAGTGATGAAATAAACAACGACATTGTAAAGCCAATACCAGCAATCATGGCAACACCAGTCACATGAGACCACTGGGCTCCTTTTGGTAAAGCAGCTAGACCAAGTTTGACAGCTAATAGACAAAATAAAGAAATTCCAATAGTTTTTCCTGCAAATAAACCAAGTAAAACACCTTGATTAATAGGATGAGAAATCAATTCACCGAAATGAATGTCGCCTAAAGCCACCCCTGCATTGAAAAAAGCAAACATGGGCATAATCGCATAGCTGCTCCAGGGGTGCAGCCAGTGCACAAGTTCATTAATGGGCGAATAGTGCCCGTCAGTTCTTTTGCTGTCAGAAAAGCGAATGGGAGTCAGCAGACCAATTAAAACCCCTGCAATCGTAGCGTGCACGCCAGAGATTAAAAAAGCAGACCAAATAGCTATTCCAATGATGATGTAGAATCCATAATTTTTAATTTTCAAAAATTGCATAACCAGTATCGCCATGAGGCCAAGGCTTGCTAAACCCAATGCTAAAATTTTAATTTGTGAAGTGTAAAAGAAAGCTATAACTAAAATGGCACCTAAATCGTCAATAACAGCCAAAGCCATTAAAAAAATCACCAAGGATTTGGGAACCCTTTGGCCCAATAAACTAAGAGTGCCAAGAGCAAAGGCTATATCCGTGGCCATGGGAATTCCCCAACCCGACAGATTCGGAGCTTGTGGATTAAAATAAACGTAAATCAAAGCAGGAAAAATCATTCCACCTAATGCAGCTGCCAGTGGAAGTGTTGCTTTTTTTACAGAATTAAGTTCACCTTGAATAAGTTCTCTTTTGATTTCCATTCCTACCATGAAAAAAAAGATCACCATTAAAGCATCATTGACCCAAAGTTGTAAGGTCAGGCTTCCAATTTTAAAATTAACGATTGAAAAGTAGACTTCAGAAAGTGAGCCGTTAGCTAATACCATAGCTAATATAGCAACAGCTAAAAGAATAAGTCCGGGGATGGCTTCACGGTGAATATTTTTAAGAAATTGAAATTTTCCAGGATTGCTAACCACAAAGACCCCTTACTTAAATTTTAAAAGAAACTTCGAAAGCGTCTTTAATGGCTTTTTTTGCATCCAATTCGCCAGCATGGTGGGCACCACCAATTAAAGAGTAGGGCTTTTTTGTTTCTTCTAATTTTGACACTAGATCTTTTTGAGATTCTTGGCCAGCACAAACGATCACAAGATCAGCCGGTAAACGCTGAATGTCACCTTTTCGTGTTTGAATCTCAATAAACTCTGATGTGATTTTCTTATATTCGATTTGATTAATGAACTTTACACCGTGTTTTTTAAGATCTAAACGATGAATCCATCCTGTGGTTTTGCCTAAGCCTTTTCCTAAAGATCGATCAGATCTTTGCAGTAATGTTATATTCAGATCAGTTTCAATCCGAGAAATCTTTTTTAAGCCACCGGCCAACTTTGTTTCAATGCCCCAATGTTTGTAAAAGTCTGGAATAGAAGTGTCAATTTTAGCACTCCTATGCAGCAAGTAAGTTGCCACATCCACGGCTATTCCTCCAGCTCCGATAATGACGATATTTTTTCCTGAAAATGTGTTCGCTTTTAAAAGCTTTTCGTAAGTTATGACATGGGAAAGATCAAGTCCTGGGATTTGTGGAATGCGTGGTTTAACACCTGTTGAAATTATGACGTGATCATAATTTTGTAACTCATGGGCCTCTTGAATTTTTGTATTGAAATGGATGATTCCACCGAGTCTTTTAATTTCTGATGACCAATGCAAAAGACTTTTCAAATAATCTTTTTTCCCAGGAATAAGACCAGCCAATTGAAACTGGCCTCCCACTTCAGAGCCTGCTTCGTAAATTGAAACTTGGTGACCCTTTTTAAGCAGAACCAAGGCAGCATTCAGACCAGCCACTCCAGCTCCAACGACTGCAATTTTTTTTGAATCCATGGTTTTTGTAAGAGTCCACTTTTTTTCTTCACAGGCCGTTGGATTGACTAAACAAGAGGCTCTTTTTTGCGAAAAAATATGATCCAGGCAGGCTTGATTACAAGCAATACAAGGGTTGATTTGCAGTGACTTATTATTGCGAGCTTTTTCAACAAATGCGGGATCTGCCAGAAAGGGTCTTGCCATGGAAATCATGTCAGCACAACTTTCTGATAAGGCCTTTTCGATCTGTTCAGGTTCATTGAATCGATTACTGGCGATAACGGGAATATCAACGACCATTTTTAAATCTTTCGTAACTGACGAAAAGGCAGCATGCGGTACCATTGATCCTATGGTGGGAACTCTTGATTCGTGCCAACCAATTCCTGAATTAAGTAAATTGGCACCAGCTGCTTGAATTTTTTTTGCATAATACGCGATATCGTCCCAAGAAGATCCATCGGTCAGTAAATCTAGAATTGGAATACGAAATGCTAGTATAAAATCAGGCCCCACTTTTTCACGAATTTGTTGGATAATTTCAACTCCAAGACGGCAGCGATTTTCTAAACTTCCACCCCATTCATCAGATCTTTTGTTTGTTCTGGGAGAAAAAAATTGATGGATAAAGTAGCCTTCAGAACCCATGATTTCAACTCCGTTGTATCCAGCCTGTTGGGCCAGTAGCGAAGATTTAACGAAGTCATTGATCGTAGATTTGACCATCCAGCCAGGTAGGGCAAAGGGTGTAAATGGTGTTATTGGAGATTTAATTCTTGAGGCGGAAACAGAAAAGGGGTGATAGGAATAACGACCTGCATGCAGAAGTTGCAATAATATTTTCGACGGACCAGCCGCATGGACCTGTGCTGTTAATGTTTTGTGAGCTATGGCTATTTTTTGAGAATTAAAGGTACCGGCAAAAGGTGTTAATCGTCCTAGTCGGTTAGGTGAATATCCCCCGGTAATGATGATGCCGACTCCGGATTTAGCCCTTTCCACAAAATATTCAGTCAGCTGGTTGATATTGGAAAGATCATCTTCTAGCCCGGTGTGCATCGAGCCCATGACAATTCGATTATCAATTAACTGTGTGCCCACCTTCAATTTTTCAAATGTCTTTAAATAATTCATTATTTTATGCTACTCTTGCCTTTATCGAATGAAAAATAAATTTTGGCTACAAACAGGACTCCTTTTAACAGTTCTGCTTATTCTAACAGTTCTATTGCCTCAACAACCCTTAGATCCTTGGAATTTGATCAGTTTGCAGAAAATTTCATTTATTATGTTTGCATTAGCCTTCATTCAAACCATGGGGTCTTTGCTTATGCATTATTTTGGTTCTGGAACAGGATCTATACTTTCTGGTTTTCTGGGAGGACTTATATCTAGCACAGTGACGACGGCTAATTTGGCTAAATCTAGCAAAGTCTCTTTGGATCCTTTGGTATCTTCCGAAGTCTTAGTTTTTTTAGCCGCCACTGCTGCCATGCTTTTTGAAGGACTGTTTTTAATCTGGGTGGGCAGTGATGAGCATAACTTAAGACCTTCTTTAGTATTAATGGGTCCTATTCTGATGTGCCTCGTTCTTATTTTTTTCAAGATTAAAATTAAGGGAGATTTGAGCCCCAGTAGAAAAGCAATAAAAGAAAAAGTGGATATTATACCGCTCATTCAACTTTCCGCCTTCATTATTGGAATTTTAAGCCTATCAAAAATATTACAAAAATTTTTTGGTTTTGAAGCCTTATTAGTACTTACTTTTTTAATTTCACTATTTGAAGTTCATGGTTCAATTATTGCCAACGTTCAGCTTTACAATAATGCTTCCATTTCTACTGAAGATTTTAATCACTTGCTTGCCTTGTCAGTTTTGGCTTCTTACAGTTCTAAGTTATTTTTAGTGTTTTCATTGGGTAGTCAAAACCTCAAAAAGGAAACTGCAAAGATCACCGTTTATTTGCTATCAATTCTGCTTGTTAGTTGGTTGGTTTCACTGTCTTTTTAAGTTCGAAGGTTTCACCAGGTTCTGGAGCTATAAAAAACTGATTCGATACATTGTATTTCTGAAGTGCAATTTCAAGATCAATGACGGGTTGATCAATGCCTTCATCCGTTAATTGAAATGTTCTAAAATGAGTCCCAATAGATTGCTTGGATGGCAAATCTTTGTGAGCGAGTACAGCATCATCAGGATTCATATGTTGCTCTTTCATAAACCAACGAGGCTCGTAAGCACCAATGGGTAAAAAGCTTAAATCCATGGGTCCCATCTTTTGGCCAATGATTTTGAAGTGTTCTCCGTATCCAGTGTCCCCAGGGAAATACACTTGCAAACTTTGAACTTGAATCACAAATCCACCCCATAGGGATTCATTACGATCAAATAAACCTCGCGCACACCAGTGCTGTGTGGGTACCAAAGTGATAACGGCATCACTTTCTGGAAGTGCATGCTTTTGCCACCAATCAAGCTCAATTATATTTTTAGCACCGAATTTTTTTAACAATTCTGCATTGGCAAGTGGAACAATAAATAAGGGATTCCACTTCAATGTAAGTTCCCGAATGCTTGATGCATCCATATGATCATAATGATTGTGACTAATTATGACCACATCAATTCTAGGAAGATTTTGTATGGATACAGCGGGAGGATGAACACGCTTGGGGCCTGCCCAGCTGACGGGGCTAGCACGCTGTGAGAAAATGGGATCTGTCAGTAGATTTAGTTTTTCGAACTGAACCAAATGAGTCATATGGTTAATAAATGTGGTGGATAAAGAATCTTTATCTACTTTTTCTGGAATTCGGGGTGTTGTTTTTAAAGGTCTTGATTCTGGCCATGGAGTCTTGCTGCCAGCCATCTGCCATTTAAGTAAATCAAGAAATCCCTTAACTGGAGGCTGACCAGGATTATAAAAGTTTTTCCCATTGTAATGATCAGTGATGGGATAAGGCTGAGAAGAGCAAGAAATGGAAAAAAGAAATAGGAATAAAGTCTGGATTATTTTGTTGGCGAACATTCTTTGCAAATACCTTTCATGGACAAAGCTGTGTTATGGCTGAAAAAGTTAAACATATCCAAAGCATCAAAGAAAGTTTTAATTTTGTTATGATCTTTGATTTCACTGTGTTTATGGCAAGACTCACAAAAAAGTAGTAAATGAGCATGTTTTTCGCAATCATGACTGCAGCTAATGTAACTATTTTTTGCAACTTCATGAACTAGGCCAAGATTCTTAAACTGATTCAAATTACGGTAAACAGAGACTCGATCAATATTCCCCATTTCAGATTCTAAATTTTCGATAAGATTGGCTTGAGACAATGAATTTTTAGAATTTAAAAATGTTTTAAGAATGGAGGCTCGTAAATCTGTTTTTTTTAATTTGTATTTTTTTAAAAGCTTTTCAATTTTCACGGATTGAATATCAATCATTTTTAACCTCTTGTTGAAGATCCTGACAGGTGATAAATCCATCTCTTTTTTTTTCATTTATAAAAGTGGTTGGAGTTAATTTTGTCACTTGAGCCAACTGTTTTTGAGTGGCTTTTAAAAGTGAAACAGAATCAGGCAGTTGTTGTCTTAATGTTCTAAGGTAGTTGTTGTCTCCAGCAGCTACGACTGCCGTGTGAGTTTTTTCACTACATTTTATAATTTCTTTTATATAGCTTTCGCAAACCAAGCAGTTTTTATCTGTAAGCACAGTTAGCACATGCTGTTTTCTGACCGCATCAAGGGTCGTAGGCTCAAAAGTGGACCAAAATAGAAGTGGGATTATCAGCATTGTATTTAAATATAGAATAATCGTTGCAAATGCAACTTAGTTGCAATAACTATTTCCGATAAAAAGGGGTTTTTCATGAAAATGTTAATTTCACTGCTATTATTAGGCCTATCATTTCAAGCGTTATCAGCCGGCCCAGCTGAAGATGATCACGAGGGTGCACTGTTAGTCCTTGAAGGAAAAGATGCCGTCAGCCGCAAAGAATGTAAGTTATTTGTAATGGACTTAGGATTTACAGGTCCTGAGGAAACCCCAGAGCAATTTTATGCTGATGTGACAACGAGCTATACCCACGGAAACGATAAACCTCAATCCATTCGGGTTACTTTTGATACAAAAAATAATTCAATTCTTAAAGGTGTCGGCACTAACTTAAAAGATGAGGTTGCTTTATTCACAGAGCCTGGTTCAACGGATCTCGCACAAGTAAAATCATTTAATTTGCGTTGGTTTCATAATAATCATTTCGATAATTTTCGTTGTTTGCAATTAAAGGTTCATGAGCATTAATTTTTTTAGTTTCCTTTTATTTTTTGCCATATCAATCAGCCTGAATTTACAGGCTGATGAGATTTCGGTATTACCGGAAATTTTAGTGCAAAGTAAAAGTAAAAGTGAAGGTTTAAAAACCGATGAAGTCAGCTCTGTGCAAAGACTGAGTAAGACGAAATTAGAGGCAAAAAAGGCTCAAACATTTTCAGAAGTCATTGATGATGAAAAAGGAATTGATACTCAAACTGCATGTGCTTTTTGTGGAACTAAAAGAGTCACGATCAATGGTTTGAAAGGTGAACACACAACTTTATTAATTGATGGTATGGCTTTACATTCAACAGTGTCTGGTTTTTATGGCCTGGATGCCATTCCCCTTCAAGGCATAGAGTCTGTGGATATTTACCGGGGAGCCGGAGCAGCACTTGCTATACCTGAAGCCCTAGGCGGAGCTATAAGCATAACAACGGCTGATCCCTTTATGCCATTAAAAGATTTAAACACAGTTGTTTCTGACGATGGTCAACTAAGCCTATCCACAGTTCACACTTTTCGTTTATCGCAAAAAACGGCCCTACTACTAGGGGCACAGATCAGTGATTCAAAGCCTGTCGATAACGATCATAATAAAGTGACCGAACAAGCCTTTTTAAAAACAAAAAGTTTTTTGAGTAAATTAAATCATAAGATGAATGAAGTGGATGAATTGTCATTTCGATTCAGTGCTGGATATGTTGATACCGTAGGTGGGAATCCTGAATATAAAAAGCTGAAGCAGCCTGCAAACTTACTGGCTGATTCGGCTGATTTTACAGATAGTGATGTAAGAAAAAAATATATCGGGGACCCTAACAAAATAACAGACAATATTAATATCGAGCGCTATGAACTTTCAGGCCAATATTTTCATCAGCTCAACTCTGATTCAAGTCTTAAATTAAGTCTTGGGCAGGCCTGGCAAATTCAAGATTCCATTTATTCCCACGGCTACGATTATAAAAACACCGATCATTTAAGTGTTATCATGTTGGAATCCACAATGGCTTTAAATAATGAACATATTCTTTCAATAGGATTGGATCATAAAAATCAATGGATGAGATCTAATTCTAACGAACTCTATAATGATCAGGGACTGAGTAAAGATAATCTGCAATTACAAACTTATGGTGCCTATCTTCAGGACACTTGGATCAAAGATGACTTCAACGAATTTTCTTTAGTTCTAAGAGCTGATCATATTCAAACTCGTTGGAGTGAATTTAATAAAAGTATTAACCAAACTGTGCTGGCACCCCGGATTCATTATAAGCACATTCACAATTCTGTTTTCACCTCAAGAATAGGTTGGGGAGTGGGCTACCGTGCTCCATTGACTCTTTTTGAAAGTCAGCATGGAACTATTCACGATGGATTTCTAATCGAGATCGATCAAGTCGAAACTTCCAATTCTTTTGTCTATTCCCTAGCGGGTCAAAGATTAGAAGATTTTTTTGAGTTCTCAATGCATCACACATTTATAGATAATATGGCCTATGGCCTTGATCAGGCCATTACCAGTCAGCCCCTTCTTTTTAAAAATGCCAGTTCTCAGTATTTGGTTTCAACCTACGATTTAAGTTATGGTAAGCAGTTCAGCCCCTTGTGGAATTTTGAGACATTAGCAGAGATATTTGTTTATCCAAATGGATACAAAGAAAAGTTGCCTGTTGCCGCTAATGAAAAACGTTTAAGCTTCATTTCAAATTTACAACTGGGTCAATGGCATCTGAAGCAGAAGATCAATGTGATAAATGAAGTGGACCTTAGCCAATACGGTTATGATAAACACTATAATATTGCGTACACAGACACTGAAGTTACAAGTCCTACTTTTAATGAAATTGTCTATGCGGATCAAAAAAAACAAAAATCCCCAACTTATGCCACCCTTGATCTCGATTTTGAAACTCAATTATCAAAATTATGGAATTTTGGATTCAGTATTAAAAATGTTTTTGACTACACACAGACGGGTGTTGGTGATAGTCCGCTGACTTGGGCCCAGCATGGATCGCATTATCATTTGGATAATTTTCATATTTGGGGTCCATTACGAGGACGACAATTGATCTTGTCTTTGAAGGGCGAACTTCTATGATTCGCTTTTTGCTATTTAGTTTTTTTCTTCATCTTGCCATTTATTTTATAACTTTGAATGGTTCGTCACCATCTCTGCCGGCAGAAATCATTGATATTCAAATTTCACAGATCGAAAAAAAAGAATCGCGAAGCGTTCGCTTAATAGTACAAAAATCAAAATCGAATTCGAATTCGTTAGCTGTCCAGGCTGATTCTGGTCAGTCTGCACTTTCTCAAGATTCAAAGTCACAATATTTAAGCGCTGTTCATGAATTAGTAAAAAAACAACAGACCTATCCCAATCTATCTAAAAAAATGAAAGAGCAAGGTGAGGTCAAAATTCAATTGACCCTTAATGCAAGCGGAGAACTACAAAGCGTAGAACTGGTTCAGCGAAGTCCTTTTCAAAGACTCAATGATGCTGCCATTAATGCAGCGACCAGGGCCGCTCCATTTCAACCCTTTCCGCAAGGGATACAAGCCGCTTCATGGAAGATTGTTGTGCCCATCAAGTTTACTTTGAATTAATTCTGATTTTATTTCAGAATTAAATGATGATGAAAGATAAAGTATCCTTATTGTTGTCGCTGGTATTAATAGGGTTGTTGGCAATTAAAGGCTATGAATACTATCAATCGAAACAACAACAAGGTGTTACAGCAAAGCCTGTGAATTTAACGGGTTTGAACAATCAACCCATCTCTGTTATTTTCGATAAAAAACAAGTGTTAATTTTTTGGGCCACTTGGTGTGGCCCTTGTTCCATTGAGCTCGGACGATTAAATGCGATGATTGAAAAGGGTCAAATCAAGGCGGATTCAATTCTAGCGATTTCGATCCAAGAAGATCCCAGCACAGTTGCAAAATTTGTGAATGAAAAAAAATACCAATTTCCAGTAGCATTAGATTTAACGGGTCAGGTGGCAGCAGATTATAAAGTCCGTGGAACTCCCACACTTTACTTGATTGATGAATTTCAGAAAATCAACTGGGTGTCCGTTGGCGTAAGTCCCAGTCTTGAATTTCGATTGAATGGTTTTTTGGGAAATTAATTTTCACCGTTACGGTTGAAAGTTAATTTTCCTTGGCATGAAATGCTGAACCATTCCCAGCAGGTAGCCCCTTGAGCACATTCAAACTCTCGAATCAAAACAGTCCAACCCAATTGATTGGATTCAAATCTCATTTTATTTTTAACTTGGTTTTGCGCATGAGCACATTGTTCATAAACAGCTTCATTCTCGAAGGCTTCCACATCGCACAAAGTATTTTCTAATGCCCGCCAAGCCAGAGTCTGAGCTTGGGGTTTTGTGATACAAGCGCTGTAAGCGATTGAGGAAATAGCCATAAAAAGGATAATGATTGTTTTCATACTTAGCCTTTATTGCGAAATCCGGACTTTGTCCAACCATATAAAATCTTTGAACATTTTTGACTTTCTTATCAAATTCAAACGTTTGTTTTAATTTTAATTGATTTTTTATGTGATATTTATTAGGCTATTTCATACGTTCGTTTTAATGCGTAGGAGCCCTCAAAGATGATTTATTTGATTATAGCCCTCAATTTCACATTCGCTCAAAGCAACTTTACCGAATCTAAGGTGATCGAGCTGCTGAGAACCCAGTCCACCCTTCAAATGCGAGAAGAGGTTTTGCGCTCTGAAGTGGATCTGAATCAGTCGTTGAATGCCGAAAAATACCAAGCTCGGGCCTTTACGCAGTACAACTTTTCCAGATCCAGCGAAAGACCTCTGATTGTTTTTAACCCTGTTCTGTCACCTGCTGAAGATTGGAAAGCAGGAGTCGAGAAAAAGTTATCCTACGGTCTTAACGTGAGAGGGGAAGTTTTTGGCAGTCAGTTTTCTACCCAAGATGAAAGCTTCAAAAATGTGACCCAAACCGGAACTCGTGTCAGTGCTGAAATTGATCTTTGGAAAAATGTCTTCGGTCGCTTGGATAGAGCTCAGCTTAGAAGTTTAAAAGCCCAAAAGAAGCGTGCCGAGTTGCAACAGTCGGTGGGTCTTAAACGACAGGAAGTGGAATTAAGAAAAGCCTATTGGAGTTTGATTGCATTGGATCAGTCCATGGAATTATCGCAAGAATTGGTCAAGTCAGCGGATAGGCAGTTTCAAGATGCCTTAAGCCGACAAAAGTTAGGTGCTGCTGACAGTGCAGAAGTCGCCAGATCCAGTTCCCAAGTGGAGTCTAGAAAAAGTTCCCTTCTTTTATTTGAATACGAGCGTGAACTTCTGATGCAAGTTTTTGAAAAGAATTTTGTTAGTTTTAAATCTTCAGATTGGAAAGCGCCTACTGGCGTGATGAACCAAACTCTGCCACAAATTCAGCAGTGTATTAATCAAATTGAATCGCAGAAAGAGCTCTCGCTTGATGCAACTACTCTTGATGAAATGATTTCGTTATTAAAATCAGAAACAGAAGATGAGCTATTTCAAGCTCAGAAACATGATAGTGTGGATGTTTCCCTTGTGGCTCAGTATCAAACGTCAGGTGTCGGTAGCAGTTATCGAAATTCAAGAACTGCACTTGAGGATGAGGATCGTTCTGGCTACGGATTGGGGCTGGTCGTAAGTGTGCCTTTGGGCTCTCAAAAATCAAATTCTGAGAGAGCATTGTTAAGTCTAAAAAGAAATTCTTTACAGGCTCAAGATATTCAGCTGAGCAATGATTTGAGATCCACCCATGATACGATGATAAAATCGATCAAGCTGCTGAACTTAGGTTTAAAAAATCAACTTGATAATGCTAAAAACCTAGAAACAAGTTCAAAGGAAATTTTAAGTAAATACCGTCAAGGCCGAGTGCCCATTTCTAATTTAATTTTTGAACAAGATGCTTATTTTCAATCTCAACTTCAGGTCATTACAATTCGCAGACAAATTGCCCATTATGTTCTTGATTACTTTTCAGTGTTTAACCAATTTCCATGCGAATGGAACCAAATACAGGTGGCTAGCAAATGAATTTTTTAGCAAAATTTTTTCTTGAAAATCATAAATTTACTTTAGTCGTGTCCTTGTTTGTTATGATCTTCGGAGTTTTTGGTGTCATGTCCCTTAAATCTGAAAGCTTTCCTTCAGTCAATCTTGGAGCTGTGGTTATTACCACTCGCTATGACGGTGCCACGGCTGATGACATTGAAACGAAAATAACAAAACCTATCGAAGAAGAAATTCAAAGGGTCACGGGTCTAAAGCAAGTCAAATCCACCAGCCAGGCAGGGCTTAGTACCATCGTTACAGAAGTTGATATTGATAAATATAACACCGAAGATGTCATCGCTGATTTACAAAGAGCTGTGGACCGAGCGGCAGGTTTACCGCCTGACTTAGAAACAAAACCAGTCTTCACTGAAATTAAGTCAGATGAATTTCCAGTTATTGAGCTCGCTGTGATCGGATCCAACGAAGGAAGAAAAAGGGACGCTGTAGCCGATCTTCTAAAAGAAGAATTAAAAGATAATAAAAAAGTATCAGCTGTTACTTTAATAGGATTTCGTGAAAGACAATTTAATCTACTATTGAATCGTCAAACCATGGAGAACTTGCATGTTTCCATCGCTGAAGTTGAAGCGGCCTTACGGTTTCGTAATATCACCATCCCGGGTGGTGAAATTAGAGGTCAAGAAGTTCAAAAGTTGATCCGCATTGAAGGCAAAGCCTCTTCAGCGGCAGAGCTTGAAAAAATAGTTGTGCGTTCTAATTTTTCAGGACAAAAAATCCTTTTGCAAAATATTGCAACAGTCGAGGACTCCTCTGAAGAGCCTCTGACTCTATTTCGTTATAACGGTGAGCCTGCAACAAGATTGATTGTGACTAAAAAAGGCGGAGCCGACTTGCTCGCTCTTTCTAAAGAAGTTTCAGAAACCCTTGATCTCTTTTCAAAGAAATACTCGGGCGAGATCGAATTTAAAATTTTTAGTAATGAAGGGGTCCGTGTTGCCGATCGATTGGGAGTTTTGATTTCCAATGGATGGCAGGGGCTCGTTTTAGTGTTGGTTTTTTTGATGCTCTTTCTGCCGGGGCGTGTGGGCATAATGACTGCATTTTCACTACCACTAGCACTGGCCTCCACTATGGGACTGGTCATGGTCATGGGTTATACTCTTAACACCATTACAATCATAGCCTTTGTAATTGCTCTTGGAATGCTAGTTGATAACGCAGTCGTTATTGCAGAAAACTACACTCGGCTACGTGATGAAGGCTTAGAAAACAACGAAGCTTTACTTAAAACTGTTCATGATCTTTGGGCTCCCATAACAGCAACAGCGTTAACAACAATTGCTGCCTTTTTACCAATGCTAGTCACCAGCGGAGTCATGGGTCAATTCATTAAAGCTATACCTATAGTGGTGACGTTAGCCCTTGCTTTATCATTAGCCGAATCCTTCTTTCTTCTTCCCATGCGTTTGAAGCTTTTTCCTTACGTTTCAAAATTAAAAAACAATGAAGTTCAATCGGATTGGTTCACAAGAAAAGTTATACCTCCTTTTGAAAAAATAGTGACTTGGGGTGTGGACAACAAATGGAAATCCACAGGGATCTATATCGCCCTTTTCATTGGCACTATTATGATGTTGGCCTTTGGTAATCGTCTGAATCTGTTTCCTGCAGAACAAACAGAAATTTATGTTGCAAGACTTGAAGCTCCTAAGGGGACCCGGGTTGAATCAACAGATTTAATTAATCAAGAAGTACAAAAACAAATTCTTGATACGTTAAAGGACAGAGCTCTTCATGTGACGGCCGTGGCTGGTGATTCAGCCATGGATAACTCTGATCCGAAGGCCAAAAGTGGCAGTAATGTTTCGATGATTAACATTTTTGTTTCAAAAGAAACTCAAGACAAGGTGTCAACAAAAGAAATTTTAGATCAGCTTCGAGAAATTAAAAATGAAAAGCTTAGTAGTCTCAGTTTTGAAGCTATGATTAATGGTCCTCCAGTGGGAGATCCTGTATCGGTCACATTAAGATCAAATGATTTGCAGCAAGTGGAAGCTGTCGCTCAGCACTTAAAAAACTACATCTCTCAGCAAAAGGGAATATTTGATGCCCAGGTGGATGATGTTTTTGGTGATGATGAAATCAATGTGATTTTTGATTACGAAAAAGTGGCTAGACTTGGTCTTAACTTGCAGTCCGTTGGACAAACTGTTCGCACAGCCATTGCAGGACAAAAAGTAGGGGATGTGAACCTGAACAACAGAGAAGTGGATTATTTTTTACGCTTTGATGATCAGGATAAGGCTAGTATTGAAAGCTTACAAAAATTAATGATCCCTGATCCATCAGGTAATTTAATTCCTTTGTCTAATATTGCAAAGTTTGAGCAAGTCAAAGGGCGACCACAGGTTAAAAGGTATGACTTCAGGCGTGCTAAAACAGTCATTGCAAACCTTGATGACACTGTGATCACTTCCATTCAAGCCAATCAGCTTGTGGCCGAAGAATTTAAAAGAATTCAAGATCAATACAAAGATGTAAGCCTTGTGCTTGGTGGTGAAGCAGAAAAAACCAATGAATCCGTGGGTTCTTTATTTGGAGCTTTGATTTTATCTTTGATTGCCATTTTCGCATTGTTAGTGTTGATGTTTAAATCCTACATCAATCCCATCATCATTTTAACCACCATTCCCCTTGGCCTAGTGGGGGTTTCGATTTCCTTTTTTATTCATCAAAAGCCTCTCAGTTTCATGGCTTTGATTGGCGTTATCGGACTTGGTGGAATCATTGTTAATTCAGGCATCATTTTAATTTCCTTTATCAACCAAATGCGTGAAGAAACTCAAATGTCATTACGGGACATTTTGATCAAGTCTTCTACGCTAAGATTACGCTCGGTGCTTGTAACGTCACTCACCACGATCAGTGGCCTAGTGCCTACAGCGTATGGTATTGGTGGATCTGATTATTTTATCATTCCCATGGCCATGGCCCTAGCGTGGGGATTGACCACTGGAACCATTTTGACTTTAATATGGGTACCACCAGCTTACGCAGTGGTAGAAGAAAGTCTCGAGTACATTAGAAATTTTGCTAATAAAAAGTTGAAATCACAAGATCAAAAAAAGGAGTTCACTGAAAGTGCCATTTCTTAAAGAAAAAGCTTCAGACACTCGTTCTAAAATTATGCAAGAAGCCTTTGAGCTGTTTGGACAGCACGGTTTTGAAGGAACTTCTATTCGTGATATTGCTAAAAATAGTGAATCCAACTTGGCGGCTGTGAATTATCACTTCAAATCAAAAGAAAATCTATTTTGGGAAGTGATGGCAGCAACCTATAGTGAAGTTCATATTAAAATTGAACAATTTTATAATGAATCGAAAAATGCAAAAGAATTATCTTTAAAAACCTATGATTATTTTTTATCAGAAAAAACAGCGATTCGAGCCATCATGAAAATGATGCTGACTGACCTTAAGCCACCTGAGGACTTAAGTCATGAGGCCAAGCAGGTTCTTTTCAACCCTCTGGGGCCTCCAGGTGGTGAATTTTTTCCTCAGATGCTAAGCCGAGAGATCAACTACGAGCTCAGCCGTGAAGGATCCATTTGGGGTATAAAGGCCATTTTCGGAGTTATTCATCACTGGGCTGTACTTTGTTGTTGTCAGTGCGTAGCACTTGATCCTGATCCATTGATGAGCGAAGAGCAGATACGAAAAGATATTGAGTCCATGATTGACTCACATATTTATTTTATGAAATCGCAGCAGGATCGGTTTAAGAAGTAAGCCTATTATTTCTAAAGTGATCAACATCGAGAGCCATGCAATGTCTAGGCTAAGCCCACTTGATAAAAAGAAATCAGCTTGGTTAATGAAAAATATAATAATCAATATGTGCAGCAAATAGGCCAGACCGAAATTTTTATTCCATAGAGATTTTGAAATTAACTTGAGCAATTGGTTTTGCGGCTGAAAATACAGACTGGCTAAAAACATCCAAGTCCATCCTACCAGCAAAGTTAATTTTGCTAAAAAACCTAAGGTTTGAATTTTGCAGTACAGATCACTTGTTGCACTGACAGTTGCAAAAATTGAAAAAGAATTAAAATGGATAATGGAAACAAACAATAATCCCATAAATAGAAAAGTCAAAACGGACAAAGCTCTTTTTCTCCAATAAATAGTTTTTTTTGCTATTAACTTCCCCCATTCAAATAAGAAGCCTGCAAAAAATAGCCAAGGAAAAAGGGGCCAAGAGGATTGATATTCAGGGGTACAAATACCCCCCAGGATTTCAGAGTTTAACTGTAATGGATTAAAATAACTGGTTAACAAAGAAAAACCCAGCCAAACAAATATCATAAAACGGTAACGATGAAAGGCGAACAGGGTCAGTAAAGTAAATAACAAAAAAGGATACACATCCCAATAAAACATTGGGTAGGGATACTGGTAAAATCCAAATAAAATAATGAAGTAGCCAAAAACTGCAAATAAAGAGTAAGCCATCAAAGTTTTTTTCTTTAAACCCTTAAAGCCCACTAAAAAAAATGCTAGAAAAAAAACTGTGTAACCTTGAAGACAAACCCACTTAAATACATCAATGATATGAAAAGCAAAAAAACTTGAATTAAAAATATCAGGATAAGTGATGGACTCGCTAAATTCGACCAAGTGAAAAACAGAAATGCTTATGACGCATATAAAACGTATGAGATCTAATAATAAATAGCGCTGACTAGGGGTAATAGATTGTGAACTCATTTTCGTTTTTCCATGCAAGTCGGTAAGTTGTTTGATTCAATTCCTTTTGATGCTGAAGAGTCCATGTTTGAATAGGCTTTGCGATGAAGGTAAGGCTAAAAGTTTTTAAATATAAAATATCTTGATAGGACTTTTTTAAAACACTGTAAAATAAATTGTTTTTTACATCCACAGAGTAACTAGCAGTATGGTACTTTTCAATTTTACTTTGGCTGCAATTATGTGATTGATCCAAAGAGTAAATGATACCCCAATATTGGGGTTGGCCAGTGTGAACCTTAACATTGACCTGATATTTTGATGGATTGAAGTTTTGATAAAAAACTTCAAAATAGGGTGCTAAAGTATTATTTTCTTTGTCTACAATTTCACCCCATTTTTCAAATTGATCGATATGACTATTAAGAGTCATTAAATC
Organism: Bdellovibrionales bacterium Ga0074139; assembly: GCA_001464795.1. Classification (GTDB taxonomy): domain Bacteria; phylum Bdellovibrionota; class Bdellovibrionia; order Bdellovibrionales; family Bdellovibrionaceae. Next base: position 143,596 of record LNEB01000010.1, read on the forward strand.
CAAACATTTTTTGAGTTTTGGATGAAGTTCGGTCGTAAAGTTCAGCATCCGTTTGTAGTACTGACGAATGAAATACTTTGAACTATCACCATAAATCTCGTGAGGAGCTAAGGGATAGGCAACACCCATTGTTGGTAGAAGCATAAAAAAAGTAAGAATCAAAAACTTCAATTAGATCTCCAAGATGGTGGGGTTTAAGACATAATTCACATCTTCTTCTTTGAAGCTGTGATTCTTAATGACATGTTCTAAAGAGTGAAGGTTCAAAAAAACGGAATTGGGAATTTTAGCATCCCAATTATTAAATTTTAAGTTTCGGTTGTCTTTTGTAACGACAAAAAAAGGATCATAAGGTCCAAAAGGGAAAGCATTTATAAAGCCTGATTTTATAAGGGTACTAAGTAAATAATTAACTATTTGTGTTGATTGAGTTTTTTGATCATCAAAATTGATAAGAATAGGAGCATCAATTATAGCCAATCCTTGTGGTGACAGCACTTTATTTAAAGATTTGTAAAATTCAAAGGAGTAAAGCCTCGAAATATCAAGATTGGTTGGGTAAGGAAAATCAATCAAAACAAGCTGGTAATTTAAGTCAGTGGTCTTAATAAACTGGTAGGCATCACCTATGATGACATTTACATTTTTATTTTCTAAAGAATATTTATTGAGTTCAGTCAGGTGAGTATTATTTTTAGCGAGTTGGATCATGGTTGGATCCAATTCAACTAAAGTAATGGGAATATCCGGAAAATTTTCTAAGCAGTACCTGGCTAGGATTCCATCCCCACCACCTAAGATTAATATATTCTTGATGGACTCAGTTTTTAGCATTTGAGCCGCATAAACCATCGAAAGATGATAGCTTTCAACATTAAGACTGCTAAGCTGGGGTTGTTTATTTAAAAATAGTGAAAAGGAATCGCTTTGCCCCTCGACAGTGGAGTTTTGAATGATTTTAAAATCTATGTTTTGAAAGTAGGATTCATAACGCCATGTTAATCCCGATTGCTTTAATAACTTCAGCGTATTGATAAAGCTCTTAATTTCAAAGTTGGATGTTGCCACTTTTGAATAATAGGAATCTAAAAAAAACTGTCTAGCTGGTAAATTGAAAAAAGCGTTCAGGCAAACAAAAAACAATGGAATTAAGAAAAGTCCAAATGTCTTTGCATTGAGTCCTGTACTTTTAAGCATAACATAAAAACAAGCCAGTAGATTAATTGCAATAACTGGTAAATAAGTGAATGTGGTGCCGATATAATGACCCGCAATAAAACCTATAATAACACCAGCAAAAAGGGCTGCAATATAATTGGCTGTGATGATGTACAGTGTGACTCGATGGCCGGAGGGTTGACCACTCCAATGAATAATAAGAGGAAGCTCAAAGCCAGTTAAGTAACCCACGCTAAATGGCAATATCGATAGCAATCCAAGTCCGAAAAAAAGGTATTGTTTTTCAGATATTTGAAAAAGGGGTCCTTCCAGTAGAAAAAATATTCCTAAGCAGCCAAAGATGATTATGGGAACCAAAGAAATAAGACTGATTAATTTAATTTCGTTATAAAAAAGCAGATCACCGGGGTTTTTGATTTTATTAACTTTTCTATCGATTTTGTAGGCACCAAGTGCCAGGCCGATGATGAAAAGTCCAATTGAATAATAATTAACCAAATAATGATCACTTAATGTCGCATTGATCGTTTTCCCAATCAGTCCTTGATAGGCAAATGAACAAAAAGAAAAAATAAAACCTAAAGTTGTAAGTTCTGTAGTCGACAGCTTGACGTTAGGATTTTCATTATTTGATTCTTGAATCATTAATTCTGAATTTTTATTTTTTAAAAAAATATTAATAATAATTGCAGTTATTATCGACAGAGCTGATAGGGCATAGGTCAGGCTACTGATTTGCAACCATTTGAGTGCTAGAAATGGGAATAAAAGTATTCCCAAAGACATTCCAATATAATCAAATGTTAGAATTTTTTCGATTTTTACTTTGCTAAGTTTATAAAGTAGTGGAATTTCATAGCCAGTTAAAAGCCCGATCAATGCAACTGGCAGTAAACATAAAGCTAGACTTAAATAATAATAAGATGAACCTAAATTTTGCACAGCTTGATAATATTTAGGTAAAACTATTCCTAATAATCCTAGAAAAATTTGTATTTTTACTAACAAAGAATATTTTAAACTTTCGAATTTTGAGACAAGAAATGATCCAAAGCCTAGAAAAAAAGCAAAGATACAAAATATGAAAAATAAAATATTATAACCACCACCAAGAATCGCGAGAACGTATTGAGCTAAAGTGTACTCATATAAAATACCCGTTAATGCTAGCAAAAAGGCAACCCAGGAAACTGACATCATTGGGCTTTGACTTGGGCAAGTAAACTTTCAAAATAGCCATCATTGTTCAGTGCATTTTTGTTGTTTGATGAGAAAATAAATATATACCGACCTATTTTATCTTCTCTTTCTAAGTAGGCGGCAGCAAATACTTCTCGGGCGTTAGAGCCTTGCCATACAATGGTTCCACTGATTTTAGAACCTGCTATTGAGGGAAATGTTTCATACTTTTCATTCCAAACGACCCCTTTACCTTTTAGGTTAGGGATATCAGTACTACCCTCGTCTAAATATTTTCTTACAGTTTCAATATTGGCCGGTAAATAGGATGCCAGAATGGAAAGTCCCTGCCCAGCATCACTAGACACTCCATAAATTCCTTCTACTTTTTCTATCGACATATCAATTTTTGTGAAGTTAAAACCTGAAGGTAAAGTAAAGCCTAATTGCGCTAATTTTTTAAAATCATTCAGCGTTTCAGTGGATTTGTTTTCAATTTCATTCAGTGCAGAATTGAAATCGGCAATAAGGGGTGCTGGAGCTTTGGGATCCTTTGCTAAGGTTTGGTTTTGAATTTCAGCAGCGGTAGGAAATTGGCCTTTAGGTTTGATGATCTGTGGTTGTGATATTTCCTGCGTCTTGGGTCTATGAAGTTGGTCTGGATCAATTCTGGTCGAATTGTATTTTCTGTAGACCAAAAGTAGACAAATAATCGTAAAAAATACTATAATTAAGTTATTATTGCTCATAGACTTATTAAAACTGTTTTTTGTATTTGGGGTCAATTAATGTCTCACTTTAAAACAAGCCGACAAAATGGATTTACTTTGATTGAAATTTTGGTCGGTATGGGGATTATCTCTGTCGTGAGTGTTCTGCTCTCGATGTCCATGGCCAATCTATCAACTTCTCAAGCTGAATTTGAATTGAAAAATGAAGGTCTTCTTTTTCTTAATGGACTTTCCTCTGCTTTTTTGGGTAATCAAAATTTTTGTGATCAAGCCGTGCTTAATAAAAATGTAGGACTGACTGGCAAAGAGCCCATGGTCATTACTAATTATTCTGGATTTGCTGCGACTGGTGGACCCATTCAAGCTGGAACTCTACTGTCTGGAACTCCAACAAATCAAAAACTTAGAATTCGCTCTTTGATGATTGAGGCCAACCCTAGTGTTGTGGATGTGGATGTTATGCGGGAAGGTGTAACCTTAAAACGTAAAGTGGCTCGATTGACAGCCTCTGTAGAATATCGCAGAAGCAGTCAGGGAGATTTCGTGCCCCTGAAAGATTGGATCGTTGATTTTCCAGTGTATACAACAGCTGCAGGAGTCATGCAGTCGTGCTCTCTAGCTATGGAGCCAGCTGATGTATGTCAGATGGTCGGGTCTACTCTTGCTGGTAATGTTTGTCAGCCCGAGTTTCAATGTCAGGTCAGAGGCTCATATGTGACTTCTTCTTGCTCGCCAGGTTATAGTGGTTGCATGTCAGGAGTAGCTAATCCTGTGACGGGTGCTTTCAGTTGTCCAGCGGGATCAACAACTACAAAAACAGGGGATTTTTCACAGACTTTCAATGTTTCATGCGGAAAAAAATGCTCTTATAATGTGACCAATACAATTCGTTTTTATATTTGTATGCAATGTCAGTAGGTTTTTTGAAAAATAATAAAGGCTCTTCCATTGTATCTGTCCTTTTGTTCTCGATCATCGGGGTGGGTGTTATTCTGGGCCTCACGCCTAGGCTTCTTAATTTGTCAGGGTCTTATAAACAAACCTCACTCAGGCTTAATTATATTCAATTCATTGGTAATTTAAGGGCCACTCTTAGGGACCCTTTCTCTTGTCGACTTGCTTTGGGAAATCAAACATTAGGTGGTCCCGCTTTCGGTTCCGTCAATTCAAGCTTAGTGATTGGGGCAGGGGCCAGTGGCTTTTTAGGGGGCCCCAATATTCAAGCAGGTTACAAAACAAGATTTGATGAATTTGAAATCGTTCAAGCTAGACTTATCACAACTCAACCCAATACTTTAATACCACGAATTATTAATTTGGATAAACCCTCGCCAGCTTTAACAGCTTATAGGGTAAGAATTAATTTTGATGTGCGTGAAGTTTTAGGTAAATCCATACGACTTAACACTTTGGATCCTGATAATCGTTTCCCTGAGTATCACATCGATCTAGTTGCTAATATTGATCCTTTAACAGGAGGAATTTATTCTTGCCATGGTCAGGATAGTTTGGCTGAGGCTTGTGAAATGGCGGGCGGTGCATTTGATGCAAGTCCTGATATGGATGCTTTTCCAAGGTTACGCTGTCATCCCAATACGCGCTGCTGGGTGGATGATATAGGAGTTCGGTCAACGGCTGCGCCGCCGCTGCCAATGGCTGCTACGCCGCCCATTTGCCCTTGGCCTTATACCACAGTGAATTGGATAGGCCGCGTTGATTCACAGGATTTATGGAATTGTCAGTGGTGTAATAATAAATTATGGACGCCAGGAGTTAATTAAAAATTTGCTTATATTCTGAATCTGTTTTTTTCCAAATCCAGCCATCAATTATGTAATGGGATAAATTCATCGACAATGAAAAGCTAATTCCAAGCAGCGCAATCTTTTGAATATTGATTTCGCTATATTGGTACATTTCTTCAAATTGTAAGTTCCAATCGATAAGTCCTGCTACGATTCCAAATAAAATGACAACGAAAATGGGTGTATAAGACTTCCATGAGAAAATTTTTTTCGTTGTATGAATCATAACCAAATAATAGGTCAGTCCGTGGCTCATTATTAACGGAATATAAATCTCATAGATATTAACGCCCAATAAGAAACAAACACTATTAAGAACAAATACGCTTAAAATGTAAAAATTCAGAATGATAGGTTTAATTTTTATTAAATGTAAAAGCATAAGTACAACAGTTATTAAAAAATAGAATATTTTTAAATTATTAAAAATATTTTCTGTCACTCCAAAACCTAATTTTGTAATTTGATAAACTCCTGGCATCATTTCGATACTTTGAAAATCGGGTCTGAAATGAAAAAGTAAAAGTGGTGCTAAAAATATCCAATAAAGAATAAAGCGAGTTAATGGTTTTAAAGAGCCGTTCGGTTTTGCGATCCATGATCCCATACCGATATTTTGTCTTGTGTGATGATAAGCTGTTAAATACAAAAAAAAGGACCAAAAGTAGGGAATTTGCAAAACTAGCCATGAAAAAGTAAAGACTATAAAAAATAGATAAACGCTTAAATATTTTAATTTTTCTTCTCGAGTTCTTCGTTCATGAAACAATCTTAAAGAAGTTAAAAATACATGACCATTATCTGCGATCACAATTCCTAAAATTATGAGTAGACCAGTCGTTAAACTTTCTTGATGAGTATTAAGAAAAAAGGGAAACAATGAAACAATGGGCAGGAATGTGAGCGCGATGTTCATTACTAACGCGTATCACCATTTCGGGGCCAAAACGATCCTTTTTTTCTTTTAATCCACCGTATTGACTAAATCCTGACTGGCATTGTCGTTGCTATAAGTAATAGTTGTCTGCAGAATATTGCATTGGAGTGACAATATGGCACAAAAAACACCAATTTTATTTCGACAGCTGACGCAAGATCAACACCTCATAGCCTATAGTCAATTCACTAAAAAATATTTAGATGTCACTTATCCACTCGAATACTTAAAGCGCTCTAAAGTTATAGCCTTGGTGAAAGAAAATCAAAGAGGTGAAATTCAAACTATTTGTGGTGGATATATTTTAGCTCTACAAGGACCTTTTCGAGTTCTTGAGCAATTGCCCATCGGAATCGCTGAGAACAATTTAGAACTTCAAGATAAAATGGCGAAATGTTTTGAACTTACTGGATTGTGGATTCATCCCATCATCAAAAATGGATCTTTAAGGGCTCTTTTCTGGTTACGTTTATTTGCTGAACTTTTAAAGCAAACGGCCAAAGGGAAAACCCACGCTCTTTACTCTTATGACTCTTCAAAAAAGAAGTTAGGTGAAATTTACAGTATAAGTAAACCTTGCAGAATATTTGAAGGTGAAGTTTTTATTCCCGGCATGACCACAAGTGCTTTTGAAATAGTTGAAATGGGATCAATTCCTGCAGTTGTGAAAGCCTTTTACCGGGAACCCCAGTGCATTGTTCGTTTTTTAACCAAAAGAATGATGCGAAATCGACGCTTAAAAAAGAAAGAACAAACGGCTCCAGCTTCCGAGCTTCGGGTTTCACGATCGATTTAGTTAATCAATGAATTTAGAAAATCTTCTTTCTCATTATCCTAGAATCAAACAAGTTGATCCTAAAAATCAAAAAGATCTATTCCAAATTCTTGACCAAGTTCCACTGAGTTCTGATCAACTTCAGATTTCATTTGATCGGAACCCAGACTTTTTTCGGTATATGAAAATTCAAGGTGAATGGGGATACGCATTTTATTTTGTTAATAAAGATCAATCGCCACAGGGTATGGCCGTGTCGACCTTTCGTCTTATGCAGTGGAATCAAAAACCTATATGTTTGGGTTACACCAGTGATTTAAGGACAACTTCCAAGATGGATAGGGGTGCCAGGCTTGAATGGCGAAAATTTTATGCCCAAGCCGTTAGTCAGTGTCATGAAATCGAAGAATTTAAAAATTGTGCAGGATTTTTCACTGCTGTTTGGGATGAAAACAACTTAGCCCAAAAAGCACTTGTTGAAAAAAAACGACCTCATGATTTTAGTTATCAGGCGACAACAACTTATAAGTCTTATGCCTTATGGGGTCGATGGAATCCAATTTATCAACCACCGAAAAGTATCAGAAAGGTAAGGCCTAACGAAATTGCAATGATATTAGAGTCCCTGTGCAAATCCTCAGCATTAAGCTGGAATACAGATGACTTACTTCGAACATTGAATTCTTTAAATCAATCACTTTCTGACTTTTACGTCCTTGAAGAAAATGGCTTAATTCGTTCATTTGTATTACCAGCCTCTACAGGGCATTTAAAAAAAACAAGAATTAAAAAATGGCCAAAAACTTTGAAGTGGGCATCAAAGCTATTACCGTTATTTAATAAAAGACCCATTGAATTGCATGATGAGATCGAAATTATGCAACTCATGTTTTATAGATCATTCAAGAATGATCCTTTTGATTTATATGAATTCGCTGATTATTTTTGGTTCAAAAATTCTAAAAATTCCTTGGATCATCAGTTTCATCTTTTAACGATCGGTGCTTGGACACCACTTAATTTTGTCAAAAAAGGATATTTAGTTTCCACACTTTCAGGCACTCTTTACAAAGTCATTTCAGACTCAATTTCGTCTGAATTTCAAAACATAAATGATTTTTCGAATTTAGAAATAGGATTGTTATGACCCATTGGCCTTCAAAATGGTTTGAAATCCGTGCTGAAATGGGTCAATCCGACCTTGCGACAATGATGTTTCAGCCCATAGGTGGTGAATTACAAAAGCATCATTTTCATCACCGGGAAGCTGATGGGTTTGGAAAAATTCAAAACATTTTACTGCAAGAAGGACTTAAGCTTGAGGCTCCCATACGTAAACTTAAAAAACCACCGAACTACCTTAATTTCTATTTATTAATAAAAGGGCTTTTGACACATCCAAGGCTTCCCAATAACCCTTGGAAATCTTACCAGCCTGAGCTCCCATCGGCTGATCCTGATCAGGTGAGCTATTGGTTTTTGTCAGCAAATGAAAATGAATCAATTAAAAAACAAGCGATGGAAAAAAAATTAAACTTGGGTTTTTTTCTGCTTTCAGAATTAGACTTAATTTTAAAAAAGCATCTTTTTAAAAACCCAGGGGATGAGGGTTCATGGCTAGCTCCAGTGGATTTGCGCGGGGCTTTTGCAAGCACAGACTCTGCAAAAAATTATGTCAGTTTTGTTGTTGCAAAGATTAAGCAGCCTAATGTTGAACAATCTTTTTCCAATTACAAAAATGACCTTAAATCTGGTGCCTATTGGCCTTTTTGGGAATTGGCTCAAATCGGTCAGTATGTGGGCCTAGCGGGAATGCGCTGGCTAGCTAAAAAAGGCACTGGAAAATCTTTTTGGATGGGAAGCTTTTCGGATTTAGGTGTTTGGAATCAACCAGAGTTATTAAGTCATCATCTGAGCAATCGCTACTGGTCGATGGCTCCGCCGGGTTCAACTGCTTATCCCATTGGAATCACAACCATAGAATGGTGTGGACATAGAAGTATTACATTGAAAATTCATCCCTCGATATGTCGTGGTGAAAGTAAAAAAGTAGCAGATCAAATTTTACAAGAATTTAAGCAATCGATATTAAAAACTGTAGCGAAAACCTAAGGATGTTTGTTGTGTTTCAGCCAATCTGAATTCTTGGTTGTTACTGCCTTGGTAATGTAAACTTTCAGCCGTAATAACGGTGTGATCATTCAGATTGTGATCCACATTGATTTGTAAAACTCCCGAATGGTAGCGTAGGCTTGAAAGCCACCTGAAGCTAACTGATGACTGATTGTCGGGACCTAAATCAGGTATTCGAATGGAAGTGTAAGAATAGGTTTGTGTTAAAAACTCAAGACCTGGTTTAGCAAATCTTCTAGCGTTTGTAAGTATTTGTGGAGAAAGAACTAAAACAGAGCTTTTCGCTTGAAGCCATTCTTTATCGTTAAAGCCTGACTCATTAAAAATAAACTCCTGTCTAAAATCGACACGACCTTCCCAGCGGTACCCTGTGACAGCCGTTGTGAAAATCTTTTCATTGCCATCGCTTGATACTAAATCAAAGGAACCAAAACCATTCGATTGGGGTACGTAGTTGGTTCTACCCTTTTGATGTTTGATATCGGCATAAACGGACTGTCCTTCTTGAAAAGACCAAGTGAAATACTCTCCGATCATAGTTGTGTCATTTTCTGCAGTACCTCCGACGAATGCTAACTGATGGGCAGGATTTTCAAAGTGATATTCGATTTTAATTAGAGATTTTGGTTTAAAATTTTTATCTGCAGTCCAGTACCGAGTTTGATTGTTAATGGGTTCATAAATTCCAATCACTGAGTATTTAGCGGTGTCAGCACTTGACCAATTTACACGTAATAAAATTCGGCCCTTTTCTTTAAAAAAGAAACTTCTTTGATCACCCAGGAAATGAAAAAAAGGATTGGTCGGCGAATAGATTTCTGCGGGTCCCCATTGATAATTTTGTAAGCCAATACCCGTTTGTAGTTGTGAGTTCCACTGCGAAGATAAGTAAAAATCACTTAAGTCAGACTCACTTAAAGTTTCTGAGGATTGGCTGGCAGGATTTTTAAAATCGTAGGTATAATTTTGCAGAAAATGCTGGGATCTTAAAATAAGAAAATGATCCGGGCTCAATGAGTATTGAAAATCGGGCCTTAATTCAAGTTGAAATGAATCCTGAGGAATTTGCAGTTGCCGGTTATCAGAATTAAAAGAAGATTTTTGATTCCATTGCCTGAAACTGTAAGATCCATAAAGGTCTAACCGAGATTCGAGTTGAGCAAAACTAACAGTAGAGAGTAGGCAAGTAAGAAGAGTGCTAAACATGGGTTAAATTTTCTGAAACTGAGGCATTCACTGTGGATTTAACAGCAAAGTAGCTAGCAAAAACGGCCAGTACTCCCAAAAGAAAAGTGCAAAATACATAGGCCTGAAAATCGTAGCCAATTTGAAACACTATGGGTTCTGAAAGCAATCCTGCACGGTAAAGTATTTGAGCCTGATTGATAAGAATCGTTGAAATAACAGCAACAACACTTCCAACAGCCACACCCATCATACTGAGATAAAAAGCCTCAAGTGAAAAAAGAGCTCCCACCTGAGCCCCAGTGAAACCGATACTTCTAAGGGTCCCAATTTCCCTGGTGCGTTCTTTGACGCTTTTTACAACAGTATTAAGAACTGATAGACTTGAGATCGTAAGAATGACAGTGACAATAAATATTTGAAAAATACCAAGAAGACTTTGAATTTGTTTATAAACATCTGCAATGGGATGATCGAACCAGTTTTTAGCAATAATTGGTAATTTTTCAGTTTTTGCAAAGTCATTAAATTTTTCAACAAATAAATTCATATTATTTTTATCATTTAATAGAACAGACATAAACCGAATGTGATCGGTGTTCAGCAAGGCTTGAGCATTTTCTAGTGAAATTTTCATCCACTTTTCATCAATGTCTTTGTAGCCACCATCAATAAGACCCACCACATTGAGGTCGATGGCATTGAGTTGACCTGTGAGCGTGGTCGCTGTCAGCTGAACTGTATCGCGGTAGCACTTAAAAGGTCGATCCTCGGCTTTGTAGCCATAGTTTTGCACCATATTGGTTTCTTTGTTCACTGGTAAACAACCAAGAAGAAAGCCTAAGGATTGCCCCAGAACAACGCCTTGGGGATCTTTCTTAATGTGCAAAGGCACGCCATACAAAGTTTCCCAAGTCCAATGAGGTGCACGAATTCTTGCTCCTGCATCGATGTCGTAACCCATGGCTATAAAAATAAATGAATTTCTACCATTGGTGACTGTTCCAGACACTGGTAAAAAGCGTACCGATTCTTTCACAAGTGATTTTTCTTGCTGCAGAAACAGATTCACTTTTTCCTGTTGGGCGAGGGTCATCAAAAAGTCTTCTGTTCGAGATTTTCCTTCAGTGGTATTAAGCTCTGGATTTTCGATCAGGACATGGCCATACATGGCGCGGTGGTTATATCCATCCTCATACATACGGTTAACATCTTTGATGTAGCCTTGAAACAAAACTAAAGACAAAAACCCAGCAGAAATGGAAATAATGGCAGCTAAGCTTTGACGCCAGTTTTTTAAAGTATTTCTAAATGCAATTTGTGCCAGAATCTTCATCTTTTTAATTGGTTCACTTGAAAGAGATTTTTTTTGTGATTTTCTAAAACAGGGTTTCGGTACTGAAGTATGGATTTATTATTTTCATATTTGGCATCCACAATTTCCATTCGGCTTACAAAATCAAGTTTTTGTCCATTGATGGTAATTTGATTGTCATACTGTAATGTGGCTTTTTTAAAAGGCAATCCTTGTAAGGTTAGAAACTCAGCCTTAATCGCACGCTTTGATTTATCAGATATCCAGTAGCGAATTTTATCGTAGGTTAAATTATTAGCTTTCGCCTGTAGCATTAAAACATAAACCTTTTCACCATTTAAGGTTTCTGTTTTTTCAATCACTGGCGTGTAGTCCCTGGCATAATTTGTTGAGGCAATATCTCCGATGGCTGCCTGTCCGGAAAGTTTTTGCCTTGACGAAATGGCCACAGGTTTTTTTAACGAGGGCTTGAAAAACCACATAGTGCGATCGTTGAAAAGATAAATTTCACCCTTATTACGAGCGGGCTCTAGAGCTTCTACATTGGCATCTACCCCAGCTGCACGTATTTTAAATTTACGAGTGGAAGATTCACCGTCTTCGATTGTTGTGACCTCACTTTCCCAGGTCAAACCACTGTCAAGGCTGCCACGTAATCGATCAGAAGCTTTTAGGAGCTCGACCTCCATTTGTGCGAAGACGAAACTAAAAGCGAAAAAAGAAAAGAGTGAAATCATTTATGACCCCGAATCTGAAAGAAGATCAACGATCTTCATTTTAAGTTTATAGTGGGTGACGAAATAAGATGTAAAACCGATTAAAACGAAAAACAAAAAGGCGATAAGTAAAACTAAGTAAAAATTAACAAACAACGCAAATTGCACTTCCGAAGAAATTCCAGGAGGTGAAAATTTAATATTGAGGGAGTTCACAATGGTTCCGATAACAAATGATATAATGACTCCTGCAACTGCACAGATCAGGCTGAGCCATAAAGATTCCTGAGTCATCAGCCATGACAATTGCTGAGGCCTGTAGCCGATGGCTCTGAAGGTTCCAATTTCTCGGGTGCGTTCTAATATTCCCATGGTCAACGAATTCACGATTGATAAAGCCACAGCCCCACAAATCAAAAATACAAAAAATCCCGCCATGGCATATAAAAAACCCATGGAGCCCACATAGTTGGCTGAGATTCTAGGATCATTAAAAGGGTAGGCTTCAAAGGGAAGATTTTGTGTCTGAAAAACTTGATTGATTGAATTTGTTAGGTCTGCCACATCGAGATCATTATTTAAATAAATCATCAAATACTGGGCTCCATCCGTTCCATACAGATTTTGCAAAAGTTCAAAAGGGGCTAGTAATCCAGAGTCCTCAAGCATGTCCGATCCGGTGGAAAAGCTGACAGAGAGTGTGGCATCCACAGCATTCAGATCACCAAAGATATCCATTCCTGCTAGTTGTACATTTTTTTTCTCGGGCTCTAAATTTTTAAAAGGCACTTTTCTTTGAATCATTTCGCCAAGTCGAGAGGTAATAGAGATGGAAAAAGGATCTTTTTGAATGGCACTGACAAAATCCAGACTGTCTTGAGTTAAAAAATCCCTGGCCCACTTGAGGACTTGGGGGTGGTTCACACTTTTATTAAGAGATTCCAGATCAACTCCGACGGCCAGGAAAGGAACTGATTTTTCACCGTTACTAATAAGGCCAGAGCCTGAAATAGCAAGTCCTGTCCATTCAATTGAGGACTTGAAAGGTACAAGAACTTTTTGAATGGACTGACGATCATCCGGAGTTAGTTGATAAAGTGAGGGCCTGGTGTGGTAGCGCTGCAGACCTTCTTTTTTAAAAATACTTATGTGACCTTTATTTAACAAATAAACAGAGTGAGATTTGAGCCCTTTTTCCACATAAATAATATATCCACCCAATAGGGTAAGCCCAACGAATCCCGCAACAACAGCTGCACTGGTTGCGATTGTTCTTCGCTTATTACGAAATAAATTTCGAAAAGCCATTTTCCACATCATTCGACAATCAACCCATCGTGAATGCGTACAATTCGCCCCACTCGACCAATTAATTTTTCATCATGAGAGCAAAACAAAAAAGTCACATTCTGAGTTTTATTAAGCTCGGCCATGAGATCCAGAATCATATGGGCTGTTTTTGAATCTAAATTAGCAGTGGGCTCGTCGGCGAGTACCAAGGAGGGTTGAGTCACTAGGGCTCGAGCGATGGCCACGCGCTGTCTTTGTCCGCCAGAAAGTTGGTCAGGTCTATGATGTTTAAAAGTTTCTAAGCCTACAGACTGAATCACAGACTGGACACGTTGATTACGCTGATCCAGTGGCAAATTGGCTTTAACAAGCAAGGGAAGTTCAATATTTTCCCAAATATTTAAAACAGGAACCAGATTGAAGGATTGAAAAATAAAACCAATTTTTTCGTTTCTTAAGCTGCACTGCTGAAGCTCATTCATTTGAGTGACTTCTTGACCACCGATTTGAATGGAACCTTCAGTTGGTAAATCCAGACAACCAACTAAATTCAGCAAAGTACTTTTGCCTGATCCAGATGCGCCGATAACGGATGTGAATTCACCGGCTCTGATTTCTAAGTTAACCCCGCGTAAAGCAGGTACCCAGGTTTCACCAAGTTTATAGGATTTTTTAACATTCTTGAGCTGAACGAGAGACATATGATTACCTCAGCAAGTTGTTAGGCATTTTGCTTGATGCCCGAGGTGACGGTCAAAGATTACTAGGGGTTGGTCCGTAGCAGCATTTCCTTAATCTCAATAGATTAAGCGTTGTCACTGTTATTCAATAACATTTATCATCTAAAACGTGAATCAAGAAAGAATTTTTAGTTTTGACGGGTTAAGGATGTTTGCTGTTTTAATGGTCTTGAATCATCACATTGTCGCCTCTTTTTCGACCCCCATTCCTCTTTTTAGGTATATGCTTGTTTTCACATTTCCTCTATTTTTCGTAGGAAGTGGCTTTTTCATTGGGCAAATTTTATTTAGAAATTGGCAAATCACAGGCCAAATCGAACTTTTCACTTTTTACAAGCGCCGAATTCTGCGAACATGGCCCACTTATTTCGTTGGGTTGTTGTTGACTTGGTGGTCTTGGCCCAAGGGTATGGATATTCCTTATTTTGAATACTATTTTATATTTTTGCAGAATTTCTTTTTCAATCCACAAAGTGGTGCATTTTACTTTCATTCTTGGTCATTAGCTATCGAGGAACAATTTTATTTGCTTTGCCCATTTCTGATGATGGTTCTTGTTCGAGCCAAAAAACCCAATTTAATTTTTGCTTTTTTATTTCTTAGCTCTATTTTACTGCGACTTTATTTAAATTTAACGATGAAGACCGAGTATCATCACACATTGCTTTGGTCTGATGCTTTACTAATGGGAGTCTTTCTCTCGGTTCCTGATAATAGGAAAATTATCGACTTTATTTCAAAACACGCTTTAGTTATTCAAATTGGCTCTGTAATAGCAGGACTTATTCTTATCCGCTACCGATTTTGGATACCTAATACATACATGCAATTTTTGTTTATTTTTTCAACTTTATTCGCTTTTTCTTGCTATAAAGAATCTTCATTTCTTTCAAAATTTTTTGCTTCCCGGATATTCTACGTTCTTAATAAAAGATCCTATGGTTACTTCATTTTCCACATGTTAGCGATCCACCTAATCAAGCCATTTTCTTTCTCAGAAATTTGGATAAATTATGTTGGCTCGATTATTCTAACCGCTTTATTTGGCGAGTTGTCGTGGCGCCTGATTGAAAAACCATTGCTACAGAAAAGAGAGCAATGGTTTCCAATGCGATAAGATTACCAAGGAAGTTCGCGGCCTCTGAAGTCTTGAAGTCTAAAGGCCTGGCCCTTTTCTAATTTTTGAATCACTTTCCATATTCCATCAGCAGAGGCTTCTGTCGTGACGGGAGCTTCGGGGCCGCCCATTTCGGTTTTGACCCAGCCTGGATGTATAAGTCCGAAAGCCACATCTGGATGATCAACAGAAAGACTTTTTGTAATCATATTTAAAGCCATCTTTGAGGATCGGTAGGAATAGTACCCACCCGATTGGTTATCCTGAATAGAGCTCATCATGGTCGAAATTTGAATGACTTTTGGATTTTGAGATTTTTTTAAAATTGGCAGCAATTGTTGAGTGATCAAAAAAGGAGTTGTGGCATTGACATGAAAACTTTCTGCAAACGTAAGGCCTTTAATGTCATCTAAATCTTGTTTGATAAGAATTCCAGCGTTGTTGATTAAGATATCAATGCCTTTTTGAACTTCTAAGTGTGAGCTCAGTTTTTTTAAGCCCTCAGGGTTAGAAATATCAGCTTGGATGCTTATAAGTTGAGGATGTTTTAATGCCATTTCACTCCGAGTGATGGCTAGCACTGTCATATTCTGCTCGAGTGCTTTTTCAACTAAGGATTTTCCGATTCCTCTTGATGCACCTGTAATTAAAACTCTCATCAATTCCTCCTGGTTCTTTTTCAAACTATCAACTGGTTAGGTCATTGGCAATGAACTAGCGTATGGACAGCAAATCGCTCCAGCGTGTCGTATAACAAGGGCTTTTCATTTCTGATAACATTTTCCAGAACTGATTAACACCACACGCAGCAAATTTCAGCGTGCCTTTACCATGATAAAGATTAATCTTATCTAAAACTTCCATCTGAAGCTCTTCGTTGGTTGTATCATGCAAGCCGAACAAGTCTGTTTGTGAATGAGTCTGTGGATAAAGGTCTGCTAGCATAACTCCACACTTTTTATACTCAAAGCCTTCTTTGTAGATCGAGTCCAAAATTTGAAAGCTGGATTTTATGAGTTTATTAGTAATGGATGTGCCTGTGGTCAAATTTATAATGCCACTATTGTAATACTGCGGAGTATTTTTAAATCGATTTGTATGAATAAAGACCATCAGTGTTTTACATAACGAATTTTGCCTTCTTAGCTTTTCAGCAGCCGTGGAAATATGATTGGCCACAGATTCTTGAATTTCATGAAGACTGAGGACAGACCGGCCAAAGGATCTGGAGGAAATAATTTGTTTTTTATCAGGGTCACTGAGCTGCAGATCAATGCAGGATTCACCTTTGAGCTCTTTGACAATGCGCCGACCTTGAATGGTCAGTACTTTTTGAATCATCAGTTCATTAGCATCCCGTAAGTGTCTTGCCGTTCGAATATTGAGAGACTTTAATTTTTCTGCTGACTTGCGACCAATGCCCCAGAGATCTTCAACGGGAAATTGTCCTAGTAATTCATCAATTTGGCTTTCACTTTCCAGTGATAAAACTCCGACGGACTTGAAGGCTCCCTTTTTGGCCATTTTGTTAGCCATTTTTGCCAGCACCTTAGTGGACGCAAGGCCCACAGAAACAGGAATTCCCGTTTGTTGCTTAATGGTAGATTTAATTTCAATTCCATAATCAGTTAAATTTCGATTGAAGCCCTTTAAAGACAAAAAAGCTTCATCAATGGAGTAGACTTCTAGCTCTGGAGTGAATTCTGATAAAAGGGTCATCACTCGGCGGCTCATGTCACCGTAGAGTGTGTAGTTAGAAGAAAAAACCAAAACATTATTTTTTTTGCAGATGTCTTTGATTTTGAAGTAGGGGGCTCCCATTTCAATGCCTAGGGCTTTGGCTTCATCAGTTCTAGCGACAGCACACCCATCATTGTTGCTAAGAACGATGATGGGTCTTTTATTATACTGGGGTTGAAACACCCGTTCGCAGGAACAGTAAAAAGAGTTGCAATCCACAAGAGCAAAAACTTCTTTTTGTTTCATGTGAGTTTATGAATATTATAAGTCACCACTCCAAAAACTTGGAAATCCATTTCTGAACTGATGGGAATGGGTTTGTAGTTATTATTTTCTGGATAGAGAAAGTTTTGTCCACGAATCGACATCAGTCTTTTTAAAGTGAATTCACCATTGATTGAGGCCACCACAATGTGACCAGATTTAGCAGTAATAGATCTGTCAACGATCAGTAAATCGCCAGGAAATACACCTGCACCAGTCATGGAATCCCCTTTGGCCCGCATAAAAAAAGTAGCAGCTGGTTTTTTGACTAAATGATCATTAAGACTTAAATGATCTTCTAAATAATCAGCCGCTGGCGAGGGAAAGCCGCATTGAATTTCGCCTAGGAAAGGATACTCGATCAGAATTTCTTTAAATGCCCCCATAAAAACCTCTTTTAAAAGATTTAAAGCAGTGTTTTGACATTGGCAAAGAAATATGTAAATTATGTGTAAAATAAGACCTAAGGATAAGATGAACTACACACCTGACTACTATAACGATTTAGAACTCACACTGAAGTACATTAAAAATGAATGTGCAGTGGCAACGAAACACCATAAACATCCCATGCACCAAATTTACCTATCCACTTTTGGCCAGAATTATCCAGAACTTCGTACCCTTGTTTTCAGAAAACAAAATCTAACCGAAGGGTATCTGGTGTTTCACACCGATTTTAGATCACAAAAATTTCTGGAACTCACAAAAAATTCAGCAGCTAGTGTTTTGGGGTACAACCCTGCAAAAAAGTATCAAATCAGATTCAAAGGAAACGTGGAACTACATCATAAAGATATAATCGCAAAATCAGATTGGGACAAATTAGGTGAATCCAGCCGTAAAAGTTACTTAACAGATTTTCCACCAGGACAAGTCTCATCTATTCCCACAAGTGGTTTTGCAGAAGGTGAAATAAGTTGCATAGATGGCTTTGAAAGGTTTGTGGTGGGAATTTTTAAAATCACTGAAATAGAATGGCTGTATTTAAATTCTGAAGGTCATCGCAGGGCTTTGTTTCATCGCCAAGCTGACTTGTCTTGGTCCAGTCAGTGGTTGCAGCCATAAGAAATTTTACTTCTTAAGAACAATAAGCTGATAGTACTTATGTAGGACCTTAAATTCAGAGGCTCTTTTCGATAAGAATCGATCGATCCCGATTTGGGGGCTGACTTCTGATTCCTGGGTCAGAGGCCACAGGTAATCATCAAATATAAGCACGCCACCACTTTTGAGCATAGGCCAGCAGAGCTCTGCTTCTTTGTAAATGAACTCACCCTCGTGGTGACCATCAAGATAAATGATATCAAATTTTTGCGACTCAAGTTGTGGAAGTGCATTGTGAGAGCTATCAACAATCAATGATACTTTGTTTTCAAACTGGCCAATTTTCATATTTTCTTTGAATAGGTCGATGGCGTGGACGTGGGGCTCTGAATAGGAATCGATGCAAACTATCGATGAAGTATTGTGGGTTAAAATATTTTCTAACATCCAAAGTGCCGAACGCCCTTGGTGTGATCCTACCTCAAGTGCACGTATATTAGCTTTACCAGCAAATTTCTTTAACACCTTTTTCCAGTTTTGAATATTATGGGTGAACCAATCTTCAGTAAAGTTATAATGATTTTTATAGGGCGGAGCTTTAAATATAAAGTATTTAAATTTTTCAAGTATCAACATTGTTTAGTAGTACACTGGATGACCATTTTTTAAAAGCTGTGGTGCTGCAAAAGGGTTCAAATCATCGGCAAAACGTAAGCAAAACCGAACCCGATCAAAAATAATCCAAGGCTTATGAAATAAACAATTTTTGTGATCCGCCTGCCACTGATGCAGGCCTCACGAAGTTTGGGGTCTAGGGGACAGGGTGCATTTCTATTTTTCCAAATTAAAAAGCCATTTCCAGCCAGCATGACTCCAGAAAAACCGAAAAGCAGCAGCTTGTTTTCTGAAGCCCAAATAAGTCCTGGCACATCAGAGGCAAGCCCTGCCAGCACAGCTCCTAATCCAAGGCTTACAAGCAGCGCAGGAAGAGCACAGCATATCAAAGTGCTCATCGAACCAAACAGAGTTAAATAACTTAACAATTTACTATTCGAATTTGGATTCATAGCCCGCATCTTTAAGTATTTCTGAAATTTTATCATTGGAAAGTCGCTTGCCATCTTTGAAATTAATTTTTACAAATTTATTGGCAAGGCTGACTTCAATTTTGGCCACTTCCGGTTGAGCCATGAATTTTTTCTCGATCCCTTGTGCGCAAAAAGCACAGACCATGCCTTTGACACCCACAGTGATAGTTTCACTTGCCAATGCCAACGATGTTGACAAAAAGACCATTGCCGAAATTAAGAATTGTTTCATTTTTTTATTTCTCCTTTTAAAAGTGAATCATATAGTTAAAAGCTCCACCGCCATCAAACCTTGCGCCGATTTCCCAAAGCGTATTCTTAATGTAAAATCTTAAAAATTGAGTCATCTCGATGTTGGATTTATAGGAATACTTTTCTGCCTGAAGAATCAGCCAAACGTTTAAATCACTGTAATCAGCTAAAAAGGGAGCAAGGCCTGCACGCACTTTAGTAAAATTATAATGCTGATCGGGAATTAGAATATTTTTGTTGTGACTGCGGCTAATATACAAATGGTCAAAATCTATATAGTATTTTCGGCTTTCCCAGTCGGCTGAAAATTCGAATAAATCAGCCGCGTAATTTTTCATTTCAAATTTTTCAATGCCACTGCCAGCACTGAAATAGATGTTTCCTTGAGAGTCTTCGTTGTTCCACCTTTTCACCAGCCAATTGAGCCGCGGAATATAAAACTCTGAGGTCGTGTCACGTAAGTATGTTCCTGCGACTGCTAGGTTTGAGGTAAACGAATAGGTCAGTAAAATTTCGTTCATTTCACTGGTGTTATAAGACACAAGACTTACTGCATCCTTGTAGGAAACAGGATGAGCTTGCCCAACTGATGATACTAATAAAAAAACGAAAACCCAAAACTTCATATTAGTCCTTATTAGTAAATCAGTTTAATAATTTCTTGAATTTTTTCTTCTGATTGGAATGAATCATCGCCAGTAAATGCTGATTTTACACAGCCTCTGAGGTGAGTTTTAAAAACTTCAGCTTCGATGGCTTTAATGGCTGCTGATGCAGCCTTTAGCTGAGTGATAATGTCAGGACAGTAGCGTTGATCCAGAATCATTTTTTCGATGCCTTCGATCTGCCCTTTGACCCTGTGGAGTCGCTTCAAATGAATGGAGTGATCGGGGTGGTCATGAAATTTATTAACATTTATTTTTTTGCTTTTAGAGTTCGATTTGATTTTTTCTATCACTTGCTGCTAACCTTCATGTTTCGATTGACTTATACCCTACCAGGGGTATAGTTTCTTGTCAACCCTTCCAAAGGAATTTAAATGAAGAAGATTAATTTTGTTATGCCCCTCTTGCTTCTGTCTTTTTTTACGCTGGCTGACGCTGCGTCGCAGTCTGAAAATCGAATTAAACTCGAGCCTGTTGCAACTGCAGTATCAGCTGGATCTGTGACTTACAAATTTATGCTTTTAGATTCTAGTTCAAGTAAAATGATTCGGGATTCTGACTTAGTTGTAGCCCACGAAAAGAAGCTACATATGATTATTTACGATTCTTCTTTGACGGAATTTCAACATATTCATCCTGAATTTGACGGTAAGATTTGGAGTGCCACTGCACAATTTTCTGCTAATGGTGATTATTGGGTTTGGGCACAAGGAGAGCTTAACTCAGATAGATCAGAATTTTCTGCCTCTACGAAGCTTCTAGTCAGCGGTGGATCGCCCACAAAGCCCTTGCCACCGTCGTTGGCTGATGCAAGAACTGGAACGTCTGGCCTTTCAAGGGTGAGTCTCAGCTCGGGTCGACTGATGGCTGGAAAAATGGCCATGCTGGATCTTACAATGTCTAGAACTGATGGCACGAAGCCTGTGTTAACTCCCTATATGGGTGCTTTTGCACACATTATTGCAACGCCATCATCTGGAGATTCACTTATCCATGTGCATCCTGTTACCACGGGTGATGCCAAAGGTATGATTCATGCCACTTTCCCCAAAGCTGGGTCCTACCGTTTATGGATCCAATATATTGATGCTGGAACATTAAAAGAAGTTCCATTAGCTGTAAAAGTTTTTTGATGGGATCACATAAAGATCTTGTTTGTGGAATGATAGTCGATTCAGAGACTGCCAAAGGTGGAAGTGCTCAGTATAATAATCAGACCTATTTTTTTTGCAATTCTAAATGTAAAACGAAGTTTTTAATTGATCCTTCCATCTATTTATCACCACAAACTCAGCTGCAAAAAAAATCTGATGCAAATGTGAAGTTTACTTGCCCGATGCATCCTGAGGTTCAGCAGTTGGGGCCTGGCAGTTGCCCCATTTGCGGAATGGCTTTAGAGCCAGAAGAGATTTCATTAGAAGAGGTTGAAAATCCTGAGCTGATTGATTTTACAAAACGATTTAAATTAAGTGTTCCGTTAACAGTTCCTTTGTTGTTTCTTGCAATGTCAGACTTAATTCCAGGCCAACCTATTCAGCACATGTTGCCTGCTTCGGTCAATGCGGGCTTGCAATTTGTGCTTGCGACCCCGGTTGTGATTTATGGAGGTCTGCCTTTTTTTCAAAGAGGATGGTCTTCACTTAAAACTAATAATCTAAATATGTTTACACTTATCGCTTTAGGCACGGGTGTCGCTTACTTATTTAGTTTAGTAGGAACTTTTTACCCCTCACTATTTCCTGATAGTTTAAAAGTTCATGGTGGAATGGTGCCTCTTTATTACGAAGCAGCAGCTGCGATTATAACTCTTGTGCTTCTTGGGCAAGTTTTAGAACTGCAAGCAAGAAATAAAACTGGCAATGCCATCAGGGCCTTACTTGGGCTAGCACCGAAAACAGCACGAAAGATGAATCCTGATGGTTCCGAAAGTGATGTTCCAGTCGAACAAATACAGGTGGGAGATTTTTTAAGAGTCCGGCCTGGTGAAAAAATACCAGTTGATGGTGAATTAACTGAGGGTCGAAGTATCATTGATGAATCTATGATCAGTGGTGAGCCAATACCTGTTGAAAAAAAATTATCTGATCCTGTCACGGGTGCTACAGTTAACGGAACAGGTTCATTTATTATGAAAGCTACAAAAGTTGGATCAGACACTTTACTGTCTCAGATTGTAAAAATGGTTTCACAAGCACAAAGAAGTCGTGCACCGATTCAGAAATTAGCTGATAAGGTTTCAGGCTATTTCGTACCTGCAGTGGTGTTGATATCAATATTAACAGCATTATTATGGTATTTTTTGGGTCCTGAACCAAAGCTATCTTATGCCATCATCAACGCAGTTGCGGTTCTTATTATTGCTTGTCCTTGTGCTTTGGGTCTTGCAACTCCTATGTCCATTATGGTCGGAACTGGTAAAGGGGCAAGTGCTGGGGTTTTGATTAAAAATGCAGAGGCTCTTGAGGGTCTCGAAAAAGTTACGACATTGGTTGTTGATAAAACGGGTACACTTACAATCGGAAAACCAAAACTAGCAGTCATTAAAACAATCAATGGCTTTGAAGAGTTAGATACATTGTCTGCTGTGGCTTCCCTTGAAAAATTCAGCGAGCATCCACTAGCTGAAGCAATAATTAATGGAGCAAAAGAAAAAAGTTTAAAAATTGATAATGTCACAGACTTTGAATCCATCACTGGAATGGGAGTAAAAGGAAAAGTAAAGGGTCGAACTATCTTCGTTGGAAACAGTAAGTTTTTAGAAAATTTTGGAATTGATTCAAAGGAATTGTCTAAAATTGCTAAGGATCTTCAAAGCTCTGGTCACGGGGCAGTGCTAGTAGCTATTAATGAAAAGCCAGCTGCTGTAATTGCAGTGAAAGATCCAATTAAAGAATCTGCAAAACCTGCAATTCAGTATTTTCATTCAAAAAATATTCGTGTGGTCATGTTGACTGGTGATAATCACCAAACGGCACAAGTAGTAGCAAAAGAAATGGGAATCGATCATTTTGAAGCTGAAGTTTTACCACAGCAAAAAAATGAAATTATCAAAAAACTAAAAGCTGAGGGTCAGATTGTTGCGATGGCAGGCGATGGAATTAACGATGCACCTTCTTTGGCACAAGCTGATATTGGCATTGCCATGGGGACCGGAACTGACGTGGCCATTGAAAGTGCTGGTGTGACTTTAGTTAAGGGTGATTTGATGGGAATCGTTCGTGCGCACCGCTTAAGTCAAGCGACTATGCAGAATATTCGCCAAAATTTAATTTTTGCTTTTGGCTATAATGCTCTGGGTGTGCCAATTGCAGCAGGTCTTCTTTATCCAACATTTGGACTCTTGCTAAGCCCTATGATTGCAAGCCTTGCGATGAGTTTAAGCTCTGTCTCAGTCATAGGAAATGCACTAAGACTCAATCGATTGAAGATTTAATGACTCTTTTTTAAAAAAGTCATCAATTCCATGTAGAATCGATCAGGATGTTCCAGCCAAGGTATATGGCCACATTTCTCAAAAATGCGAAGTTGAGCGTTGGGTAATAATTCAACTAATTTTTCAGATTGAAAAATAGGTGTTGCATCATCAGCACCTGCTAACAACAAAGTTTGTGTCGTATTTTTTGAAACTTGATCCCATGAAAACCAACTGTCTTGTGCATCCCAAATCCATTTGTTCACATCGCGGTCCGGTGGTGGATCTTCAAAATAATCTTTTAAAAAAGCTTCATGCAGTTTTGGATCATAAATCCATGATTTGACCCGAAGGTGCATCAACTCTTTGTCACAGGCTAGAACTGTTTTTGTATCACCTGCATCACGTGCTTGGTTTCTTTTTAATCGTAAGGCTTTCCAGATTTGTTTCTCCTGATCGCTTAATACATTTAAAAGATGCTCAGCATTTTTTTGACCAGCCTGCTGATCCAGTGGGCCCATATTTAACAGTGCCGCTTTTGTAAAAGCTTGTGGATTTTTCATGCAAGCGTACAGTCCATACATGGCACCCCAAGAATGACCTACAAGTGCACAGGGGCCCGTTTGATAAAATTTTTGAATCGCATCAATATCATCAAGCATCAAATCCATGTGAAAAGAATTAGGCTCACGCTTTTCAACTTGTGATTGGCCTGTGCCTCGTTGATCAAAAAAAATGCACTGAAAATCTTTAAAAAGGGGCTGAGCCATTTTCTTCATATAGTGATGAGTATCCCCGGGGCCTCCGTGCAAAAATAATAGGGCTGGCCCTGTGCCCACAGAGTAGGTTGCTAACGTAGCTTTGTTGGAGGGGATCATTTGGGGGACCTGATGCATAATTATGAGGTTAACAAAATGGGACCTAAGAATCATCTGACAAGATCTTTAGAAAAAATTGAACGATTTGAAGAGCACTATATACATTTAAATTTCAGTCCTATCTCAAAATAAGAACTTAATGAATTCATATACTTATCAATATTTTATATAAATTTACATAATTTAATTGAATAAATTTATGTAAAATTATATAATATTAGAGGGAGAATTTATGGTAAATCACTCACTTGCAATGAAACAAATCGAAAGTAGATTTAAAGGTTTTGAATCAAGCCTTTTCAAGGCTCATCGAGGTTGGATACGACAAGTGCGAGAAGCGCTTGGTATGACACTATCGAAACTGGCAGAAGCTTGTGGATCATCTATTCCATCCATTGCTCAAGCAGAACGCAGGGAGGCTGAAGGTAAAGTGACTGTCGAAACTTTGAAAACGGCAGCTGAGGCCATGAACTGCGAATTTGTTTATATGTTTGTGCCAAAGTCTGAAATGTCAGCTTTTGTTGAACGCAAGGCCTACGAAAAAGCAACAAGATTACTTGCAAGCGCAGACCTTCATATGAGTTTAGAAGATCAAAAAGTAAAAGGTGATTTAGAACCAAGAATCCAAAAGCTAAAAAAGAAACTCATTGATGAAGGTAAAGTGTGGTAAGTCGCTTTCTCTTCAATAATCGAGATGGACGCACTCCACTTCCAGATGAGTGGAAAAAAGATTTAGTTCCAAAACTCAAGCATCTGAAAATTGTCGCAGAATTAGATGAGGTCGAAGAAGAAAATATCATCGAAGGTCTGATTTGGCTTGATGATTGTACAGATGGCGGTTTGGATTGGATGTTTTGGTTCAAACTTCACAAAAAATTGTTTAATAAAGTTTGGATTTGGGCAGGCAAATTTCGAGAACATGAATTAGCAAATGATGACTTTAATCACCCTGGTTTTATAAAAGAAAATATTAAAAAACTTGAAGGAGATTTAAAATTTTGGCTTAGTGTAAAGGCTAAAATGGATCCGAAAGAAGCTATGGCACGTTTCCACGAAGCAATGTTGACGATTCATCCCTTTTCGAATGGGAATGGGCGTACAGCTAGAATTTTGACTGAATATATTTGTAAGAAGCAGGGTCTTTCGATCCCAACGTGGGGGCTGGCCCATAAGGGTGATGCGAAAGAACATCGGCAAGTTTATATATACTCTGTTTTGAAAGCACGGCACGAGGGTGAGTTTTCTGCGTTGATTAAGTTTATGTTTGGGTAGGAAGAATTTTGGATTTTACCACGGGTTACAAATCTTAAACTTTGTTCTAAAATTGAGGATGCTTTTTTTCAGATTCAGCTTGCTTATTTATCTCATGAAAGACACTTTTTCCAAAATCAGTAATCGCTATATAGTTATTTCCATCTTCATCATCATAGTATTCCGTGGTTAGACCAAGTGAAACTAGTTGCCGATTTAGATCGGCTCTAATTGCGTTGGAATTTTGATTTTTCAAATACAATAATTTTGCTATATCTCTAAAATCAAGAATTATGTTTTCGATATTCAAGCGCTCTAATGCAATTTCAATTTTCATCAGTGACTCGTCTACAATCTTTTTTTCACTGCTTTCTATAGATTTACTTAAAAGGTCATTATATTTTTTCTGGATTGATTCAAGCTCTTTAGAAACCGCATTTTTAGCATCTTTTATTTTGTCAATAAGCTCAGTATTATTTTTTAAATTTTTTGCTAGTGTTACTTGATCAAGCTTTTGTTTTGAAATTTCATCATCTTTTTCTGACAGATTTTTTTCAAATCTAATGATGGTGTTCTGCTGAACTGCTTTTTGGCTCTCTAGGTCATTATTTTTTTGAATTTCAATGTTCAAGTCGTGTTGCAATTTAGCTATTGTTTTTTCAATTGGCATAAGATTTAGCTCAGCCTGATATTTTTGATTTTTTCTAGCTACTACATCGAGTAAAATCTGATCATAATATTTTCGTAAGTATTTTGGCATCACAAATAATATGAAGTATGTTATCGAAGCGGGTATTAAAAAAGAGGCAATTATTTGGTAAACATTCAAACTAATATCAGCCCAGAATGATAAGTACTTTGGTCCCTCACCTAATTGAAATTCTCCGTAGAGTTCATTACCTATTAGTGAAATTTTTGTTTCTACTTCTTTTGAGGAAAATAAGTATAAAATGATTTTCCAATTGCAAATTAAAAAGGAGCCTAAGTAAGTGGAGATAATAGGATCATCCAGTCGAGTTTTAAAAATACCGCCAGCAATGTTGGAGGTCGTAGTTTCTATTTTTCCATTAGATTCTGAACTCAATGTCATGCGCGATTGTAAATTATTGGGTCAGTTAGGGCAATTATATTTTGTTTATTAAGTCATTAAATAACAAAGGACAACGAATGCAATTGATTGTGTTACCAGGGTGTTACTATTCTGTTACCAAACTTCGGAAATGCTTCGAAATATCGTGAAATACTGATCCACTCGATTTTCTAAATGAAATTAAGCCGCTACCGCGACTTTACTAAGTTTTTTTGGGTCTAAATTTTAAGAAGGAAAATTGGATGGGGTTCTTCCGTCCGTTTAAGTGCTTGAAATCATTGGGTTAGCAAAATCCAGGTTACCGGAAGTTACCACGCTGAAATGCTTGGAAATACAGCGAAATGGCCTCGGCTGGTCTTGAATAGTATTAGCACATATGCTAACATGGTCTCAGGTTTATGAAGAAAACTAAGCAGGTTTACCAAGGCGACATCTTTAGCATCGAGTTTTTCGTCGCGAGCGATGGTTCGACGCCTGCGGAAGAATGGCTCGATTCTCAACCAATGAAGATGCAGCAGAAGCTTGCGGCACTTTTCAAAATGTTGGGTGATGTCGGCAAAATATATAACGAGCAGAAGTTCAAGCATTTGACTGGAACAGATCAGCTCTTTGAATTCAAAGCGGACCAGGGCCGTGTGCTCTGTTTCTTCTTCGTCGGCAAACGCGTGATTCTGACCCACGGATTTTTAAAGAAGAGCGACAAAACACCGAAGGGTGAAATCGAACGAGCTGAAAAAATGAAAACCGAATTTGTGTCGAGGAGTAAGTAATGAAGAAACAATCGAAAACTAAAAGCTGGCTTGATGAGAAACTCAAAGATCCAAAGTTTAAAAAAGGATTCGAAAAAGAATTCGAGAAGCTTTCGATCGGCGAACAGCTTGTTCGACTTCGTCTAAAAGCGGAGATGACTCAGGCCCAAGTTGCAAAACGCATCGGAACCACGGCATCAGCAATCAGTCGTTATGAAAATGCTGAGTACGATCGTTATGAAATTCAAACTTTGCGGAAGATCGTTGAGGCTTGTGGTGGTCACTTGAGGCTTGTGATGGAAGGCCCGGACGACAAAGGCCGAGTTGCTTGATTGCGAGTATGTCGAGTCCACTTCCGCTGCGTGATTGCTGGCGAAAGTGAGCAATGCGAGCATTCGCGCAATTAAACGACTCGCGATTCTAAGGAGTTTTTCATTTTTGTCAGTTGTGGCTTTAGAAATTTATTCTGAGGCTGAGATGCTGTGAACTCATTAATGGACCAGCAAGCTAATTTTACGATGTACGCGCAGCAGCCCAGAAATGTTTGTGCTCGAGAATTTGTTCGCCTTGAGTAGCGCGGCGCTGAGGCCGCATTCGTCTCTAGATTTAGTATTCTTAAATACACTTGCCAGTCTCTATTTGCTTCGCGCGACTGGGGATACCAAATTCCATGCAACATTTTGTAGTTCAATTCGTTCCTAAAATCGGAAAGTAGGAACGGTGAATTTTGTCCGCCGTGATCTAAGATCAAATTTGTCAACTCGCCGACAAGTTCGTGGGCGCCATCGATACCAGAGTCTTGCTTCAAAATTTTGTGACTGATCGATTCGAGAAAGGCGCTGAAGTTGAGCCAAGATGACCGATGGCTTTTTGATTGATCAAAGTTTGATCCCGTTAGGTGAAATCTGTCGTCGTGGAATTCGCAAATAAAAGTGTCAAATTGAATCTCGAGACGTTTACCGTGGTAAGTCTCGAAAAGATCGATAAATCTCGGCAAGTTTCTTTGACGCGTCGGCCATCGCCCGTAGAGCCGCATCAATATCTGTGCTGAATAAAATGCCGCGTAATAAAATTTTACGAATTGCCAGGCTAATGATTTGTGGGAAGTCGAATTTTTAATGTCAATGATCGTCTCGTTCAAGGCGAGTGCCCAAATCGAAGACTCATTTGCCAAGCCAGCTAACGCTTGGTAAATGTTGCCATTCATTTCAAAAACTAATTTCGTTCCGTCACTTCGGTCGTCGGGTAAAAACTCGCTATTGATTAAATTTTCGAAGAATGTCCCGGACGGTCTGGCGACAAACCGGAATAGTGGGTGAAAGAATTGTTTGCGATACAATCGTTCAATGTCGTTCACTTCTAAAAATCGATTTCAACATTGTTCTTAAGTGCTGAAGTCATCTTTTGGTAGAACTCGCGTTTGCTGTTTCCAGGCTTTTTAAAGCTTGCCGAGGTGATACTCGAAAAGATGGGTTCTAGAATGGCAGAAAAGCTTTTGCTTGATAAGTCGTCCGTGTATCGATCCTTAGTCTTTTGGAAAACTTCAGGAAATAACATTAAGCAACTACCTAGAATCGTTGAATTGGAGAGACCGTTTTGAACTCCTAGAGACAAAAGTTGTTCGTCGAATGCCGTTAGATACGCATTCAGCACTGAGAATACCTTCGAAAGCTCAAGATGATTTATTTTTGGATAAATCGCGGAGAAACTAGATTTAAATGTGACACGAGAGATTTTGCCAGGAACCTTTTTTGAGGCGGATGTGATCTCCCGAAGACAGCTTTCCTTTGAGGTTTCGAACAGATCAAAGAGGTCATTTAGGTACTTCTCCTGATCAGACTCGGCGTTAGCCAATTTTTTTATGTCCAGAAGCAATTCGTTCGGTACGGGCTTCTGTTTCGTATTCAAATCAATAAAAATGGTGACTTCTTCTTCTCGGCTCAGGCCCTCATAAATAATCACAGGCACTCGTAATTTTGTCGTAGCCAACGAGAATCCATACACTCGGTGCTGGCCGTCCAAGATTAAGAATGAGTGTTTATGTTGATTGAACTTTATGGTCTTATTTTTTGAATCGTATTCGAAGTTCTGACCTAGCCGGGCAAACTTGGTCCAGTTGTTGTGATACAATCTGGGCCTGAAACGGAGAAGGTCCATGCAACATAGATTGTTGATGGTCGACGATGATCTTAAAAACATAAAAGCTGTAAAGGGCTATCTTGAACGATGCGGTTTTTCCTTATCTGTTTGCCAACGAGTTTCCGAAGCGATTGATTTTCTTAGTAAAGACGAGTTTGCATTAGTGCTGCTAGATTACCATATGCCAGAGACAATGGGCGACGTTGCTGCATCAATGATTCGCGATAAATTTCCCAATCAACAAGTGGCAATATTTTCCTGTGATTTAACTCGAGATGCTGTTAAGCAAAGCCTGCGTGCTGGCGCTGTAGATTTCATCGAAAAAAGTTCTTCTCCTGAGGAAATTCTAAAGCGAGTTCAGCTATACTGCGAGCGATACGACACCTTGCTAAAGACCATTAGAAAATCTAGCAATAGGTCAAAAAATGAAAATCAAAAATTGATCGAAAGTATTGGTCTTATCGGGCAATCCAGCCTAATGGCTGATCTGGCTTTAAAGGTACTCAAGCTGGCTGCTGTATCTGATGTGTCAGTTTTAATTCGTGGAGAGTCTGGAACTGGCAAGGAGCGAATTGCTCGAGCACTTCATGAGTTGTCACCTCGGCGAATGAAGCCCTTTATTGCAATTAATTGTGCAGCTATTCCCAAAGAACTCTTAGAATCCGAATTGTTTGGACACAAAAAAGGATCGTTCACTGGTGCGATAAATGACCGAGAGGGAAAGTTTTCAGCCGCAAATGGCGGTACTATATTTCTTGATGAAATTGGTGATATGCCAATCGAACTTCAGTCAAAACTGCTACGTGTACTGCAAGAGCGAGTTGTCGAGCCAGTAGGTTCAACGATCTCAAAAAAAATAGAAGTCAGAGTTCTTTCGGCTACGCACAAGAATCTGCAAACGCTGGTTGCAAGTGGAAGCTTCCGAACTGATTTAATGTTCAGATTAAATGCCGTTGAAGTTTCGATACCAGCGCTTCGTGAAAGGCTTGATGATATCGAGCCACTGGTTGAGCACTTTACCGAGGTCTTCAATAAAAAATATGGCAAGAGTAAATACTTTCAGCGCAGGACTTTGGAGATTTTAAGAAAGTACACCTGGCCTGGAAACGTCCGTGAGTTGGACAATGTTATCGAGAAACACCTAGTTGAGTGTGATGATGTTGTTACGCCTGAAGATATCGATTTGTCTTTGTATCAGTCCCGCGAGGTTGTTCCTTCGGAGACTAAGCTTTCAGAGTTTGAAGATCTTCAGCAGAAAGACAAAATTGAATTCATTCAAAAAACTATTCAACAAGTTGGAACAAAAGCTGAAGCTGCACGCCGTTTAGGTATCAAGCCTACGCACCTTCAGTATTTATTAAATGCCAAATAGATATTTACACTTAACGAGCAAATTCTTTTGTAATGGTTTTTAAGACTTTTTGTTTGAATCGCATGAGTTGCTACCACAGCAATTGCCACCTTCACAACACGTCGATCCGTCTTTGCCACATGATTTTTCTTTGCTTGCACAACAGTCTTTTTTGCAACAATTTTCTGTTTCTGTGCAGCAGGACTTCGCTACTTGATTGGCAGGTTCCCTGGCAGAAATTTCTCGGTGATCGCGAGCAAAACTACTGAGTGGAAGCACTACAGATAAAGATAGGGCCATTAAAATTTTGTTCATTTGTTTTGTGTGGCCATCTTTTGGTTGCTGAGACAGCCGCTCCTTCTTATGAGTTATACGACTCTCAAATGAGACTTGTGACAAAGCAGGCTAACGCTTGGAAATCACGACTCTTTTTGACTTAGCTAATTCTCAATGTCACAATATAAGATCAAATGTCGTATTAGATACTAGGAGCTTATGGCTGCGAACAGATTAACAGATAAGTCTGATGAAGATTTGATGGAGCTTTACAAATTGGGTGATTCAGTTGCTTTTGACATTTTGTTTCAACGGAATTCTGGTGCTGTACTTGGATATCTTCGACGAAGAATTTCAAAAGATAAAGACGCACAAGATCTTCTACAAGATGTTTTTTTGAAACTACATCGTTCAAAACATCAATATGACAGGACTTTGCCCTTTTCGCCGTGGTTGTTTTCTATAACTAGGTCTGTATGGTTAGATTGCATAAAAAAGAAGAATTTAGAGTACGCAACGGATTCTGAAGTTGTCGAAAATCGAATTAACTTAAATGCAAAAAATGAATCCGGATACAATATCGAATCTCCTGGAGTTGACTTGAAGGTCTTAAATCAACTCCCTGATCCGCAAAGAGCTGCCGTAAGTTTGCGAGTTATCGATGATGCAACGTTTGATCAAATAGCACTTAAACTTTCGACATCTCCTGAAAATGCACGCCAACTTGTAAGCCGCGGCCTAAAAAAGCTGCGTGACTTGTTGAGCGTAAAAGAAAGGGAATAGTATTATGAAGTCAGATAAAGATAGTTGGCTGAAAGAATACACCGAGTTTGTTCAGTTGGACAGCTCAGGTATTCCAAACGAAATATTTAATAAAATTAAGAACAGATTATTTCCAAACCCTTGGAAGGTTTTTGGAAAGATTCTGGCAATTCATAGTGTTGTCGGTTTTTTATCTTTGGCGATTTGTAGTCAATTTGGTTTGAACCCATTTGGGACCAATCGTTCTTTGATGGATTGGTTTATGCAGGTTGGTGGTCATAATTTCTGTATGATTGCCTGTGGAATCTTTTTTATGACCACTACTTATCTGTTAGCAAATGTGGTTATGAATTTAGAAGAGCTTGAAACAGTTAGGAAATATCAGTGGCTGCAATCTGGGGTTCTAGGATTGATTTCGATAGCTGCATTCTATTTTTTTGGTGCAGAATTAGTAGCAACCTTTGTAGGTCTTTGGATTTTAGGAGCGTTCATTGGCTCTGTAGTTGTTGTTGAAGGCAGCTACTACTTTCGTAGGCAGTGGGGATTGAAAACTTGAAGATTTTTAATTAAATCATTTCAATAAACTAATTTCATTATTTCTTGAATTTTTTCTTCAGACTTAAAGGCATCATCTCCGCTGAAGGCAGATTTAACACAACCTCTTAGATGAGATTTAAGTACCTCAGCTTCAACAGCTTTCAGTGCGGCAGACGCGGCTTTAAGCTGGGCAATGATGTCTGTGCAATATCGCTTATCAAGAATCATCCGCTCAATTCCTTCGAGCTGTCCTTTAACTCTATTTAGTCTTTTAATGTGAATTGAGTGATCAGGATGGTCGTGTGATTCATGTTCATGGCGGGTTGCACCCGAGTGTTTTTTGTTTCTTCCATGAGTTTTTTGTTTTTCTAGCATGTCTTGTCAGCCTTCCTCGTTGAAAACTTAAGTCAAAAGCGGTGATTGACATATACCCTACTGGGGGTATAGCTTAGTGTCAAATGAATTTTCATGGAGGAGATATGATAAAGGCAATGGTTTCATTGGGGGCTTTAGTTTTCGGCGTTTGGAGTCAGTCTGCGTTTGGTCACGGGGAGGCAGAAACTAGAATTGTCCTCGAGCCAGAATTGACTTCATTTTCTGCTGGAATGAGTACCTATAAGTTTAAACTTATTGATACAGAAACAAACAAGCTTGTTAGCGACTCTGATTTATCAATAGCTCATGAAAAAAAACTTCATCTTGTTATCTATGACTCTTCTTTGAATGAGTTCCAACATATTCATCCTGAGTTCAATGGGAATTCGTGGAGCGTTTCAGCACAGTTTTTAGTGAATGGCGAATACTGGGTTTGGGCTCAGGGAGAGCTGGCTGCTGACGGTACAGAGTTTTCGACTTCGTCAAAGCTTAGTGTGAGTGGTGGAGTTATAGCCTGGCCGACGCCGCCCGCTTTGTCAGATATGCGAAGTGGTCAGTCTGGAGTTTCAAAAATAAACTTAAGCTCAAACAAAGTGACCGCTGGAAAAATGGCGATGCTTGATTTAATTATGACCAGAACCGATGGATCGAATCCTCAATTAAGTCCATATATGGGGGCGTTTGCGCATGTAATCGCAACTCCTGACGATGGTGACTCGCTGATTCATGTTCATCCTGTAAGCACGGGCCAGAGCAAAGGTATGCTTCACGCCACTTTCCCATCGGCTGGTTTATATAGATTGTGGATTCAGTTTATTGATGACGGAAATCTCAAAGTGATACCTGTTTCAATAAAGGTTTTTTGATTCTGTTTTGTCACAAAATGGTTGGCTAAGTCGTAATACTGTGTGGAAGGACATCCGCACAGTATTTTAGTTTAAGTTTAATAGAGATAAAAAATGAAAAGGAAATGAAAATGAAATTATTAGTTTTAGGAGCAATTTTGGGATCACACTTTGTAGCACAGATCGCTTTTGGTCACGGTGAAGATAAGCCAGGACCCAACGGTGGATTTATTCGCATGCCAAGTGCTTTTCACACGGAAGTCATTCTTACGAGTCCAAATACATTAAAAGTTTTTTTATTAGACATGCAGTGGAAAAATCCATCGATAAAGGATTCTTCATTGAGTGTTAATCACACCAAAGACAAAGCACTAAAAACGAAATGTTCGATCGAGTCCAACTACTACGTTTGCACACTACCTAAAAATGTCGACCTTAATAAAAAGGGAGAACTATTAGTCGAGGCAAAAAGAGAAGGCCAAGAAGGAATGACGGTATTTTATGATCTTCCGCTAAAACTACAAAAGGTTGATGACGGTCACGGTAGTCATCACTAGTCATTTTTGACGGAAGGCGAACATTATGCTTGATCGTATAATTAGATTTTCTCTGACTCATAGGGTTCTTGTGCTTTCGGTAGCTATATTGATCACCGCATACGGGCTTTTCACAGTCAGTAAGATGCCTATCGACGTATTTCCAGATCTCAATCGACCAACTGTGAACATTATGACAGAAGCTCCTGGAATGGCTCCAGAGGAGGTCGAGACTCTTGTTACACTTCCTTTAGAGACAGTGCTCAATGGTCTTCCAGGTGTCGAAAGAGTTCGCTCATCAACAGGTATAGGGCTTTCAGTTATCTACGTTGAGTTTGCATGGGACACAGATATCTATCGAAACAGACAGCTTGTGTCGGAGAAGCTTCAATTGGCGAGTGAAAAACTTCCTGCTGGTGTAACTCCGGTCATGGGGCCTATTTCGTCTATCATGGGTGAAATTCAGCTCATTGGATTGTCATCACCAAAATCTGAAGTGAATCCGCTTGATCTGCGCACTTTCGCAGATTGGACAATTCGGCCGCGACTTCTCTCTGTTCCTGGAGTTTCACAAGTCATCGCGATTGGCGGTGGAGTAAAACAGTATCAAATTCTACTCTCCGCCGAAAAAATTCAAAAATTTCAATTGCCGTTAGAAGACATCGAAAAAGCATTGTCAAAAATTAGTCTTAACACCACAGGCGGTTATATTGATTTAGACAAAAAAGAATTTTTAATTCGCAATATTGGGACAATAAAATCAGAAGAAGACATTTTAAATTCGGTTGTTGGGCTTCACTTAGGTCAACCGGTTTTTGTAAAAGACATAGC
>LNEB01000011.1 GCA_001464795.1 Bdellovibrionales bacterium Ga0074139
ATAAATGTCTTTAAATTTAAATGAGATTGGTGAATTTCAATTCGAAAACTTAATCAAAAACCGGATTCCCTTCGTGTTGATTAATTTGACCTCTAGTTTACCGACTTTATTTGCACAAAGTTTTTATCAAAAACATGTGGAATCCATTGAAATCCGCACTCAAGAATCAGAAGTTTTGAATCAGTTAAAAGAAAGAAATCACCCCCTGCATGAAGCTATTCTTATCATTTGTGAGGACGGTCAAAGGTCAAAAAGCTTAGTGGCTTTGTTGGAATCCAATGGATACTTGAATGTATTTTTTATGGCTGGTGGAATGGGCTCACTAGCTGCAAATGCAATGCGTTGATCCGAGAGTTCCCGCAGCTGTCGTGCTAACTTAATTTCCATGAGCAATACTTTATCAGACCGCTACAATCCGCAAGAAGTTGAAACTCGAACCTACGCTTGGTGGGAATCTTCCGGCTACTTTAAAGCCCACGATTTATCAACTAAGCCTCCATTCAGCATTATTTTACCGCCACCTAACGTCACTGGATTTTTACACCTCGGGCATGCACTTGATCACACCATTCAAGATCTACTGATTCGTTGGAAGCGCATGAGTGGATTCAATGCGATGTGGTTGCCAGGTACCGATCACGCAGGCATCGCCACCCAGTCAGTGGTGGAAAAAGAATTGAAAAAAAATGAGGGAGTGACTCGTCACCAATTAGGACGAAATGCTTTTGTAGAAAAAGTTTGGGACTGGAAGCATCAGTACGGTGACCGTATTTATTCGCAAATGAAAAAGTTAGGAGATTCCTGTGATTGGGAAAGATCCACTTTCACTTTAGACGAAGGTGTCTCTCAAGCGGTTCGAAAAGTTTTTGCTAATCTTCATAAAAAAGGTTGGATCTACCGCGGACAAAGACTTGTGAATTGGTCCACACCACTGGAATCAGCCATTTCTGATCTCGAGGTCGAGCATCAACAAATCAAAGGGACTTTATTTCATATTGATTACCCTTTAGAAAATGGCTCTGGAAATTTAACAGTTGCTACGACCCGACCTGAAACTTTACTGGGTGACACGGCCGTGTGTGTGAATCCTGAGGATGAACGCTACAAACATCTTATCGGGCAAAATGTAATTTTACCTTTATTAAACAAAAAAATAAAAATTATTGCAGACACCTATGTGGATATTCAATTCGGCTCAGGAGTTGTTAAAATAACTCCTGCTCATGATTTTAACGATTATAAAATTGGTAAAACTCATCATCTCGAGTTCATCAATATCTTAGAAAAAAATGGAACCTTGAATGAAAATGCAGGTCCTTACAAAGGGCTCAAAGTTCAAGAGGCCAGAAAAAGAGTCATTGAAGACTTAAAAAATTTAAACCTGTTAGTTAAAGAAGAACCTCACATGCAGTCTGTGGGACATTGCTCTAGAACAGGTGCTGTCGTCGAGCCCTTCTTAAGCGAACAATGGTTTATGAAAATGGACAAACTCGCCATCCCTGCAAGACGAGTTGTAGAATCAGGAACTTTACGATTCGAACCTGAATCATGGACAAAAGTTTATTTGCACTGGATGAATATTATTGAAGACTGGTGTATTTCCAGGCAGCTTTGGTGGGGACATCAAATTCCTGCTTGGCACTGTCAAAAGTGTGCTCATATTACTGTTACAGAATCGGGAGTTCCCCAGAACTGCAGTCAGTGTGGATCCACTGATTTGAAACAAGATGAAGATGTTTTAGATACATGGTTCAGTTCTGCTTTATGGCCCTTTTCCACAATGGGTTGGCCTAAGGACACAGAAACTCAAAAAACATTTTATCCTACATCTTACTTAGTTACAGGCCATGATATTATTTTCTTCTGGGTCGCACGGATGATTTTAATGGGCCTTGAATTCAAAGGCGATATTCCTTTTAGAACTGTTTATATCCACGGCCTGGTTCGGGATTCTCAAGGTCGCAAGATGAGCAAATCCCTTGGCAACTCTGTGGATCCCGTGGAAATGATCGACAAATACGGAGCTGATGCTCTTCGCTTTTCATTTTTAGCCCATTTAAATAACGGAAAAGATTTTAAATTTTCTGAGCAAAGACTGGAAGGCTACCGAAACTTTATGAACAAGGTTTGGAATGCCACTCGATTTTCTTTATCTCATCTTCATGATTTCAAGGTTCCTGCCAATGGAACTCAGGCACTTCCAAAAAAATCGGATCTGTCTGTTTATGATAAGTGGATTTTATCGGCCTTAAAAGATGTGGAAAAGAAAGTGGAAGAATCCCTAGAGGCTGAACGCTTCAGTGACGCGGCTCAAGCCATTTATCACTTCGTATGGTATCAATTTTGTGACTGGTATATTGAATTCACGAAGCCTTTGTTCCAAGGGCCACCGTCACCTGAGCGTGAAGCCACACAATTGGTGCTGGCTCAGGTTTTAAATAGAATCGTAAGATTGATGCACCCTTTTTCACCATTCATTTCAGAAGAGATTTATCAAAAGCTTCCCATCAGAAATGAAGCTTGCATCATCGATCAGTACCCGACTGTGGCAAAAGATTATGAACTTCTCGAGTGCGGATCTGAAGAAGCAGCAAAGGAAGTGGAAATAGTTAAGGAAGTCATCACAGCCATCAGAAATATCCGTGGAGAAAATCGAATTTCCCCTGCTATTCAGTTACCAGTGAAACTGATTATTCAAGATGATAAGTCTCAGAAGATTCTAAGTGAAAACAAGTCCACTCTGATTTCATTAGCTAGACTGAGTGATGTTTCCATTGAAACAGAGGGTCACTTTGCCAAGTGTGCTGTGACACCTGTTCAGTTTAAAGACCTTCAGGTCAAGGTTGTCATTCCATTAGAAGGCTTAGTGGATTTCAATGAAGAAATTAAACGCATACAAAAAACCATTGAAAAGCTGAATAAAGATATCTTTGGTCTGAATTCCAGATTAACAAATGAAAAGTTTGTTAAAAATGCAGACGAAGATGTCGTGGCTTTAGACAGAGAATTATTGGAAAAGTCGAAAGTTCAATTGACTCAGTTGCAAGAAGCGCTTGTTCGCTTTCAGTGATGATTATCAACCGGTTAATATTTTATAACCGGTTGATATTTTGCTCGATCCAAAAGTGAAATTGATCCACTTTTAAAAAGACTGATGCTAAAATACAGTTAATTCGACCAATACCAAAAACACGGTTACTAACCCCTGCTACATAAAGTTGATTATTAATACTAACATAAGCAGGCCCACCTGAATCACCCTGGCAAATGCCTTTACCAATGCTGGTGCTGCGAAACTCTGTATCGGAATACTTGGCATCCGATACACTTAATTCCACCTGCCTTAATGTACCAGTTCCATTATTGGGATCATTGCCGTAGCGGTCATTTCGTCCAAAACCAGCCACCAATAAGGGAGTCCCATTTTGTAGAATACGCGGATCCTTTAGAATTTCCACCGGTGCAAATCCAGGTGGCAAATCACCGTCAAACTTAATCAAGGCGATATCATAAGCATCCTTATCCAATTCAGCGCTATATTTCTCGTGAGTGATAGCAGACACACCTACTCGGTAGGCATTGTTCTGATTCAAGTTCAATAGATCAGTACCAAAATAAAGTATAAAATTTACTTTTCCTTTTGAGGCTAGAACACAATGAGCCGCCGTTAAAACAACATTTTTACGAATCAAAGTCCCAGTACAAACTCCAAGAGCCTGACCAGTCCTATCGTCCACCATGATGATTCCTACGACTGACTTAAAACGAGAATCACCGCTACGGACTTCAGATCCTCCGATGATATTTTGGCCTGGATCATCTGTAAAGTTACTGGGTTTGTTTGAATCAGAACCGCCACAAGCCACCATTAGAGACGATAAAATTAATAAACTTAGTTTTTTCATAGCCAGAGCCTTTATCACTTTTCTTCGAACTGATAAAGCACATATCGTCAGTCGGTAATAAGTTTGCTACACTGTAAAAATGACTCAAATTCAAACGGAAAAGCAAAGCTCAGAAACTTCTGATTTTTTGCTCGAATTTTACTTAAAGGGTTTAGATGATTTAGAAACCCACTGCGATGATATCATCGCTAAAACCTCGTGCTTTGAAACAAGATTAAAAGCTATGATTCATCATCGAATTGAAATACTGGGTCAACACCGTGAACACGCCATTCATTTTACTTCTCTTGCCATTGATCCTAGAAGCTCGGCTTCAACCATCAACAACTCGGATTCTATTATAAAAAGACGTACTTTAAAAATTTTGAATAAGTTGATTGAAGGAAGTAATTTTTGTAGCCACCAAGAATTGGCCCCATTTGTTCCCACACTTATCTGGTATTATATGGGTTTTATTATCTATTTTTGGATTCATGATACTTCTAATCAACAAACGAAAACGACCCATCTCATTAATTCTTTAACACCTTTGGTTCTGAAACCAATTTTCATGAGCCGTTTTTCGTTTGCTGCAGCAGCCGTAAGACCTGTCATACAGCTGCTGCAATCGTTTATTAAAATTAATTGATTTTAATTCCATCACTTGTTTTTTGATTGCCCAGAAGCCTATCAAAAAAACCAGTTTTTCCCGATTGTATTTCAATCGCACGTGGCTTTTCAGACTCATGCTTGGGCAGCAGTACTTCCAGTACTCCATCTTCAAAATGAGCTTCAATTCTTGTCAGGTCAACAGTTTCGGGAAGAGCGAAGGATCTGTTATAGTACCGCGAATGCCGCTCAGTTTTGGTTTCTCCTGTGATGTGAATCTGATTACTAAGTGTTTCCACTTTTAAATCCGATTTTTTAATCCCTGGAATATCAACTGATAACATAAAATGCTGTTCATACTCCTGCAGATTAGGTCTTACTGATTCGAAAACATCATCCATATCACGAATTATTTGAAATGGATTTCTTTGACTGTAAAATACTAAGTTTCTCATTTTAAACAACCTCCTGTTTGTGATCTAAATGTGAATCGATTTCTAACCTTGTCAAGCCTCGCTTGAAACGATTATTTTTCCATTTTTCAATTCTTCTTCGTGCTTGTATCAATAAATTGTGACCCAGTTCTTTCATGTTCGTAGCAGATGAAGAAATAAAAAACCGTATCCCCTTGGAATGCACATGCAAACTGGCTTTGACTTTATTTTTCTCATTAGCAAATTGAGCTTTCACAGTGGATCCATAGGGAGCTTCTTCATAAATTTCAGAAACAATCACTTTTAAGTAATCCTTCGTTTCTTCATTTGGATGAACCCCACGATACTGGATACGTACGTCTTCTTTGACCACGAGTGCCTCCTTGTTCGATTTTGTTGATAGGACGATAAATAATTTCAGCTAATAAATTTATAAGCTTGGAGGGTGATCAGATTGACCAAACAATAGAGGATGGCCAATTCTAAAAAACAAAAAGTTTTTCATAAAAGTCTCCTTTCTAAGTTGTTGTTAATTTTAATATGAGTCGTGAAATCACGATGTCAAGTCAGTCAAAAATAGATATTATTGAATACACTGACAGCTGATGGACTCGACATTCATCTGGGTGCATTTAAAACTTTTGCTACCCCGATTCACTTCTAGACTGAGTAAATAATTGTTAACTTGATGAGCTACAATTTCTTCACCATTTTGAAAGTAAACACGTTCAAATTTTTCTCGTGTTAAAACTTGCTGTCCCGCTTCCAAGGACGCAATTAATGCTTCTGATGGTTCGGTGGCTTGTTCATCAGGAATGCTAATGGGCTTTGTGATTCCCGACTCATCGATGGAGGTATATTTTAATTTTCGTTGGACTTGGATTTCATTATCAAAATCCATCTCGACACGAATTCTTCTTTTGTCACCATCCGTGTGCAGAAGTTCGATTTGCATCCAATCTTCTGTGGTAATTACAGATTCCCCCCATTCCCCACGGATGGAATCAATGACTGTTTGTAATGTGGGCTCTAGCTCTTGGCCGGGCACACTATTTTGAGTTTCCAAACACTCGCCTAAAGATTTTAAATTTTCAGCAAACTTTTTTTGAATTTCTAAAGAAGGTAAATGGGGTTCCTGCTGGGCCACTGGTAACTCAGGAGACTCATCGATGATAGGAAAAGAATTGGGTTTTTCTGATGGTAAGGGAAACTCGTCTTCCACACTTACTTCAGTGAGGTCATTTGTTTCTTGCTCGCTTGAGACGGGGCTTAACCAATAAAGAATTAAGCCCACAACCAAAACAAGACTAAAAATAACAAGAGAGGATTTTTTCACTCTCTTTGTTCTACTTGATAAGACCTATCTCTCGCAATCTTTGCATTAAAAAATCTCCAGCTTTGATGGCTGGGTATTTTTTTCCAGATCCTACACAAGACGGTAAACAATCCAAATCCACGTCAGATTGGGGATGCATGAAAAAAGGCATGCTATATCGAGATTTACTTTTGCCTTCAGAAGTGTTCACCACCTGATGAGTTGTTGAAGGTAGTACACCGTTTGTTAATCGGGCCAGCATATCACCAACATCTACGATCAATGTTCCAGGTTCGCCGTTGACATCCAACCAAGTTCCATCCCGGTCCTTCAGTTGAAGACCCGCTGCACTGGCCGCTGGTAATAGTGTTATAAAGTTGATGTCTTCATGGGGGGCAGCTCGAAGGCAGCGAGGATCTACACCTTCAGCGATCGGTGGATAATGAAGAAGTCTAAGAATGGAATTTCCTTCTTGAACCCGTGTTTTAAAATAATCTTTCTCAAGACCTAATGGGCCTGTTAAGGCTTCAAGCATATTTTGTCCTGCACGGTCGAGACTTTCGAAAAGTTCACTGAACACAGTTTTGAATTCAGGATATTCAGAAGGCCAAATATTTTTTGGATAATGAGCAGACATGGAATGATCATCAGAAACCTCACGACCCACGTGCCAGAATTCTTTTAAATCCATAACGGGTGAATCCTTCGCGTGCTCTTGACCAAATGGTGTGTAACCACGTTGGCCACCACCAGCTGAAGAGATGTAGGATTTTTTAACGGACTCAGGTAGTGCATAAAACTTTTGTAACAAATCGTAGGCCCGAGCTTGTAGATCGATGGACACACCATGATCTTTTAAAATGATGAAACCGTAATCTTTAAGGCCGATCCAAAGTTGATCGATAAAGTTTTGTTTTTGTTCAATGGTACCAGCTGTATAATGAGACAGGCTTAATGTTGGAACCTGACGTGGTATTTGTGTTGATCGTTCTGTAGCTAATTCCATGTTTCCCCTCCGAAAATAGATAAGTTAGGTTGTACTTACATTCGGCCAAAAGAGT
Source organism: Bdellovibrionales bacterium Ga0074139 (assembly GCA_001464795.1). Classification (GTDB taxonomy): domain Bacteria; phylum Bdellovibrionota; class Bdellovibrionia; order Bdellovibrionales; family Bdellovibrionaceae. The sequence goes on from LNEB01000011.1 coordinate 7,304, forward strand.
CCATCATCATTCTTGAAACTCATCATTCTTGAAATGAATATCAAAAATTTCTACAATTTGCGGGCTGGGATAGCGAAACTGCAGATCGCCTTCAAAAAGACGCATTGCATGATTTTGCCTGTAGGGGGACTCTTCACCCTCAAAACCCTTGTAAACCTCGGGACGTGGATCAAAACACAGTGTTTCACGGATAAGGGCTTCGATATTAGGTCTTTGCAACTTCCACTTCGCCAGTTTTTCATGACAGGTAATTTGCACTGCAAAGACTTTTGTTGGCGGACTTTGTGCCCACCCACTTTTTGCCTCAGGTATGCTTTCTGCGTATTGAAGGTAGGGCTTTAAATCCACAACAGGTGTGCCCTCAATTAAATCAATTCCCGAAACCCAAACGCCTTCATTGGTGATGGAGTCAATTTTAACTAAGGAAAGTCCCAGGGGATTCGCCCGATGGGGACTGCGAGTAGAAAACACGCCCACTTTTTCCTGCCCTAACCTTGGCGGATGAACTTTTGCGTGGAACCTGGAACCAACTGAGTTTTTATGAAACAAAAAGATCACCCAGAGGTGGGAAAACTCTTCAAGTCCTTGCAAAGAATCTTGAGGTTGGAACTCGGGTTTTAAACGAATGAAAGCTTGAGAGCTTGGGACCAGACCGGGTTGCCTGGGAGTTGCAAATTTATCGATGTAGCAGGATTCGACAAAGCCTATGACGTTTAAGTTCATAGGCTTTCTGGTACTTCAAAGCACAATCACTGGCAAGGGCTTGCCGGTTTACGAAAGCCCTTGGGAAAAGTTTCCTGATTTGGCCATCAATCCTGCTTTATTTTTGATGATGATTTCTTTGCCGTTGAGCTCGATCAAACCCTCATTCTTAAACTCTGTGAGATGTCTAGAAAGAGATTCATTGATCGTACTTGCCATTTGCGCCAACTCGTTTCGAGTGAGCTTCAAATTCAAAGAAATTCCATTTTCAGTTGGTAAACCAAATTTTTCAGACATTAATACAAGCTGGTAAGCGATACGCTCTTCGACGCTTGCAAGATAATGAAGCTGGCTTGTGTTTTCAAAGCTAGTGATATCACCGACAGCTTGCTGGAGTACCATTTTTACAATGGGATTTGCTGCACGAAGAGCCATCAACAGACGATCTTTCGAATACAGCCATACCGTTGTTGATTTCACTGCTTTTGCTGAACCTTTAGTGATTCCACCGCGTACAAGGGCTTTGTAGCCGAAGTACTCGCCGGCACCCACAAGTTTCGTTACATACTCTGATGATGTGGTCCGTCCACGAGATTGTTTACGACTCATCATGATTTTTACACAGCCCGATTGCATATAATAAAGACCGCGAGGCTCTTCGCCTTCTTTAAAAATAACATCACCATCTTTGAAGTGAATAATTTCGTAAGGAAGTTCACCTTGTTGAGTAACATTTTGTCCAAGTCCGAAGTTATTGATTCCGCCGTTGAGAAGAGTTGCGTTGTCCATTTTGATACTCCTTTAAGACTGTCGTAAATCATTGTTTAATGTTTACTAAACTATAAACATAATTTCTGTGCTTTTCATCATAATAATTGCGATTAAACATCGTGTTAATTAGCAATTTACATTTACTCCCCGCCATGGTTACCTTGGGAAATGAAAAACATCATACTTATCAATGTCTTAATAGGTTTCTTAGGCTCAATTGTTCTAGCTTGGGGAGGTCGCGGTCATGACTCAATTTGCGAAACAGCAAGCTTTTTGGTCCAGGAACCAGGGCTCAAGAGCTTTTTAAAAAGCCGTCCCCACATCATGGGGCACCTATGTAATATCCCAGACACTCAATGGAGATCCATTGATTCCAAGCTTCGAGCCTCTGGGGACCCGACTCATTACATTGATCCCGAAGTCATAGGCCTGATTCCTAAAACCATGCCTCTGGATTTAAAAAAATTAAATGCCGATTTTAACGGAAAACAAAATCAATTTGATCCCAGCAAAAAAATATTCAATCTCACTCGCGAAATGGGAAGTTCCTGGTGGCGAGTGGATCAATTTATGAATGAAGTAGCAAAACTTAAAATGAGTTTTACTTCTGCCACTCCCCCTCAGAACAAATCAGAAGAACAAGATATAAAACTTGGCTTCAACCAATCCACTTACCAGTTTATGGTTTTAATCGGAATCATGGGTCACTTTGTGGGTGATGCCTCCATGCCCTATCACAACACCACGGATTATGATGGTTGGAAAAGTGGTCACGGCGGCATTCATTCTTATTATGAAGATCTGGTGGTCGCAGAATTAAGTGGAGATTTACAAAAGCAAATTTTAGAGGCCAGCAAAAAGTATAAGAAAGCAGAATTTATAAATAAAAAATTTTCCACTTTAGAAAAAATGCGATCTTTTAGTCAAACGGCCTTTGATGAAATCAAACTGATTGAAAAATTGGATCCTGTTATTAAAAAATCCGAAATGAAAACTGAAAAAGGGATGAGTTTAAAAACCGCAGCAGAAAGAAAAGCTCCCGCTGAAGCGGCAAAGAAAATGCAAAAAATGATGGTTGATCAGATGGCCAGGTCAGCTGTGCTTCTGGCTCATTTGTGGGATCAGGCTTACTTGTCTGCAGGCCAACCTGATTTATCAAAATACAAATCCTATCAGTATCCAAACACTGTGGATTTTATTGCTCCCGATTACGAATAAAATTTAAGAATAATGGGGAAGCTTCAAAGTGAAGCAGGTTTTTTCATAATTGCGATTTAAATAAAGATCCCCGTCGTGGGATCTTGCAAGACCTAAGGAAATACTTAATCCAAGGCCTGTTCCTTTACCAATTTTTTTTGTGGTGAAAAAAGGTTGCATAATTTTAGCTTCAATTTCTGGAGAAATTCCAGGGCCTGAATCAATGATAGTAAAATAGATCATATTTTCATCGGGGTCTTTGAACAAAGACAGCTCAATTTCACCTGTTGGACCTGATTCCAAACAGGCATCCGCCGCGTTGTTAATGAGGTTAACAAAAATTTGCATTATTTCATAACGCCGACAACTGCACAAAAGTTCATAAACAGGGGCTTCATAAATCAAACGAATGCCTTGCGATTTTAACTTTTCATGGAAGTGATCCAAGGATTCAGCCAAAATGTTAACAATATCCTGTGGTGTTTTCGCTTCTTTATTTTCAGATCTTGAAAAATTAAGAAGACCACTGACAATCAAAGAAATTCTTTTCGCAGCCGACATGGATCTTATTAGATAATGATCCATCCGGCTGGGATCTTTTTCTGAATCGTTATTTTCGTGCACAGACTTTTCAATCATGTTTAAGTTGGAAATCAGAATCATCAAAGGATTGTTGATTTCATGGGCCACACCAGCTGACATCTCTCCTAGGGCCGACATTTTTGAATTTTGCACAAGCCCCTTTGTCAGCTGAATCACTTGATCTCGGTATTGAAAATGAGTTCTAACCGCCACACCTAAAACAAACAAAGTGACAAAATTAACGGCATGAAAGTGCAGTAATTCGATTCCTGAAAGAGGGCTGTAAAAACTAGTAATAAGAGGTGCAAAAAAACTGATTAAAAACAATGCAACAGTGTCAGGCCATGAAAGAGTCGTTACACCTAAAATGGCAATAAGTACGAAATAAGACCAGCGATGAAACAAAGACCAATCATTTAAAATAAGTAGCATCAGATAAAGTGCAAAGAACAAAACAATGACAAGATTTAAAAACCAACGAGTCCAATTAAAATTGATCTGTGGAATAAAGGAAACAATTAAACCAATAACAGATACAACTACTATTAGAAATCGTCCTGTCAACCAATCGTGATGACCCGGAGAGACCTCTTTCATAAAAAAATAAAAAGTAAAACTAGATAGTGCACCAGCAATCAAAAGCAACCGAGCTTTGAATAAATTTTGCCGATCAATAAGATCCTGGAACGCGTTAATCATTTCAGACTATTATTCAGCAATTGTATAAATTCACAACTACATTTATTGTCCCTTCTTATTAAACAGGAGGACTTTTTGAAATTCATTCTTACAACTGCACTGACCCTTTTTGCTTGGTCACAAGCATTTGCACAAACTGAAAACTTGAACGCTTGGAAAAACGAATCTGAAGCTTCTGTGATTCAAATTTCTGGTAACTCAGAATCAGAAAGCTACTCGGCGAAACAAAAAACATCCTACACTTGGGATAAAAATATCTTCACAGCTTCAGGCAAATACATTCAAACAGAAGCAGGCGGACTTGAATCTGCTAGAAATTGGGAAGCCTTGGCTGCTTACGAAAGAACCATTACCGAAATGCTAGCTGGTACAGCCTCTCATGGTGCTAAAAGTGATAAATTCGGTGGCTACGTTCAACGTGACAGTACAGATTTGGGATTAAAATATTACATCGTAAAAAACGACGTTAGAACTTACTTCTTCGGCGCGGCCTACGGTGCGGCTCGAAATATTAAAGATGAAACAGGTCAGGAAAAGTACACAACCAACGGAAAAGCAAACTTTGAATTAACTGAGCAGTTGAACGAATCTGTGAAATTAGGTTTCAAAGTGAATTACACATCCAACTTAGAAGACGGGGATTTTTACTTTGTTGAATACGAACCCTCGATCAGTGTTTCTATGACGAAGGTTCTATCTTTGAAGGTCTCTCAAAATACCAAGTACCAGAACAAGCCAGCACCTGGTTTGAAAAAAGAAGACCGTGCACTCACAACTGCTATCGTAGCTAGTTTCTAATTGGTGCAGGTCTTGTTTCTTGCTACAAACAGTTAGAACAACTGACCTTCAATAGATAAATAAACGAGTAATGAATTATCACCTGGATTTGTTGTGACTCCCATAGGGTAAGCAAGTCCAGGTACAAACTGCCAATCACCCACATCATAGGCGTAACGAATACTAGGGCTGATCACAGTGCTTGATCCCCAAACAGCTTGCTTCGCACCGGTCGTTTCTTGCTCTTCACTACCAGCAAACTCCAACATGAAATTCAGATTATTCGAAAATAAATAAACATTACTGACAGCCCAAAAATATTTGCTGTTATCAGCTTTTGCACCCGCCGTGTTTTTCGCATCAGGGGCAATTCCAGCACCTAGGTTCCAGTGCTGCACCCACTTATCGGTAATATTCACCGATGTGATCAATGAGGCCTCATAGCCAGTTGTTGAGTTGCCAAAGCCCTTTTTGTAATCACCAGTGCCCGTTTGCAAACTGATACGGCCTGTGGTGACCAAAGTGTCATTGCGAAAGAATTCTTGTCGGTAGTTAAACTTAATATCACCCACACCCTGCTCATCTTTGGCAGCATCGATGTTGGAATAAGGGATTTCATACGAAAATTGATGTTTTTCGCTTCCCAGGGGGATTTCGTTAATAAATGTATAACTCCAATCATCACCATCATCAGGCTTCTGATAAACATTAATAAACTGCACGACTCCAGGCTCTTGATTGTAAGCCTCCTCGACAAGAAATGAGTTATCAGCAATTTGCGCTTGAGAAGTTAAAGCAGCAGTCAGTAACGAAAGTAATAGCATGGTGTGATCTCCCTTTTGATGCCTGGTCCTAGGATATAGGAAAACGGGGGGGCATCAATAGGGTTTAAGATCAAGGACCAGGCCTCTATTACATTAATTTTTATTTAGATGGGGATTTGAAAAACAAAAACCCCCAAGCTTTCGCATTGGGGGTTTTTAGTAGATTCGTTATTTAAGACTTCGAATTAGAAGTTATAAGTAACAGAAGCTTGACCGAAGATGTCTCCACCACTGTCAGTACCAAAGTTTCCATCAGTTCCAGTAGAAACTACTGTATCGATAGTTGCTTTACCCCATTTGAAGCCAGCACCTAATGCAGTAACAGTTCCATCAGCAACAGATGTAGAGCTTGAACCTTTAGACTTAGTTGAGCTTAATAGTGACAATGGTTGCTTCACAGACGCACGTAAAGTCATCCAAGAAGTCGCATCTGCTTCAACACCAATGATAAGTGGAACATTCGTAGATTCAACTTTTGTGTTTGCTTCGTCATCTTCAGTCGTAGTCATAACAACTTCAGCACCGTAAAAGAAATCAACGCCATCTTTTTTGTGTGAATTGATAACACCAACATTTAAGATGTTCTTAGTAGCATCAACGATTTTACCACCACCAGTAGTTTTAACTTCGCCAGTGCGCATATCGTATCCACCGTAAAAATACATAGTGTCCATTAAATAACCACCAGAAGCTTTTAAACTACCAGTTGAGTTTACTTCCAAAGTAGAACCAGCAGAAATACCTAATTGAGATGCAGCAGTGTTAGTTGTAGAAATTGCCGTTGTCTTAGTCTCTCCCATCAAACCAACTCTTAATTGAGCATCCCATACTCCGTTGTTAGCACCGAGCAAAAGACCCGCGATATTCTGTTCAACTTGACCAGAGTAAGCTGTGAAGTTTTGCGCAGTTTTGTAATCATTTCCTAGGTAAAATAAACCGGCACCCCAGCTGATATCGCCAGCTTTTGATGCATAAGTTAATTGAAGCGGATTTGACTGTGCATGGCCAGCTGTCAATGCTGTAGCAAGTGCCGATCTATCAGCATTCAGATTTGTGTTGTTGCTTACAGCAGTAGTAATGTCAGAAACGAATTCTTGATAAGTTGTTGAACTTTTTCCTAGGTAAAGTGACCAAGCTGAATCTCCCATTTTGCGGATAAAACCAGCTTCTGCTTCTGTAGTAGCACCTGAATTACCACCGAACTCAACTGTAGCTGCTTCATAGTTTAAAGCTTGATCTGGTTCTTGTATGAATACCTCTTGAATGTCTACGATATGCTCAGAGTTTCCAAGAGCGTTCAAACGCGCCTTAGAAGCTTGTGCAGATACTGCTGCAAAAACTACAGCTGCGATCAACAAATGCTTTTTCATGTATAGTCCCTTTCGTTAATGGATATTAAATATCCGTAATCTTCGGCCCTACCCCGACACCATGCCGAGCTCGAGCCATAATTATTTTTTATCTCTTACACAGACAATGGTAATAATGCGGATGTACCAGTTCAAGTCATTTCGAACAGCTAAACGTTCGGAATTGTTCGGTGTGGACGATTCTTATGTTTCATTTTTTTAAATTTTTGAGCATTGCTGATTTTTTACTCTGTTGTTTTTTTTCGACTCTTTGTGATTACTTTTTAAGCATAATCAAATCCTTGTTTTGTTTTTCGGAATCAAAGAAATGTTGTTCAAAACAAGAACTGGCGCAGGTTTGCAAGGTTTTATTAAATTTGAATTTAGAGTTTTTACTACTAGTTTAATTTTGAGGTTTATGTGGGCAAGTTGATGTGGTTTTTAAATTTTTTTAACAACATTGATGTGCTTAATTTTTCACAGGAGGTTGGTCTAGATTTTCGTGACGCACGCGCTATGTCATGGTTTTTGATCGAGATGAAATGAAAATGCTGGACCTTTGTCGCAGGAATTTTTTGTTAAGTATCAGTCTTTAACTGACTTTGTAGCGTACATTTGGGTCTAGCTTTTGGTAAAGCTTCATCAATCGATCGGTGGAAAATCCATCTAGGCGATTTCGAAGAATTTTGCTTACTTTGGGCTCATCAATTCCAAGAAATTCAGCTAACTGCACTTGGGTTAGGTTTTTTTCAAGAAAAAATCCAACTATTTTCTGCTGAATTTCATGGCGAAAATGCTCGAGCGGACCTGAGTTCTTATCAAAAGTTAAGGCTCCCTCTACATTTGCTAGTTTCTTTAGAACCCGATTGATCTCTTTTCTTGATGGAAATCCCATTTTTATCTCCTGTAAGATTTCTTATTCTGTAACTGCCTAACCAAATCCAAAATCAAATCATCGTTAATCGTGTCCCCGTGCTTTGTCTCATGGTGAGCATCAATCAACACTCGGCTGCAAAACACACCATTCACAATCAGCTGCATTTTATATTCACGAAGACCCATCTTAATTCCACCCAATCTTGCCAGATCTGGCAACTTTTAATAGAGCTCGAAGAAGCTCATTTGCCGCTCGTCCTCGAGGGCATTGATCCAGCGAAGGCGGCGGTAGGGGTCATGGATAATTTCAAAGGGATCGACAAAAGGATTGCGAAGGCTGGGTTGGGTTCGGTTCAAAATTAATCCAAGACTAGAGAATGCATAGTCTTCGGCACGATTACACATTCTAGCTTCCACAGGATTTCGGTAAATGTATTTGTAGGCCATTTTAAAATGTTCGAAATGTTCTAAGGGTTCACAGGGAAGTGGTCTTTGAAAAAGTGAACGTTTGATTTCCAGCTGTTTTTTCCACTGCTCTTCAAGATCTAAAACCAATGAGTGTTCGTTGTAGGAATCGGTACTAAAAAGCAGGTGGATGTGATTGGACATCAAAACCCCCGCGTGCCAAGTCAACCCCGGATCTTCCCGTCGCTTTTGCACAAGATCCAGAGTTGTTAAAAAATCAATCCAGTGCCGACTGAGGTTATAATCGTACCATTTTGGGTGGACAATTTTTGTAGTGAAATGAAAGTATCTTTGTCTTTTAAATTTTTGCTGTTTCATGTTAATCGCGTGACAGCAAGGGCGGAACCAGCTCAGAATCTAATCAATGAATAAGAAAAAGTATTTACAGGGCACAATCAAGCGACATCCGGACGGATTTGGTTTTTTTATCCCCGATCAAAAAGATCATCCTGACGTCTACATTCCTAAGCACAGCATGAAAAGCGTCATGAGCCTGGATAAAGTTATGGTGGAAGTAGAGCCCGAGCGTGGTACCGATCGCTTTCGCGGCGAAGTGCTTCGCGTAACAGCCAGATCAACAAAAAAAGTTTTAGGGATTTTATCGGCCTTCAATGAAAAAAATGGTGTCGTCCGGGATGAATCCAACGGCTGGGGTGAAGACCTCAAAATTATGTGGGCCGATGCCAAAGATGCAAAGCCCGGTCAGATGGTGGAAGTGGAAATCACTTCTTACCCGGATGAAAAAGGCTTTTGGGGCCGTGTTGTTGAAGTGATCAAAAATCATCTCGATCCTATTAGTGATATCAAGCGTGTGATCGTGACTCAGCAACTGCCCCATGAGTGGCCTGAAAGTGTGGTTCGTGAAGCCGCTCAATTTCAGCATGTTCTAAGTGATGCGGAATTAGAAACTGAGCTTAAACGTCGCCGTGATCTAAGGATGAAAAATTTAATCACCATCGATGGTAAAACGGCTAAAGATTTTGATGATGCTGTTTTAGTTGAAAAAAATGAGACTGGTTTTCTGTGTACAGTTGCGATTGCAGATGTGTCCCATTATGTACGCGTTGGTTCAGAAATTGATAAAGAAGCTTATAATCGTGGAACTTCCGTTTATTTTCCTAATTATGTAATCCCCATGCTACCAGAAGTTTTATCCAACGGCTTGTGTTCTTTAAATCCCCATATCCCAAGACTTTGCTTGGTCGCTGAAATTCAATTTGATTTTAATGGTGAAAAAAAATCCCATCAATTCTTTGAAGCCGTTATGGAATCCAAAGCTCGAGTGACTTACGGAGAAGCCCAAGAGGTGATTGATGGAATTCAAAGCACTTTTCCAGAGCCTGTGAAAGAAACCATACTACGCTGTGCAGATCTGGCAAAAATACTAATGGCCAAAAGATTTCGTGAAGGTTCTTTGGATTTAGAAATTCCTGAAACTGAACTTGAAATTGATTCCACAGGAAATCCAGTGGATGTGGTTCGCAGTGAAAGATTATTTTCTCACCGCTTGATTGAAGAGCTTATGCTTTCAGCCAACGTGGCTGTAGCAGAATTTTTCATGAAAAAAGAGATACCTGCCATTTATAGAATTCACGAAGCCCCGTTTGAAGATGCTTTAGCGATTTTACAGCAGTACATGACGAACTTCGGTGGTCGCACAGAGCTTAAAGGTGGCATGCTACAAAAAAAGCTGACCAAAGCTTTGGAGGAATTCCACGGCAAACCCTCATCAAATTTAATTAATTTATTAACTCTAAGATCCATGAAGCAAGCTCAGTACTCGCCTCACAACAAAGGCCATTTTGGTTTGGGTTTTGAAAATTACACTCATTTTACTTCTCCCATTCGCAGATACCCAGATTTGATAGTGCACCGATTATTAAAAAATCTAGTAGTAAAAAACAGTTCCTACCGACTGATGAGCTTAGAAGATTTAGAATCTGCAGGAACTATGCTCAGTGCCTGTGAACAAAGATCGGCTAAGTCTGAAAGGCAAATCAAAGCCATTAAAAAAGCCCGGTTTATGGAAAAATTTATTGGTGAAGAATTTGATGGAATGATTTCTGGAGTTACCAAGTTTGGCGTGTTTGTCTTACTACGTCAGTACGATGTGGATGGGTTGATCCGAATTGGTGATTTAGCTAAAGAGCCCTTGGAATATGATGAAGACAATTTGCGTCTTGTGGCCCGCAGAAGTGGTCTTAGCTACACCATTGGTGATACATTAAAAATTAAAGTGACGGAAACCAATGCAGAGCTGGGGCAAATTAACTTTGAATTGGCTCAAGAGCAAAAAGACAAAAATTTGGTTCTAGAAAATCAGCCCAAAAGCAAAGCCCAAATGGCTGAAGACCGCGAGCGAATGATCGCCCGAGGAGAGCGTGAAGGGCAAAAAAAGAGCTTTAAGAAAAATAAATCAAAGTTTATGTCAGGTAAAAAATCTTCGAAAGGAAAAGGGAAAAAGGGATCCAATGGCTCTCAATCAAAAAAGAAATCCTCTTCGAAAAACCCTCCAAAACGCCGCTAGACTTCGAGTCATCGTCAGCGTTTTTGCAAAACACGGGTTTCATAATATTGCCCAGCGAATCAAGCTGGGTCGATTTCTTGTCGAGCGTCTATCAGGCTCGGACACCGATTTGTATTCAGCCCCTCAGCGTATGCGCATGGCTTTTGAGCAACTGGGTCCCACCTTTGTTAAATTAGGCCAAGTTCTAGCGACTCGTCCTGATCTTGTTCCACCCGAGTACGTGGAAGAATTTTCTCATTTGCATGATCGAGTGGCTCCACTACCTTACGATATTATCCAAAAAATTCTTTTTGATCAGTACGGTGAAAATTTCAGTTCTCAATTTCAAGAAATTTTACCTGAGCCTTTAGGTTCAGCCAGTATCGCACAAGTTCACAGAGCACGCCTGACTTCAGGCGAAGATGTGGTCATCAAAATCCAGCGACCAGGAATTATAAAAATTATTGCTGATGACTTAAGTGTACTTTATTTTTTGGCCGAGCTATTAGAAAAGTACGTTCCCGAAACTAGACCTTTCAGTCCGGTTACTATCGTGGATGAATTTTTTAAAACTTTAGAGCTGGAAACAGATTTCATTGTTGAAGCTAACAACATCAGAAGATTTCAACAAAATTTCAAAAAAGATTCTGATATTATAATTCCAAAAGTCTATTTGGATTTAAGCACTGAAAAAATTCTTGTGATGGAGGCTCTTAAAGGTCAGCCTTTAAGCCATGCCAATGCCCTGCTGCAAGAGGGCTTGGACACTGAAAAGATTATTAAAAAAGCTTTGCAAGTTTATTTAAAAATGGTCTTCATTGATGGACTGTTTCATGGCGATTTACATGCGGGAAATTTGTTTATTTATTCAGAAAATAAAATTGGTTTGATTGATTTTGGTGTTGTTGGACGATTGAATCAAAAAACTCAGACCGCCGTGGCCAGTATGCTGATCGCACTTGGTAAAGAAGATTACGAACGCTTGGCTTATGAATACGTTGATATGGCTCCATTCACAGACCGTGTGAATGTGGATTTATTTGCAAAAGACTTAACAGAATTGATTGCCCCTTACTTTGGACTGACTTTAAAAAACGTGAACATGGGTCGGCTTCTGATGAGCTCCGCTTCGGTAGCCGCTAAGCACGGACTTATAGTACCCACAGAGCTCATGATGTTTTTTAAATCTTTAGTGGCCATTGAGGGTGTGGGAAGAAAGATCCGACCCGAGTATGACTTCCTATCCACTGCCATCGAATTTTCCAGTGAAATTGTACGTGAACAATTCCAGCCTATAAAACTAGCCGATCACTTATCGCAAGTCACAAGGGAAACAAAAGCATTGATCAATCAACTGCCAAGGCAGTCTTCAATGCTGCTTAAAAAGCTGAATAGCCCAGGGCACGCTTTTCAATGGAACTTGCAGAACATGAACGAGCTTCTGCGGTCATTGGAAAATTCATTTAGCTTACTGACATTGGGAATTGTGATTGCAGCCCTTTTAATCAGTGCCTCAATTATTGCTCAGCCACTGGCTCAGTCCTCTTTGCACCAGCTTCCCGTTTTAAGTTTGATTTTATTTACATTTGCAGGACTTTTGGGTTGCTTAGGTTTTTACCATTATATTAGAAAACCATAAGGGAGATTAAAAACTTATGCATGCCATTCACTATGAACTGAGCGTATTAGCAAAAGCGATTCACCATAAAAATCTTTCTGCTGCCGCTTTACACGTGGGCCTAAGCCAACCTCAATTATCTCGAATTATTGCCAAGCTTGAGGATGAGCTAAAAGTGATTTTACTTGATCGATCAGCTAAAAGAAAATCAGGATGGACCCCGCTGGCCTTACAAATTTCTGAAATTTTTGAAAGAACGCAAATTCGATTAGAGGGTGAGCTGAATACAGTTTCCAACAATCAGATGATGGCAGAGCTACGGATTGGCACTCTTGAAGGCCTTGCTAGTTTTGCCACAAAGATAACTCAACTGTGCTTTGATAAAATTAAAATCAAAAAAATAAATCTAGATGTTTACGATCTATCAGAACTTGAATCTCATTTTCTGTCTGGTGATTTGGACATCATATTTTCTTCAAAATCTCCAGGAAGACAAAAATACAAACATTTATTAGAGATTGGTTATCAAAGACTCGAGCTCACCCAATCCCAATCAGGACTTGGTGTTTACAGTACTTTTGAGTTTAATAGGCTTAATGAAAAAGAAAAGCACAATTTTCAGAAGGTATTAGTCTCCAATTCGCTTATGATTCGTAAGGACTGGCTAGAACGAATTGGCGGTACGGGCTACTTGCCTTCTGAAGCAAAAAAGGGGAAATTAAAGGATCAGGAACCTGTATTGTTAATTGGCAGCGAATTATTAAGCCCGCAAGTTTGGACTGAAATACAAAAATTGATGGATCATATATGAAAACGCAATGTGGACCCGAGCTTATGGCTCTTGCTAAAGAAATAGGAAACTTCATTCAGTACTGGGGATTTAAAAAAATTCACGGCCAGATCTGGACATTGGTTTTTCTATCCAAACAACCTTTGAACTCGACGATCATCACAAAAAAATTAAATGTATCAAAAGCCTTAGTCAGCCTCGCCATCAAAGATCTTCTTTTTTATAAAGTGATTGAAGTGGTCGAGAAAAAAAACAAAGAGATCTACTTTAGATCTAATCCAGACATCTACAGCGTGATTCAACATGTTTTAAAAACTCGTGAAACAGTTATGCTAGAAAAAATAATGAAAACACACGAGGATTTCAAATCAACTAACCCCTGTGCGGCTGAGTTTAAAATTGATTCTGATAAAATTGAAGAACTGGGATTTATGATTATGGCTGCACAAGGGACTTTACAAAATTTAATCAGTAACGATTTAGAAAAAACTTAAATTTAAAAAAGAGGTCTCATGACTGCCACCATCCAGAAAATTATGTCAAAAAAACTAATCACTGTGAAATCTGGAACCTTACTGGTGGATGCCCAATTGTTGATGAAAGAAAAAAGAATTCGTCACCTGCCAGTCGTGGACTCTACAACTCATGAAATTATTGGTATGCTTTCTGACCGTTTTCAAATTTTATCAAATCTTGTTTCTGGCCTTGAAGTAGATGCTGTCATGACAAGCCCCATTGTCGCTGTTTCTCATAATACACCATTAAGAAAGACCTTATTTCAATTTTTAGAAAATAAAATCTCTGCTGTTTTGATTACTGATGAAAAAAATGAGGCCGTGGGTATTATTACAACTGACGACGTTATTTGGCACCTGGCCCATTTAATTAAAGACAAGGATTCTGAAGAATTTCATTTTCTGACAGCAGAAAGTAAAATTACTATCGGAGAACTTGCTAATCAAATGGCCCATTCTGGTATTTAATTAATTTACTAATTGCAAAGTCTGAATGTAATCCTGTGGGATTTTCACTTTAAAGTTGGATCTTTTTTCATAAATCCGGTTCTTTAAAATAAAACTTCGATACAAACAGGCCCGCTTTTCCAGTGGTTCATTAAACATTTTTCGGCTGTAGGGAACTGTCTTAATTCCTAAAACGGATTCAGCCACCAAACCATCGCACTCATCATTGAAAAACTTTAAAGACCGCGTGGATCCCAAAAAGTAAAAGCATAGTTTTGTTTTTAAGGCTTTGGCTTGTTTACCACCCTCGCCGCCCACTCGCCCCTCGAGACGATCAAATTCTGCAAAAATTCTAACCATGGCATTGGAAAATAATCCGATGAAGGGATCTATGGTTTTCACCATGATCAATTGAGCATTAGACGCGGACTCTTGCATTTCTTGAAGTGAAGACGCTTGGTAGTACTTTCTAAGTTCTTGGATCACGTCGTTAGCTGCCAGTAGTGGAAGTCTTGTTTCATCATCCACCTGATCAGGGTCTCTAACTAATCTTTCGAGATCTGTTCGGACCAGTCTTTCAATACGGTCGCCGATGAAAGAGGTTCCAAATTTAAGATCAGCCACTTCAAAGATCACTTCTTTGGCTAACTGTGTGGTGGTTTCCTTTTTAGCAACCATCTGAATTTGCTTGAGAACCTCTTCTGCCACATTGATGACTTGATCGCGCAAATCAAGTTCTGGAGCTAAGTCTTCGCGGCCTTGTTTTTCTTTTAAGAAAACTAATAGATTTTCCAAGGCACTTTGCGCTGTTACAGGGTTCGAAATCGCATAATTCTTTTTCATAGCCTCATCAAAGATCAAGGTCAGATCTTGACCTAGTGCTAATCTTTTTTCGATATCGAACTCTTCCCGCTTTTGATTGTAAAGAATTGCGAATTGGTTGCGAATGGTATCTAGGTTAATCAGCTCACCACCTGAAATTCCATTATCCCTTAATGTATCTAAGGTGATCGAAGAAAAGGAAAGACCTTGAATTTTGCTTTGCAAAGATTGTTGCTGAGATTTTGATAAACCAATCAGCATATATGGAATGTAGTAAACATCCCCTGCACACAAAGGATTTTCATCAGAAGGAGCACCCGTTGCTGTGATGCAAAGCCTGCTTAATGTGTTGAGTGCAAGACTTCTGATGTAGCCAAAGCGAATATTAATGTTTGTGGATTGGTCATAGCGTAATTTTGTATCACGAAAAAATCCATCAAAGATTCGTTGTGAATTAATCAGGTTCACTTCTTTAAGTTCTATGCTGGCTTGTTTTTCAGCATCTTCGATGGTTCCAGAACCGCCACCAGATTTCACTTTTTGTAGCCACGCTAATAAAACGGGAACTTCTTTTTCAATCAGGCCCACACCACGCCAAACAGGATCTTTTTTGGGATCATAGAAGCTAGCACCCACTTTCGTGACTGCATTGAGTGTGTCTTGAGCCGAGCAATAAACATCATTCATTTTTTCCATGGCGCAAGTGATGGCTGTTGATCCCAAAGCTAAATCAAACTGCACCATTTTTTTGGCTTTTGATAATCTTTCAAAAAAATCCACAATGGTTGATAAAATTCCAAGGCCTGCCGTTAATAAAACAGCTCGTTCCGATGAAACAGTTGTAATAGCAGCACTTGCACCTAAGGTGGATCCCACACCTGCCACTTGCTGAAGTAAACTAGGTTGACCCACCCAGCAAGATTCATTGGCGATAATTTGATTCACTGCTTGTTGAGTTGAACCTAATAAAAGTTTAAGAGCTTGAGCTTTTCGAATTTGATGATCATTCAAAGCTGTGTCTTTGGCCTCGCTCATGGTTCCTGCAATTTCAATTCTGACAGAATAAAGTTCACGTCTTAAATTTGAAATTTCTGTGGTGTCTGTGGTTTGTGTGAGCAGCGTTGTGATTTCTTCTTTTTTTCTTTGCAAAGAATTCAGCTGCTGATCCAGTTGACTGACGAAAGAGTCATTAATTTCTGGAATTAAGCTTTGTGCCTGGAGGGTTGAAGAATCTAATGAGGTCACAAGGCCTGCAAGACTTTTACAGTTAGGATCATTTTCTGCTGATCTGATAGCAGAGGAGAGACCTCTGACAACAGCTATGGCATCAGCTGAAGGTCCTTTAGTCAGTGAGCAACCGTTAGAGAAGGTTTCAAGAAGTTTTATGATTTGCGTGGATTCACCATCAGTGAGTTCGGAGTCTTTACCTAAATTAAAAAGAGCCCAGGCATTTGAAGTTCCAAATGACACAAGGAGAACTAGAACCCCCCGCACAAAAGGATTCAAAGCCAATTGGAATGGGGTCTTCAAAGCACCTAAGCTCTTTTTCATAAAAGTTTCCTTTGTCGTTGATTACAAAGGAAACGATATCGAGATTAAAATCGGTTTCAATAAAATAATTCGTATTAGCCTAACAATTTAAGAGCTAACTGATTCTGCTGATTGGCTTGACCCAAAACAGACACACCTGCTTGCATTAAAATGTTATTGCGAATCATCTCGGATGTTTCAGCAGCCACATCAGTGTCTCGGATTCGAGAATTGGCAGCTGACATGTTCTCATCGTAAATCAGCAAGTTACTGCTGGTTGACTGGAGACGATTCTGCATAGCTCCAAAATTGGCTCGGATCGAATTCACACTGATCATCGCATTATCAATAGTGTTCAATGATACTTGCGCAGCCTCTTTTGTCTCAAGACTCTCAGCCATTAGGCCTAAAGCTTCAAGAGTGGAATTGGCGGCACCTGCATTAAACGAAATTCTATCTTTAAATGCATCGTTATTTGTTCCAACCTGAATATCAAGAATACCACCGGTACCATTGAGTAGATCGTAACCATTATAATTAGTTGATTCGGTCACACGTTGAATCTCGGACTTGAGCTGTTGATACTCCACATCAAGAAACTGTCTTTCAGTGTCTCCAATGGTATCAGAAGCGGCTTGTACACCCAACTCTCTGAGACGTATGAGCATGTTTGAAACTTCGTTCAAACTTCCCTCAGCAATTTGTACCAATGAAATACCGTCGTTGGCATTTCTGTTGGCTTGTCTGAGTCCTCGGATTTGACCTTTGAGGTTTTCCGAGATGGCGAGACCAGCGGCATCATCTGCAGCTTGGTTAATTCTAAAACCCGAAGCGAGTCGAGCCATAGACCTGTTCTGATTGATATTCGTCATATACAGGTTTTTCTGTGCGTTGATTGCGGCAACATTCGTCGATATACGAAGTCCCATACTATCCTCCTTGTTTCAAGCGCATCCTCCTTGATTTGCGGCCTTCCCAATTGGCCAACAACTCCGATCCATGGAGTTGGATTAATGAAAACTTCTTTCAAAGCTTTCATGAGTCAGATCGGGACAATTATTTTTGAACTCGAGTCTAGTTTTTAAAAAAGTGATGATTTTTTATTCAGGACTGAAAAACTTTATGCAGGACTTTAGTGATTAATGAGACTCAAAAATAAAAATTTCGCCTGTTACACGGTAAATTTCAACAGCAGAAATTTCTAGGGCTCCGTTAGCACCAAATAATTTTATTTTTTCCAATGCCCACTCGGGTGGAAGCTCATTGAATATACCAATTTTCTGTATGCCTTCATAATTATTCATTAAATCATGGGGCCAAAGTTGATAAAAACCATCATCACACAAAGCCGTCTGTACCACCCGACTGGGCTCACCAGAGTAGGCGACACCTTCTGATTTTAAGGTGACTTCCAAACTGGACCAATCATCACAATTCACATCAATTAAAAGTTCACTTTCAGTTGGATTGATTTTCCATTGGATAGCTTTGATAACTTGAACTTTATCAATCATGATACTAGCCGGATTTCGATTTGAATTTTTATTAAAAAAAATCAAATAAGATGAAACAACCAGACAACATAAAGTAATAGCAATGACTAATTTTTTCATTTGTACACACAACCTAAACTGTCTAAATCCACTGGACTGGCTAGATTTCGAATTTGTAAAAACCCAAGAGATAAATACATTAAGCTTTCCACTCGAGGAATGTGCCTCATCCCCAAAGCGTGACCAAATTCATGAATCATTAGGCTTTCCAAATGAATTTTAAAACCATTCGATGGCAGCTCTTTAAAAAAATCATGGCTGGCAGCATTGATTAAAATATCCGAATCAATAATTTTATTTTGGCTCCACCTGGTCATAGTCATGGCCTGTTGATTTTTTGCTAATATCGTCGGGTCCTTGATCCAGTATATAATATTCTTTCGATCAAGCTGCGACTTTTTTGAACTCACCGCTTCGGTTGCTATTTTAATTAATCCGGGTTTCCACTTCTCTGCTGATCTTTTTATTTCATCTCGGTAGTCGAAAGGCACATTATCTTCGAAGTAAAACTGGACCTGAGTCTGAGGAAGCCATGATATCAATCGACCTTTCGAGTCGATGTTATAAAAACAAGAACTTTTTTCAGCGGATGCCAGATCCGTAAATCCCTCTTGAATTTTAAACTGTGGTCCACAACCAACTAAGAAAACTAAATAAAGAATTCTCAGTTTTAGCATGGCTTCGCCTTCAACAAAAGACTTTCACCCTCTGGCCACTGAACTTCTTTTACAAAATCCAGCGGCGTTTGCTTGTAGGCATCAAAGATATTTGTACAAGCCCCTTTTTTTAAAATTTCTTCTAAAATCCTTTTGTCTTTTCTACGAATGGCAAAATACAAGGCCGTCCAGCCATCTTCTGCCGGATCATTAATGGCCTCTTGGTCTTGAGTCAAAATTTGCACCATCTCGAAACTTCCAAATTGAATGGCTTGCATCAGAGATGTAATCCCATCAGGCCTTTGACTGCGAACTTGAGCTTTATTTTTCATCAACTGTTTAGCTGCTAAAAGTTGGTTTCTTGAAACTGCATAATGAAGTGCAGTATCCCCTTGAAGGTCCACTTCGTTCACATTGATTTTTTGTTGAAATAAAACTTCTTGGATTTCCGTTTTTCCTAATGCAGAGGCTAGCATTAAAGGAGTCGTACCATCTTGAGAACGATGCTGAAGACAATCTTGAATATTTTGTGTGAAATTATGAACTTGATTTTGTCCAATGAAACGAAAGCAGTAGGATCCGGATTGACCGGAATTTTTTTTGGGTGCTGTTTGACAAGCGCCAAGCACAAAGAAAAGAAAGATCAATAAAACATTATGCACTTCAGTTCAGAGTAACATGTTTTGTTCTTCAGAACCAAATCCATCACCCCCACTTTCGTGGGGGAATGGCCGCAGGAAACTATTTAACAGGTCAGGGTACAAGCCCAAAGTGGAGCTTGATCAAACTCGGGGGGTGATCGAAATCATTACCCGAAAGGCTTTCGAACGATCATTATGATCATCCGAAAGATTTGTTCAAGAGTCCAAGGGCGACGTTAGCTTGTTGATTCGCTTGTGCAAGTACTGAAGTACCAGCTTGTAATAAGATATTATTTCTCATCATTTCGCTTGTTTCTTCAGCCACATCCACGTCACGGATCCTAGAATTTGCAGCTGACATGTTTTCCATGCTCACTGATAAATTCGAAACTGTAGATTGCAATCGATTTTGGATAGCACCAAAGTCGGCTCGCATAGCAGAGACTGATACGATGGCATTATCGATAGAGGCTAATGCATTTTGTGCAGAAGCTTTATCAGCCACACTTGAAAGATTCACACCTAGTGCCGCTGAATTTGCGTCAGCTTTAGAAGCATCAAATGAGATTCGGTCAATTTCTGGGTTATTTCTTGTTCCTACTTGGAAATCGAGGATCGAACCCACACCAGCTAAAAGTTGAGTTCCGTTGAACTCGGTTCCTTCAGCCACACGGTCAATCTCTGATACCAACTGATCATATTCCACATTTAAGAATTGTCTTTCAACGGGTCCGATCGTGTCAGAAGCCGCTTGTACTGCAAGCTCTCTGAGTCGGATGAGAATGGATGAAATTTCGTTCATCGATCCCTCTGCCACTTGCACCAACGAGATACCATCTTGGGCATTTCGTGAAGCTTGTTTTAGACCGCGGATTTGGGCTTTTAAGTTTTCAGAGATCGCCAAGCCTGCAGCGTCATCTCCGGCTCGATTAATACGGTAGCCCGAAGCGAGCTTCTCCATACTTTTATCGAGACCAATCTTCGTCCCCCACAGAACCTTCTGTGCGTTAAGCGAAGCTGTGTTTGTGTTAATACGTAATCCCATCTTTTCCTCCTCCGTGAAGATCTCAGTTTCGTTCCTTGAAACTGAGGGAATCTTTATGATTCCCTAGGCTGGGTACTGGCCTTACAAGACTGATCGGCTCATTGTGGTACAACTTGAGTCTCAAAATGAAAATCTGGACTTAATCCCAGATGTGACAGGTACGTAATTCGTGACGGCGTGTTATTTGCTCTATGAAAAAATCACTATGCCCAGATCAAGAAATACAAAATCAACTGATTATCCTTACCATGTTGTCGCCCGCACAAATGACCAACTCCCCTTTCCGTGTTCACTGCGAGAAGCATGGAATATTTATTCTGATGCGCTTTGGTTTTACTCTCACGCTTGCCGCGTCCGAGTTCTGGCTTTTGTGATGATGAAAAATCATTTTCATTTAATTATTTCCACACCCGAAGGAAATTTAAGTGATTTCATGAAACTATTTATGAAAAAAACAAGCGACGAAATCCGGAATTTATCGATGCAGAAAAATCATTTGTACGGCGCTCGGTACTATCCAAGCCTGATACAACATGAGCATTACTATCGCTGTGTGATGAAATATGTTTATCAAAATCCTGTCAGGGCCAGAGTTTGCAAATCTGTTTTGGACTACCCATTCTCGACTTTAACGACATTACTTGGGCAGCAAAAAAATAATATTCCGGTCTACGATGACTTCGGACTCCTTGATAATATAGAGACATCTATTAAATGGCTCAATCAAAGCTGGAATCAGATTGCTGCCGAGCAAATTAAAAAAGGCTTACGTGTACAGACCTTTAAACCGGGCCCGACAAAGGGAGGGTATCTGGATCCGGAACTATATATTGAGGAAAATGTTCATTAATATTAAGAGATGACGTTTGTTTTGGCTGTGTTGTTCATTTTAAGTCTAGGTAATGAGTCTTATGCTTTTTGGAGTTTTGGGCCCAAAAAAGTTTATCCTCAAAATGTATGTGGTTCTATAGGTGACTCTAAAATCAAGGAAAGATGCATGGCTAGTTTTTTCAACACTAAAAATAAGACAAGCGAAAAACAAAAGCTTCTGCCACTTTGCTTAAATCTTTCTGATAAAATAAATAAGTTAGCTGAGAATCTTAAAAAGGACCATTGGGGATATGTTGTCGATTGCCTCGATCAAATTGGCAAAATTAAAGAGTCTGATTTTCCAGATCAACAAATCAAATTTTGTCATACTTTAATCAGCAAAAGTCGTAGTGCAGAATTTTCACTTCCCTGTTTAGAAAAATTCAATCCCAACATTCTTGAGATTTGTAACCTGCCACTAATAAAAGGTTCTTACAAATTTACTGCGGATTGTTTAAAGGCCACTCAGGGTTATGAATTAGACCCATCTCAAGTGGCTTTACAAGTGGCAGACTTAAAAAGATGCACTGAAGCCGATAAAAGCCAACAAATGAATGCCGCTAGTTGGGAGACTTTTGCTGGTTGCTTACAAAATAAACTCGAGGCGATCGAAGGCAATCCAGTTCGATCTCGGTATAACCCGGATGCACCATCAAGCATCACCGGCGGCGCACAAAAGTAGTCTCAATTCCAAGCCTTGATGACGCTTCATGACGAACCTTGTACCTGTCACATGAAATTTGTACCCATGGTTATGGAAATACGCGATCCGGTTCATGGCTCAATTTACTATTCCAACTCCGAAGTGGCCGTCCTCGATACGCCTGAATACCAAAGACTCAGATCCATCAAACAACTTGGGTTTTCTGAGTTCAGCTTTCCTGGTGCTACCCATAACAGATACCTTCATTCCATCGGTGTGGGTCACTTGGCGATGTTAGCTTTTGATTCCATTTTTCGGGCTTATCCTTTTTCAAAAAATTCGACCAAATTAAGGCTAAGACAAACATTTCGTTTAGCGGCCCTTTTGCATGACGTGGGTCACGGTCCCTTAAGCCATACCACTGAAGAAGTGATGCCTCCGCTGTCAGAACTGAATGTAAAAGCCTACGGTGCTAATCAAGCGAACCGCCAAGCGAATCACGAAGATTACACCATCAAGTATGTCACTGAATCTTCCATCGCAGAAACCATCAAAAATCAATTCAACGATATTACGCCTTATCATGTGGCGTGTTTGATTGATAAAAATCTTCCTGAAAATGATGATTTTTTTATTGATCAAGGAATTGATTTCCGGCCTTTGCTGTCACAGCTTGTGAGTTCTGAACTCGATGTGGACCGCATGGATTATCTCGAACGAGATTCTTATTTCTGCGGAACCAACTACGGAAAAATTGATGCCGAGTGGTTGATTCAGAATATGACTCTGCATATTTCCAATCAAAAAGCTTATTTAGCCCTGAACCGTCGTGCTTTGTATTCCTTTGATGATTTTCTTATTTCTCGTCATCACATGCACTTGATGGTTTATTTTCATCACAAAAGTATTATTTACGAAGAAATGCTTCACAGATATTTGACTTCAAAAGAGTGCAGCTTCTTTCTACCTTCAAAAATTGAAGACTACACGCTTTACAACGACTACAAACTTTACGAACATTTGGCTTCTGTGAAAAATGAGTGGGCTCAAAGAATTGCGGCTCGAAAGCCTTATAAAGTTTTAATTGAAATGCATAATGTGGCAGATTCAAAAAGACCTGAAACTTTAAAAGCTGAGCTTGAAAAAAACGGCATACATACGATTTGGGCTTCATCCCACGTTAGACTCAGTAAATACCATTCAACGGCCGAGCAAAAATCTTTTCCCATGTTTGTTGTGGATCAATACGACCCTTGGGTGGAACCCACTCAAGTGGAACGAACCACAGAAATTTTTCAAAAATACGAAGGCACCCGCGTGATTGATCGTATTTATGTATCCCCTGAATCTTATGCAAGTGGTGAGAAAATTCTTAAAGACCTAAGAGGCTTGCAACCATGAAGATCCTTGTGATCGGATCTGGGCGCCGTGAGCATGCATTGGTTAAATCATTTAAATTATCTCCGCTGGTCAGTGAAATTCATGTGATTCCAGGATCTGATGGAATGGCTCAAGAAGCTCTTTGCCACCCAGAAATCAGTTGGAAAAACTTTGAATCCATCAAGCATTTTTGCCTTCAGTTTAATATCGATTTTGTGATGATTGGCCCAGAAGATCCCCTCGTTGCAGGACTTACTGATTATCTTAGACAACACGGCATTCATGCAGTGGGTCCCGATATTGAGGCTGCTCAATTGGAAGGATCAAAAATAACATCTAAACAGTTTATGATTGATGCCAAGATCTCCACTGCATTTTCCAAAGTGGTTCAAAGCATTCAAGATATCAAAACGCATTTACCCCTGTTTACTCCACCTTATGTTTTAAAAGCAGACGGACTTTGTGCGGGTAAAGGTGTTTTTATTTGTGATACAGAAGCTGAGCTTATCAATGCCGCTGAGCTATTATTTGAAAAAAAGATTTTCCAAAAAGCAGGAGAAAAAGCTCTACTTGAGCAATTCACAAAGGGCTTTGAAATAAGTCTTATCCTTTTAACAAACGGATCTGACTACCACATTCTTCCATTGGCTCAGGATCACAAAAGACTGATGGATAATCAAAAAGGCCCCAACACAGGCGGTATGGGCACAGTCGCCCCAGTTGAACTTGAGCCCTCAGTTATGAAGATCTTAATCGAGCAAGTTGTAGAACCCTCGATATCTCAAATTCGAAAACAACAAATGACTTACCGTGGGCTTTTATTCATAGGTCTTATGATGACCGAAGAAGGTCCTTCCGTTCTTGAATACAATACTCGCTTTGGTGATCCTGAAACTCAAGTTCTACTTCCACTGATAGAATCCGACACGGCTGATCTTTTTTATCATCTTGCAAAAGGTGAGCTTAAAAAAATTCATTACAAAAAAGCCAGTGCTGCCTGTGTGGTGAAATCAGCTTTAGGTTATCCAGACACTCCCCGAACAGGCGATAAAATCACTGGTCTACCGATCGAAGATTCAGCCACCGGCTGGGTCATTTTCTCTGCTGTAAAAAAAGAAGATCAACAGTATTTTACAAATGGTGGCCGAGTTTTAAGTGCTGTTGGTGTGGGAGCTAATTTGAGTGAGGCCTTAAAAGAGGCCTACAGAATTGCCAACCAAGTAAGTTGGTCAGACTGTCACCAGCGAAGTGACATCGGTGCCGCTCAGTTAAAAAACTGAAACATTTTAAAATGACCACTTCATTCCAACAGAACTTAAATTTTCTGATTTTGATGAGCTGTGATTTACGTAGAGATCTTTATCTTTCATAATTTTTTCTCGAAGTTCGACAGCTGACACTTGATCTTTTAAATTATACGTGACCGAGGCATCCACATAACCTTTGTAATCCACTTTTGAAGTGGCCTGCAAAGCTTGAACTTGAAAATTCACTTTGTGTTGAACCTGGCTTGGATCATTGCCACCAATTTTAACTTCTGCTTTCATGGCACTTTCGACTTTTTGAGCCGCTTGCACGACACTTAGTTTTTGCATGGTCCCTGACTTCATCCAGACTTGGAAAGCACGATCACCGATTCGTTTAAGATTTTTTTCATCTGATTCGTTTTGATCGATTTGAGATGGAAGTATTTTATTAAAATCTCGGCTGGTGAACAATGGGTCCTCGAGTTTCATTTTAGGGATTCGAGTGATTTTATACCCTTTGTAGGACTTGCGTTTCGATGACTTTTTCTTAGCCGCTTCAGCAGTAAAAGACAGGGTTAAAATAAGAGTTAATAAAAACTTAATTATCATGGCGACCAACACCACTACAATTCTACGGCCAAACCCAATGAACCAGGTCCAAATCAATTGAGTCTGGCAGCCAAAGGATTCGTCTTCAGGAATCACTGTCAAACTTTGGGTCACTCCATGTTATTTTTTCAATACTCAGGAAATGCCACGAAACAAAAATCGGTATGCATTAATATAGCGTTTTAAATAACTTGAATGAGGTCATTTCTGTGAAAAAAAATGCAATGTTTATCGCTTTTATTTTTACTCTTCAATCCACATTGTCTTCATTATCCTATGGTCAAATCACAACAAACTCGGACCTTTTTCCGCTTCAGCCCATTACAAATCCAACCACTGGTGAAGGTGGAGGCGGCGAAGAGCCCATTATTATTGATGAAACAGAACCGGGACTTGATTTTAATAACGGAGGCGGTGGAAACAACTTTTTTCCTGTTAATCCCTTCCCTAACCCAGGCAGACCCGGCGGTGGATTTGGTTACGACAGTAACAACGGAAACAACTATGCGGGATCGCCAGTCACGGGTAATTCCATTCGTACAGCTGTCGTTCCTGGTCAGTACAGCTGTCCCCTGTTTGAAAACAACTCTTATCAAGATCTCAATTTTGCCATCGCAAGTCTTACGAATGCCATACAAAATGTGGCTGATGAATGCCAAAGCTCACAACCTTCCATAGCAGGGATCCAACAAACAAACGAAGAAGTACGAGCAGCCGTTCAAACTTTGCAAGGATTCGTAGCTGAGCCTCAAACGGGCTATGCCAATACAAAAGGTTTGCAAGAAAGTGTTACGAAAGTTGTAACAGGAATTGACCGATTGACTGATGTTTTCAGAAATTCTACCTCGTTAACAAAAGCCTGTGGAAGAAAAGATCTTTCATGGGGTAAAGTAGCTCTAGAGCTTAATAATGTTGTGAACTCAGCCTCTCCTTTTTTACTATTATTACTGGCCTCCAACCCAGCTCTTGCATTGACTGTTAAAGGCACCATCATGGGAACAATCGTTGCCAGCAATGCTGTCACAGCGATGTCAGAAGTGATTGCAGCAAATACAATTGATATGACAATTCCTGAAAACAGAAACGCTGTTTTACAAAATACATGTCAATTTACGAAAGTGGCTAGAAAAGTAAAATACATCCAACTTGCACAAACTAGAAAATTTGATGTTCTTAACCGAGAGCTCAATGAAAATATCAACACCCTGGCTACCCAGTTACAAGTTGTTGGTGGATTGAACAGCTTTGATAGCAATCTTTATAACACACGCGGTACGATTCGAAATAACATTGGAGCCATTCAAGCCCGGGTACGAGCAGACAAAGAAGCTGTCGATGAAATTTATCAACGAATTCAAACTGCCAACAATGATCCTTATTTAACTTGCTACGAAGGTAAAGTATTAGCTGATCTTGTCTCTACCAATGATAATTCATTCCCAGATTCTGTTAGTAATGGAATTTTAGATGCCTATGATCAGAATAATTATTTAAAAAATATCGACTTAACTGACTTTGAATTAGGTTTTGGTGGTCGCCGTGACAGCCAAGACGAAGCGGACCGTATTTTGAAAGCAAAAGTTCTATCGCTGATTGGTCGCTACCAACAACTTAAAGTGGCAACATCCAGCTTCCCATCACCGCCAACCACTGAAACTGTGGCGGCCTGTGCTGCTACTACGATGGCATTCATTGGTCAGATTCGAGTGATGATCAACGAAACAACAAAAATTATGGTCAATGACTTGGATAAGTTTGAAAATGAACTTTCTCAGGATCCTGAGTACATCAAATGGAAAGAGCGATTCGAAAAAATTTCTGTCGAGCGTGAGAACACAAGCCGAATGGCCCGAGTCCTTCGTGAACTTACAAGCGGTGGTGGTGCCAGTTACAACCGTTCTGAGTTTAACGAAGCGGCTAATCGATTAAAAAGAAGTTTAATGGGCGAAAGAAACCTCTACTTTGTTTTCAAAGGAAATTCTCCGGTGTTTGCTTGGCTTGATTACAAATACACCGAGTATGCTCGTGCAAAAGGCCGCTTCGATCAGTCCATGCAAGATATTTTCAACAAAGCTCTTTATATTACAAGAACGGGCCGCGGAATTTACCCTAAAGGATCTTCACTGCAGCAAAACAAACAGATTTTAGAAGATTTAAAATTAGTCGACAGTTTAAAAATAATAAACAAGCAAACCATTCCTGCTGGCTCAAAACAGCACGAACATGTTTGTATTGATTTAGAAAAGGCTGTTAAGGATTACTCTGAATCACTGGATCACTTAAGTGCTACATCATTTATGTGTGATATGGTTTATGAACATCTGGATAATTCTGCTGATGCTCGAATTAAACAATTTTGTCAGGGCAATATCAACTACACGGGTCAACAATCACAAAAGCAAAAATCTGTTCTTGAGCGTGCGACCATGGCTTTTGACGCAAAACCCAGTGCGAAATCACTCAGCCCTAATCAAAAGTACGATTTGTTAACAAAGAAAATGGTCGAAATCGGTTGCAGACTTCCAACAGCCGCTGAAGTCGGCGGATTGTAAACTATTCGTCTAGAATATAATTGATGGGATCCACAGGGGTCCCGTTGATTCTTACCTCATAGTGAAGATGAGGACCTGTCGATCTTCCTGTATTACCCACTGATGCAATCACATCATATTTTGAAACTTTTTGCCCAAGGCTGACATAGATTTGCGAATTATGTGCAAACCGTGTGGTCACACCATAACCATGATCGATACTAACAAGTTTTCCGTAGGTTTCATCGTAGGAGGCAAAAATAATCATCCCATCAGCAGGTGCGTAAACAGGAGAGCCCGGAGCGGCAGCGATATCAAGCCCCGCATGCATTTGCATTTTATTGGTAAAGGGATTCAATCGGTAACCAAATTTCGAAGTTAACCATCCTCTGGCCGGTTTAATATTGGGAGTCGCGTTGAGCAGTGATTGTCTTTCACTTAAACTTTCCCATAGCTCGATCACACTTTGTTCTTTGAGTTGTGTTTCTCGAACAGCTTTATCGATTCGAATCACAAGAGTGGAGTAATCTTGGCTTGAGCTTTGTTCTGCGATATTACCTTTAACCTCATCAACAGGTTTAGGCTTAGGGAAAAGTTGATCCTGTTCGGCCATGGAATCATTGCTTAAGCGCTGATCCATGGGCTCATACTCTTCAATGGCTTGACCGGGAGCAGGCTTAGTTCCAATGGTCAACTGAGTCACACGGTCTTCTGTTTCAATATTCGTGATCAATCTTAATTTATTTGTGAATGTTTTTACTCGCTCGAGTGAGTTTTCTAGCGAACCTAATTTTCCTTCAATTCTTTCAAACTGAATTTTTAATTGGGCATTTTCAGCTTCTAATTTTTTATTTTCTAAAGCTTCTACCATTAGGCCGAAGTAATCCACCAGGCCCGCAACAAAAATAAGAACCACCAACCCAGAAATAAAAAAACTGATTCTTAGTGTGGCTAAAGGAAATGATAATTTTTTTGAAGCTCCAGATTCATGATTAACAAAATAAAGTGTGATATTTTTCTTATCCATTAATTATCCGAAAAATTAAGTAGTAAAACAGTGACGTTATCATCACCACCATTAGCCAGTGCCGCTTGCACCAATGCTATGGCCACTTCTTGCAGTGGTTTGTCTTTAAAAATTTCGCAAATTTTTTGATCTGGAACCATTCCTGTTAGGCCGTCAGAACAAAGTAAATAAGCTTCACCAGCAAAGATCTCACGGTCAATGATGTCCGGGTGAACCAATCTTTCATAACCCACCGAGCGAGTGATCACATTTTTCCCTACGAAATTGGCCATTTGATCGGGTCTTAAAAGACCTGTGCGAATTTGTTCGTTCATCAAAGAATGATCTTCAGTGACCTGCCACAATTTTTGATCACGGTACAAATAACAGCGAGAATCACCCACGTTAGAAATATAGATTCTTTGTTTGTCGACCAAACAGGAAACCATGGTGGTTCCCATGCCTGTGAGCTCTGGGCTTTCAGTGGCTGCTTTATCAAAAATTCGAATGGAAGCTTGTTCGTAGGCTTTAAATAATTTTTCACGAGTGGAAGTAGAATCGGCTTTATGCAGTTTCACTTCTGCTTCCAGAGTTTGAACAGCAATACTAGAAGCCACTTCGCCACCGCTGTGTCCACCCATGCCATCTGCTACGACATAAAGTCCGTGGGATTCGTTCACAAGATAGGAATCTTGATTCGATTCACGTTTATTGCCTTTATCTGAGACAGCCCAATGTTGAATTTTCATCTCGAATATTGTCTCGACACTCGGTGCATTGGTCAAACTAGACTTTCGTACCGTTCGATTTTTTAAATTCAATATCAAATTCTATGTTCATCAGGCCGATAAGAACCCATGTCATTTAAGGGAAATCGCTTTATTCAGTTTGTTGTTGTTTCCTTGGTGCTTCACCTGAGCATTGTGCTTTTCTCACTGATTCCCATCAATCCTCAATTGGCTACTAACGAGAATATAACCATAGAGTTGATTGAACCAGTCGCAGCAACTGCAGGTCCACAGACAAATAAGAAAAATAAAAAAATAGAAACTTTAGAGAAGCAAATTGTGGAACAAGACCTTAAGCCCAGTCTTGATGAAGCCCCAGAAACTCGTTTTTTAAGTGCACAAAATCAAAAAGTAGAAAAACAAACCGTTTCAAAGAATCGTGCTGAATTTCAAAATAGTAAAAAACTGGCCCCTCCAGGCAAAGATTCGAACAGTAAAAAAATCAGTCTCAGTTCTTTGGCACCCAAACTAGGAAGTAAAAACGCCTTTGACCCAAGTGCGATGAAACAAGAGGACCTGCAACCCACTGATTCGGCAGAGGCCGCTGCCGCAGGTGGAAGTGCTACTCAAGATTATCTAAAAGATGTGGATCAGGGTTTAGAGACTTTATTAAATGCTCGTGAATTTAAATACTACTCTTACTACAACAGAATTCGCCGTCAGTTATCTCAGCATTGGGAACCTAAAGTTCGAGTTAAAATGTCACAAATGTTTAAACAAGGTCGATTCCTAGCGGCTGCCACCGACCGAGTCACAAAATTAATTGTTGTCCTTGATCAAAAAGGAAACTTGGTTAACGTCCAGATGGTCAAAGACTCGGGTGTGACCGATTTAGATGATGCCGCCATTGAAGCCTTTCAATCGGCAGCCCCCTTTCCCAATCCTCCCCAAGGGATCATCGAGCAAGACGGAACTGTTAAAATTCGCTGGGATTTCGTCCTCGAAACTTAAAAAAATGTAAAAATAGGAAGTCTCCTGAGTGGAAGCTCTAGACGCGCCGTTTAACCACTAGGATCAAGCCTCACTTGCCACTAAACCGGAGTACTATGAAAAACAATTCAAAAACCGCCACTTCTCTTCCTTTAGCGACTCTCAATTCCATAGCAAAACGCGCTCATTATTTAGCCACTCAAATGATTTTTCAGGCCAATCACCGCGATGATAAACAAAAAGGTGATCCCAAAATCGGAGGTCACGCATCGGCTTCAGCATCAGCGTTGCATATTTTAGGAGCTCTTCATTTAGTTGTAAAAACAGGCTTTGATCACATCGCAAATAAACCCCATGCCTCACCTGCTGATCATTCTTACAACTACTTAATGGATTTATTTTTAAAACCGGATCTCAGCCGAATGTCACAACAGGATTGTGATACGGCCATGATGGGACTAAGAAAATTTTCGCAAAATGGTGAACCCGTTTTTCAAAGTTATCACTCAGCTTATGATCCCGATCATCACAATTTTTTTCCATCAGGCACTGTGGGAATTCCACCAGTTCAAGCGGGATATATGGCTTTGGCTTACCGTTACGCAAAAGAACACGGGTATGAAGTTCCAGATGCTCACTTCTGGGCCGTCAGTGGAGACTCTGAATTTCGTGAAGGCAGTATGTTTGAAGCCACACCTGACTTTGCCGAGCGAGAAATCGGAAATTTGACTTGGATTGTGGATTATAACCGTCAATCGCTGGATGGTCACCGGATCACCAATGAACATATTTGGGGTGGCACTGATGCTCACCGAATTGAAAACACAATGGCTGCTAATGGTTGGGAAGTGATTCAACTTCGCCACGGCTCAAAACGTAAAGCTTTGTTTGCGAAACCGGGCGGCGATGTTTTTCAAAAGTTCTTAGAAAAAGAATTGAAAGATTACGAGCTGCAAGCCTTACTTTTAGTCAAAGACGTTAAAGCTTTAAAAGCAGGAATCGTTAAAGAACATCCTAACATGAAAAAATTCATGGACGCTGTTGATGATCAAGAACTCATGGAAGCTTTTTATGATTTTGGTGGTCACGATTTTGTTGAAGTTGTGAATGCTTTAGAACAATCCAAGAAATCCACAAGAAGACCCACAATCATTATCGCTCACACATTAAAAGGCTGGGGCCTTCGCATGGCAGCTGCTCCTGGCAATCACTCAGCGCTATTAACTGAAGAAGAAATGGAAGAGCTCCGTAAGAAGCAAAAAATTTCCGACGGAAAATTGTTCGAACGTTTCCAAAGCTCTAGCGAAGAAGCCCAATTTCTAAAAACTCGCGGCGATCAACTTCTCAATGATATCAAAGCTCAGCACGCGTTAAAGAAAAAAAACCAAGACTTCTTTACGAAGCAGCTCACTCAGTTTGGTGATATTCCAGGGACTCTAGATATCAACACAAAAATGACCAGCTATCCCCACACTCAGTGGATGCTCGGCCAATTAACAGCCAAATTGACACGAATTTCGAATACTTCACTGGATGAATCCAAACTCAGTAAAGGTCAAAAAGCTTTACCACCATCTGAAAAGCCTTGGAAAATTCCAGGAGAGCTTCTGATGTCCATGGCTCCTGACGTGGGGACATCGAGCCCCCATAGTCACCGATAAAGAAACAGAGCTTGGAGTGAAAGACAATAAACTTCCTGATTTGGTGCCTGGTGAAGAAGCCAATGATCGCTACCTCAGGTTTGAAATTGCAGAATGTAACGTCATGAGCTGCGTGGGATCTTTTGGTCGTATCCGTGACACCCTTGGCATTCCCATCATGCCGCTGATGACGGTTTATGATTTCTTTATCAAGCGTGCACTGGATCAGTATTTTTATAACTTGTACTGGAAAAGTTCCTACATTTGTGTGGGCACTCCATCGGGTGTGACTTTATCTCCTGAAGGTGCACAGCATGGTTGGAAATCAGATTTTCAAATTCCCAATCAAATCACTTGGGAGCCCTTTTTCTGCCAAGAATTGGATTGGATTTTTTGTGAGTCCATCAAGCGTCATGTGTTGAATGATAATGCAGGAAGAAACGGAGTTCTGATTCGCGGTGTGACCCGTGGAGCTGAACAAAAAGACATGATGACTTATCTTAAAATGCAAAGACGTTTTAAAGATATGTCTTCTGATACTGCTATTTGCCGATCAAGTTTTACATTAGACGGTGCCACATCTGAGGAACAAATCCCAACGATTCCTGAAAGTGAAATCTTAGAAACCATTCGTCATGAAGTCTTATCAGGTGCTTATTACCTCATCGATTACCGCGGCTACACAGGCTACGAACCCGGTGAAAATGTGGTGCATCTATTTTCTATGGGATCACCAACAACTGAAGCCATCAAAGCTTCAGAGGAATTATTAGCTCGCGGAATTTATGCGAACGTCATTGTTGTGACTTCGCCTGATCTAGTTTGTGGAATTTTAGCCCATGAAAATGATTATGCTTATTTGAAAACAGGTTTACAGATCAACTCTCAACTCTACATTCGCACTCCTGAAAATATGCAAGCTGAAGAGCTTGTAACCATTTCTGGAAAACGAATTCCTATTGTTAGCGTTCATGACGGTGAAGCAGGCCTTCTGGATAACTTAGGATCCATCATTGGCGTTAAACAAATTTCCTGTGCTGTTCGCAAGCATTCAAAAGTGGGAAGACCTCTGACAGCCTTGTCGAGGCCTGTGGAAAAGCCCTTGCAGAAACGGCTTTGGAAAAAACTGTGGTGCCAGGATCTGAAGTCACAGCCGCACAAAGCCTAAACCCCTCTACGCAGACTTGGACAGAGCTTTGGCCAGTGGGAACGAATCCAACTAAGCATTAGTGAATGAAATTTTAAGCTACCCTCATTATTCCAACAGTCAGCCCCGGTTTTATTATGCAAAAAATAAAAAACCGGGATCGGCTGTTGTGGTGTTCGTACATTTTTATGGTGGGCACCAAAGAATTTTAAAACGCCATATTCAAATGGTGAACGATTTTGGTTTTGATGCTTTTGCTTTTAATATGCCTAGCCGCAAGGATCTGAATATTAAATTATTTGAAATCAATCGCTTTGGTCTGAAACATCTTTATTCAAAAATGATCACATATTTTTTAGATCAGATTCCAGGCCAAAAAATTATTTTCTCTTTTTCTAATCCGTCGGCATCGGCCATTGAAGCCATCACGGACCGATTGAATAGAAATGATATTCAGGCTTTCATCTGTGACTCGGGTCCCAGTGGAAAATTTATGAAATCAGCTTGGAACTTAGCCATTCAGCAGCAACAAAATCCCTGGCTGATGGTGTTCTTTTCATTTTTTTGGTCTTTGTTTTTTCATAGGGATCTTAAAAAACAACTTAAAAAATGGCCCGAAGGATTTCCTGTCTTATCCATCAGACCCCTAGATGATGTTGTCATTCCACCAGATCACATTGAGGAAGTTTTTAAAGGCACTTCACATCTTCGCATTCAAGTGTACTTGCCAAAAGCAGGGCATTTAAATGCATTAAAATTGAATCCTATTGAATACACTGCACAAATCGAAAACTTTTTATCAACTATTTAAGGTGCTCATGGAAAAAAGTGTACTGTAATGATAGCCGGTAAGCCTGCTGCTTAAGGTCTGCAGCTCTGCCATGACCGCCTTCTATGTTTTCATGGTAATAAAAGGGAATTTCCATCTGCTTCATCCGTGCCGCCATCTTGCGAGCGTGGCCTGGATGAACTCGGTCATCTCGGGTGGAAGTGGTAATGAAAAAGGCAGGATATTTCACACCTTTTTTTAAATTCTGATACGGAGAGTACTTCGAAATATATTCCCAATCCTTCGGGTCATCAGGATTTCCATACTCGGCCATCCATGAATGGCCTGCTGGCAGCAGATGGTAGCGCTTCATATCGAGCAAGGGAACCTCACAAACAATCGCTTTATACAAATCAGGTCTTTGCGTGAGTGCCACACCAGCAAGTAAACCACCATTGCTTCCACCAATAAGACCCACTCGATCGGAAGTCGTAAGAGTTTTTTTAAATAGATCTTCAGTGACAGCAAATAAATCATCGTAAGCATTTTGTCTTTTTTCTTTTAAAGCAGCTGCATGCCAAATAGGTCCAAACTCTCCTCCACCACGAATGTTGGCGATCACGTACTGGCCACCCTTTTCAAGCCACAGTTTTCCATCAATCGAATCATAGAATGGAACCATGGAAATTTCAAAACCACCGTAAGCATTAATAATGGTGGGAGCTGGGCCTTTTGAAAATTTTGAACGAATTAAAAAGTAAGGGATCTGAGTGCCATCTTTACTAGTGGCAAAAAGCTGTTCTACTTTTAAATTAGAGCTATCAAATTGCGCCGGCATTTTTTTAATTTCAGTCACTTGATTTTTTTCCCACTGATAGTACGTAGGTGGAGTCAAGGGGCTATCAAATTGTAACACGACTTCAGATCCATATTTATTAATGGCGACTAAATAAGTATTACCAATTTCATGTACGGGGGCTGGCTTTCCATTCAGCAAAACTTTTGGGACAACATTATCAATAACTGATAAATACATTTCATTTTTCGTAAAACTGACACCTTCAAAGAACACCTTATCCGTGGGTGTAAAGACAGCCTCTAAATTTTGCCAATCACCGACAGGTGCTTTTAGCAAACTTCCAGCAACAAATTTCTTTCCATCCACTACCAAGTCTTTTCGATTCGTAATATAAATTTCATTTTTCCAAAAACCATAAATATAAACATCTTTGGAGTAAGGAAGTTTTTCTAGATTTTTAGAATTTTTAAAGTAAAAAGATTCTGACTCATAAAAATTAATGGATCTATGAATGATCACATGGCTGCCATCAGGTCCAGAAATTGTGTAGTTATAAACCGAGTTATCCGAATCTTCGGCTTTATAAATAATCTCTGCATTGGCCAGATCTGTCCCGCGCTTCCAAAGCCTCACTTGCAAGGCATAGCCTGAGGCTGAAACGGGCTCTCCTGGTAAATTGGTTGATACTAAAAGAGTATCTTGATCAATCCAGTTCCCCCCACCTTTACTGATGGGAATAAAAAAACCATCTTTTACAAACTGCTTAGTGCCAACATCAAATTCTCGGGTTTCTGCCGCATCACGGCCCGCATCGCTAAGCCTTAAAAGACATCTGGAACTTTCAGGAGTGTGAAAATCACAACCCTGGTAAACCCAACTTTTATTTTCTTTTTTATTCAGTTCATCAATATCAATTAAAATTTCCCATTCAGGCGTCGTGGATTTGTAGTTTTCAAAAGTTGTTCTTCTAAAAACTCCGCGGGGGTTTTTTTGATCTGTCCAAAAATTATAAACATACTGACCGTGGAAGCGAATGGAAGGAATTCGGCTTTTGTTATCTAAAATTTTAAAAGCTTCGTCTTCATATTTTTTTTGGTCAGGGTTTTTCACAAAATGTTTTTTCGAAACTTCGTTGGTGGAATTGACCCATTCCATGGCTTCCTTACCATCCACATTTTCTAACCATTGGTGTTCATCTTTCATGGCCGAAGCACATCCCATTTGAATTACTGTTGTCATAAGTATTATTTTTCCCTTGCTAATCATGCCCAGTATCTTTTCACAGTGCTTACATGCTAGCCAAGTTAAAACTGCCTTACAAATTACGTCATTTGTCTCAAATTGAGACCCCAAATATAAATCAAAGCCCGTTCACATGGCACTCAGGATGCTTAATAACAGGTAAGAGGTATTTATGAGCTCAACTCGAATGCAAGCCCTAGTTATCATTGTTCTTATTCAGATGGTATCTTTGATCAGCTGGTCAGCCACTCAGGAAAAGCCCATGATAAAACCAATGAGCTTCATACTCAACAATGTTCTAAATGCCGATCTGCAAAGTTCTAATCAACTGGAAAATGAAGCCGTGCCGATGAAAAATTATCAGTTGTTTGTTTATGTTGGTGCCAATTGCCAAGCCTGCCAAATTTATACAACTGAGTTGCAAAAACTAGCACTCGAAAAAGCCAAACATCTGAACGTGGTGGTGGTTTACGATCACAGCTCAAAAGCCAGCTTGAATCAAAAAGATTATTTCAACCAATCCTCAACCTATGAGTATTTTGACCACGCAGGATATATGTACCACTATCTTTTTAATAAGCCTCAGTATTTAAGCTATGTTTTTACGGGCCCCAAGCACACCATTATTTCTGATGGTCAATTATCAAAACTTGAGGACATCGAAACATTGAAATCTGCTATCAATTAATTTTTTTGCGCTAGCAGAAAACCTTCAACAGTGGGCACAAAGCAAGCTCGCCAGGCTGGGGATTCTAAAAGTCTTTTATTAAATTCTTGCATCACATGAATCTGTTTTTTTGAAAAAGGATGCTCGAAATCCAGCTCACTGACAGCACCAGATAAAAACACATTGTCAGCTAGCAAGTAGCCGCCAGATTTTAAGTTTTTTTCTGACCAAATTAAATAGTCCAGATAGGCCGCTTTGTTACCATCAATAAAAATAAAATCAAAGGGACTTTCTGCTTCGGCCATTGCTAAGGTTTCACGAGCATCACCCAGAAGTGGTTTGACCTGCTTGTTTCGTTCACTGGCAAATTGCTGAAGTAGGGGTTTGGCTTTTTCCATATGTTGCGGATTTTTTTCTAAAGTCC
Source organism: Bdellovibrionales bacterium Ga0074139 (assembly GCA_001464795.1). GTDB lineage: Bacteria > Bdellovibrionota > Bdellovibrionia > Bdellovibrionales > Bdellovibrionaceae. The sequence continues at coordinate 44,361 of LNEB01000011.1, forward strand.
AAAGGGTGCCCTTCGGTTTTAGTCCATCCAAAATGTAAATTCCTGATAGTCCTGTGAGTGTTCCGATCTCGAGGGCTTTATCCGCTTGCGACAATTGGACACACCATCTTAGAAAATGAGCCTCTGACTTAGCTAAAGAAATTCCACCTAAGTTCAAAGAGTCTGCTGCTTTACGGCACTGAGTCTCGTAGGGTTCTAAGCTAGGCAAAGTTTGCTGAAGATAAATTTCTTGAGGAGTCAGTTCTTTCGATCGCATGGGTAGACTCATTTAGTCATTTTGTGCATGGACTTGCAAGCCATTTCCCTTTATAAAATGAAGGCTCCGAGGTGATGATTTGTCCGATTTATTAGAAGTCAAAAATTTAAAAACTCGCTTCAAAACTGATGACGGAACTTTTTACGCCGTTGATGATGTCAGTTTTTCTGTAAAACCGGGTCGTTCTTTAGGAATCGTTGGTGAATCGGGTTGTGGAAAATCTGTGACCTCACTGTCCATTATGCGATTGATTCAATCTCCAGGGCTTATTGAATCTGGTGAAATTTTATTTAATGGAAAAAATCTTCTTAAATTATCCGATGAAGAAATGCGAAAAATTCGTGGCAATGAAATGGCTATGATTTTTCAAGAGCCCATGACCTCTTTAAATCCTGTGTATACAGTGGGCAATCAAATCGATGAAGCCATTGCCATTCATCAACCAAAACTTTCTGGTGCTGAAGTCAAACAGCGCACAGTGGAAATGCTAAAAAAAGTGGGAATTCCCGCTCCTGAAAAGCGTTATGATGAATACCCCCACCAACTTTCTGGAGGCATGAGACAACGGGTGATGATTGCCATGGCCATGTCTTGCAATCCTCAATTACTTATTGCCGATGAACCCACCACTGCACTTGATGTTACCATTCAAGCACAAATTTTAGATTTGATTCGTAACTTGCAAAAAGATTTTAATATGGGTCTTATTTTGATCACCCATGATTTGGGTGTGGTGGCTGAAATGTGTCACGACGTGGTTGTCATGTACGCTGGCCGGGTGATTGAACAGGGCACAGTGGAAGAAATCTTTTATCGCCCCAAACATCCCTACACTCGTGGATTGCTCGATTCCATTCCTCACTTTGAAACAGGGCAAAAGCTGCAAAGTCTTAAAACAATTCCAGGCCTTGTTCCTAGTCTTTTGAATTTACCAAAGGGTTGTCGATTTGTAGATCGTTGTCAGTATTCCCAATCTGACTGCCAATCCGTGGACCCAAGACTTGAAAACCTTCGGGGTCATCACAAAGTTGCGTGCCATCATCCACTTGAACAAACGAGCGCAACATGAGCGATGTCATTTTAAAAGTTGAAGACATTTACAAAAGTTTCCCCATTTACGGAGGACTTTTACAAAAAGAAGTAGCCTCTGTTAAAGCTGTCCAAGGTGTTTCATTTGATTTACGAAAAGGTCAAACCCTAGGCCTGGTGGGCGAATCCGGTTGTGGTAAATCCACTTTAGGTCGTTGTTTAGTTAGACTTCATGATGCGACTTCAGGAAAAATCACCTTCAAAGGCCAAGATATTACCCATGTCAAAGGCGAGCAACTTCGTGAGCTTAGAAAAAAAATTCAAATTATTTTTCAAGATCCTTATGCATCTTTGAATCCTCGAATGACCATAGGATCCATCCTTGAAGAACCATTAATTATTCATAATCTTTTTGATTCCCATGAAGCTCGCTTGAAGCGTGTGCATGAGCTGGTAGATACCGTGGGCCTTCGCCGCGAACATTTGAATCGATATCCCCATGAATTTTCCGGTGGACAACGTCAGCGCGTGGGAATCGCACGTGCTTTAGCTGTTAACCCAGAGCTTATCATTTGTGATGAACCTGTCAGTGCTCTTGATGTTTCCATCCAAGCTCAAGTGATTAATTTATTGATGGAACTGCAAAAGAATCTAGGTCTCACTTATATTTTTATTGCCCATGATTTAAAAGTCGTCGAGCACGTTTCTCACCAAGTGGCCGTGATGTACTTGGGTAAAATTGTGGAACTTGCCGAAAGTGAAGAACTTTATAAAAATCCTCAGCATCCTTATACCAAAGCGCTTTTGTCTGCGATCCCCACTCCTGATCCAAAACCTAAGGCTCAGCGAACGATTTTAACGGGGGATGTCCCAAGCCCCATGAATCCGCCTTCAGGCTGCCATTTCCATCCTCGCTGTCCTATCGCAGATCAGAATTGCCAGAAGCAAATTCCAGAACTCAAAATGGTTTCTGGTCATGCGGTCTCCTGCCTTAAAGTCTAGTTCGTTGGGGTCACTATTATGATTCGGACTTTTAGTGCCGAATCATTCTAAATGGAACTTACAGGCAAAATGTGGATCTTTTTTAACGTTAAATCTCAAGTCAAAACAGATCCCATGCCAGCAGCTAAAGCCTATGATTATTTGCATAGAATCGATCCTCAAGATCACAAATTTTATTTGGGTTGGACTCCAGGTTGGAAACAGTGGCTGACCTGTAAAGAGATCTTAAAAAATTACACTCACCTTTTTATAATTCCTCCTTCAACGCAAGGACTGGATATGGAGAACACTAAATCTTCATTAACAGGGACAGGCTCTGAACATACCTACACCGAAATTCAGCTTAACCAAATTCAACCCCTTGAGGATGAGTTCAGACCGGAATTGGTCAATTGGGAAAAAACGCCAGCACTGCCGACACTTAAAAAAGAAAGTGATCAACGAAAATATAAAAGATTTCCTCATAGGATTGAAATCGTGATCATGACCAAACAAGGCAAATCTTTTAGATCATCTTCAGCCAATATTTCTTTGGGTGGAGTTCTACTTCGTGAACCCGTGCCCGCTGATATTTTGAAAGAAGCCATGGATGTGGTAATCGTGAATCCATTTCCAGATAACACAACACCAAGCCATCTACTGATGAAGGGGCAAGTTGTTGGTGATATTAAAGACAAAAGAAGACTGATGTTTTATGATCTTAGTGACGAAGTTCAAAAAAAACTTTTTAATATTTTAGACAAATATAAAACCAACTATCAGGCTTATAAAAGCAAAAAAGTTGCTTAATTCTGATCAGAAATTTTTAACAAGGCTTGAATAGTTTTTCTTAATTTTGCAACTTCAAATGGTTTTTTTAAAAAATCATCAGCCCCAATATCAAAGGCTTTTTTAATGTCAGCTTCCGTGGCTTGCCCTGAAACAAATAACAATGGAATTTCTTTTAAAGTTTTATGCTGCTTAAGCATTTCGGCTAGTTCAAATCCATCGATCCAAGGAAGTCCGACATCCATTAAAATCAAATCGATTTGGCTGTCATCCAAAAGATTGGTCAGTTCGGTCGCATCTTTGGCCATTCTTAAAACATAACCTTCAGGTTCTAGCATACGAATCAATGCGGCTTGCATGGAATCATCGTCTTCAATGATTAATAAAGTTTTAGGATCCATTTTTGTTTTCAGATCTCGAAATTGATCTAATGATACAACAGATTCAGACGTGATTCGTTGCTTCGCTAATTTTTCAATTTTTTGAATAAGTTCCAGTGTGCCAATTTTTTTCATGTTTATCCGTGAAGTTCTGCTTCTTTGTTTTCAATCCATCTTTCAGCATCAATGGCTGCCATGCAACCTGTCCCTGCCGCTGTGATCGCTTGTCGATACGTTGGGTCTTGAACGTCACCAGCTGCAAATACACCAGGAATTTTAGTGAACGTAGTACCTGGCTTAGTCACTAAGTAACCCGCCTCATTCATATCAAGAAGACTATTAAAAATCTTAGTATTAGGAGTGTGCCCGATGGCGATAAACAAACCCTGCATGGCTTTTTCTGTTTTAGCACCTGTCACAGTATCATTTAATATGACACCCGTGACTTCTTTGCCGTTACCTTTAACTTCTAAAACTTCAGAGTTCCAAATCACTTCAATTTTTGGATTTTTTAAAACTCGGTCCTGCATAATTTTAGAGGCTCTGAAAGAGTCCCTTCGGTGAATCAAATAAACTTTTTTAGCAAAGCGAGTTAAAAATGTAGCTTCTTCCATGGCAGTATCACCACCGCCCACAACACCCACTTCCACATCTTTAAAAAAAGCACCGTCACAAGTCGCACACGCTGAAACACCTTTGCTCATGTATTGTTTTTCAGAAGGGAGACCCAAAAGTTTTGCACTTGCACCAGTTGAAATAATGATGGTTTTTGCTTGGTATTCTGTATCGCGAATCCAAACCTTAAAAGGCCAAACATTGAAATCCACTTTTGTTACATTACGAGTGATAAAACGAGTGCCAAATCTTTCTGCTTGTTTTCGCATAACAGAAATTAAATCAGGACCTGTAATTCCGTGCTCAAAGCCAGGAAAATTTTCAACTTCCGTTGTGATCATCAACTGACCACCCGCTTCTTCGCCTTCAATCATAAGGGGATTCAGTCTTGCGCGAGCGGCGTAAACAGCAGCCGTTAAACCCGCAGGGCCAGAGCCAATAATAATAGTATTTTCGATTTTGCTTTCCATAGATGAAATTCTCCGAATTGTGTTGTGAGTCTATGCTAAATAGCCCCGAGGTTCAATCAAAGCTCTGGCAAGAATGCCTTCTAGCAGAATCACTTATGCTGTGAATCATCTGCCCCGCTATAGCCTTGGGATCTTTAGCTTTTCCTGAATTTCGAGGCTCACTTCCTAGCGGTAATAAATCAGTCTGCATATAGCCTGGACTTAAAAGCCTGAGGTCCAAAAATTGTGAGCTTGTTTCTTTTTGCAAAGAGGAAACAAGACCTTTTAGAGCATGTTTAGCTGCACAATAGGCTGCAGCTCCGGGATCTGCTTGATCTTCAGCAATAGCTGATCCCACCAAACAAATCTGCAGCAACTGAGGTGGCGGATTTTTTAAAAGCGAGTGCAATAAAAAGGCGGGGAATTCAAAACTGACTTTCAAAGCCCATGCATGATCTTTCCAAGAAAATTTTTGAAAATCACCATAAGGACCACCGGCTGCACAGTAGATAATCCGGGTGGGTTGTAATTCAATTATTTTTTTTAAGATTTCATCCCAGGTTTCAGGCTTTGCAAAATCAGCCTGTATTTCACTTTTCCTTGAAAGACTTTTTGCAAAAATGTTTTGGGACTCTAAAATTTCAATGAGAGCTTTTCCAAGACCTCGGCTTCCACCTAAGACAAGAACTCTTTCATTTTTACTGAATTTCATTTTAAGATGCTTATATGCCTGTGATTAGTTTTGTCAAAAACAAACCATCGATTGAAGTTCCAGCTGGAGTCAACCTCATGGAGGCTTTACTGGCTCATCAAATACCTGTGGCTTCAAGCTGTAAAGGCGACGGTATTTGCGGAAAGTGCCGAATGCGAATTCAAGCTGGCAGTGAAAATCTTGAGCCCCCAACCCAGCTAGAAACTGACACTTTAGCTAGAAATCAAGTGCCTCCAGGGCTTCGCTTGAGTTGCCAAATTGATATCAATTTTGATTTACAAGTGGATACTGATTATTGGTAATTACTTTTTGTAAAGTCTGACAAAATTGGTCTTAATTCCCTTTGCAGTAAATAACTTTTCAAAGCCTGTGACAAAATTTTGAGTTTTCATTTCCGATTGATGCAAATCATAGGTTTGAAAAATGATCTCGTATTTTGTTTTTTTAATTTCTTCCAATGACCAATCAAACAATTCCAGACTGTCCGTTTTAAAATTTAAAAAAGAGTTGGGTTTTTGTAAATCATAAATCATGTCTAAAAACCAAGAGTTGGTTAGGCGATTTTTTGGTTTTTTAGGACTTGTCCAAGGATCTGGGAAATGAATAAAAACATTATTGATTTCTTGAGATTCAAAAAGCTGATCTAAATTAAAAGCGTGAAACCTAGCTATAGCTGCATTGGTGCATCCCACTTTACGTGCACGGCGGATGGATTGAACAAGGGGTTTATATTTCAGTTCTAAACCCACCAAGCCCCGTTTTGAATTTTGACTGGCTTGATAGGCAAAGAAGACTCCGTTACCGGTGCCGATTTCTAAATCAACAGCGGCATCAGTTGGAAGCGATAAAATTTTTCGCCACAGGCCTTTGTTGTTAAGAGCTCGAATTTCATCAAAAGCAAAATCTTTGTACTCGCCGTTCAGGGCTAATGTGTAAGCATTTTGATTAGGTAAATTTTCAGTGACATTAATTTGCGGGCGAAGGGGTCGATCCATGTGGAATAGGTTTATTCGATTTTCTTTTTCTCGCCAACCAATTCCTCGGGTGTGAAACTTTTTCGTCTGACGAATTCACTGCTTCTGACAGGACAATTCGGCAAATCACAATTAGGACAGTCTTCTGGGGCACAGGGATCCACGTGGAATGCCAGCTCGCCATCAAATTTATAAGCTTTCACCATATCGGATTCTAAGCGATCCATAAAAATGTGGGCCTGGGAAACATCCCAGAATCGAGGCAGAACCAAGTGAGCATCCACATGGTGAAAATGCCCCGAGCGAATAAAACGAACCTGATGTAAATCGATGAGGCCAGGTTGATGGGCCAATTGAAAAGCTCTGGAAATCTCTTTTAGAATGTGGGGATCCAATTCGTCGGTCAGACCCGAAAATGAATCCCGCAAAATTTGATACCCTTCATGAAATAAATAAACGGCTAAGCAGGCTGAAATAACAGGATCCAACCACATCCAACCGGTCCACTTCACAACCCCAAGGGCTAACAGCACGGCGCCCGTTGTCCAAACATCACTTAATATATGGGCCGAGCTGGCTTTTAACATGGCTGAGTTTTTAGCCTCTGAAGTTTTCTTCAGATAAAAAGCCAAGGCCAAGTTGAGCACTGTTGCTAAGATGACGGCCACCAAAGCCATATCAGGGAACTGCACCACTTGCTTCGACGTAAAAGCTTTAAAAGCCTCAAGCAAAATGGCAAAGCCTGCGAAAATAATAAGGCCACCTTCGACGGCAGCCGATAAAAATTCGGCCTTTCCATGACCGTAGGGATGATCTTCATCTTTTGGTTTTGAAACAAACTTCATCACCATTAAAGACAGGGCAGCAGCTGCCACATTCACTAAAGTTTCTAAAGCATCGGATAATAAGGCTGAGGAATTACTAGAAAGAGCGGCTGATAATTTCAGAGCAAATACCAAAAGGCTGACAACTAAATAAATGCAGCTTGCTAACATTTAAGCCGCTTTCTTTTTATCTTGCTCGATTTGATCAAAAAAACTAACGCGGTTACGGCCTGTTCGTTTCGCATGATAAAGGGCATTGTCAGCTCGGCGCACAAGTTCTTTTGCACTGATGGATTCTCCTGGTTTTGTTATAGCAAAACCAATTGAAGCTGTCAGTTTAATAGAGTCAGTCCCATTGCGAAATATTGTTTTTTCAATGGTCTTACGAAGTCTTTCACAAAAAAGCACAGCTCCCTCGTGATTGACTTCAGTCAGTACCATTAAAAATTCGTCCCCACCATAACGAGCAGGAATGTCCACATTACGAGTGCATTCTTTAACAATCTTTCCCACTTCTGAAATCACAAACGAGCCAAATAAATGATCATGACCATCATTCACACTTTTGAAACAATCCATGTCCATCATGATCACACAAATTCCGCGCTGGAAGCGCTTTCCACGCTCGATCTCAAACTCAAGCTTCTGATAAAGAGATCGCATGTTGAACAGTCCCGTCAAATCATCCGTGTCGACCAGTTCTTTCAGTCGCTCGTTGACCAGAATCAATTGCTGAGACAAATCCCGAATTCGAAGCTGGGTACGAATTCGTGCCAAAAGTTCTAAGGGCACAAAGGGTTTCACAATGTAATCATCAGCTCCTGAATCAAGACCTGAAATAATCGAGTCTGTCTGACTGTCATCAGAGATCATTAAAATTGAAGTGTGAGGAAGCTTTCGCTTGAACATTTTCAAAGTTTTTAATGCTTCCTCATTGATGGGAGTATCCATAATTACAATATGAGGCTGCCAAGTGCGTGCGACCTTTAAAGCTGACTTCAGTGAAGTATCACTTTTAGTATCGTAGCCTTCCCAACGAAGTGGCTCGAGTAATATATCAAGGCTTTGTTCATCTTGGTCGATCACCAAAATGCGACGGTTGCCTGAATTCAATTTTTTTTGCCACTTCATGTACAGAAGATCGACAAATCAGAGCCTTTTCTTGAGTCTGGTCGAGTCGAAAGATGGACTTTTTATTAGGCTCAGATGTATTCTTATTTCACATTTTCTAAGGAGCCAGGACCATGGGGCAGTCACAGCAAGAAGTTGAAAGTAAATGGCGAAAAAAATGGGCAGAACATGCTTGTTTCAAAGCTGAGGACAATTCAAAAAAACCAAAATACTACGCACTGGACATGTTTCCCTATCCTTCAGGTTCCGGACTGCATGTGGGTCACATGGCCTCTTATATGCCAGCGGATGTGATCTCTCGGTACAAGCGTTGCCGAGGTTTTAATGTTTTACACCCCATGGGCTACGATGCTTTTGGATTACCTGCTGAACAATTCGCCATTCAAACGGGAATTCATCCTGCGATCACCACTGAAAAGGCTATTCACAGCTACCGCAATACATTGCAAAATTTTGGTTTCAGCTTTGACTGGAGCCGTGAAATTTCCACCTGTGATTCTCAGTATTACAAATGGACGCAGTTTATTTTTACTAAACTTTGGGAAAAAGGTTTAGCTTACCAAAAAGAAGTTCCTGTGAATTGGTGCCCTGAGCTTCGCACGGTTTTAGCCAATGAAGAAGTCGTCGACGGAAAAAGTGAGCGCGGTGGACACCCCGTGATCCGCATGCCAATGAAACAATGGATGCTGAAAATTACCGATTATGCCGAAAGACTTTTGCAGGATCTCGAAAAAATTGATTGGCCTGAGAGAACAAAAGAGGGCCAAAAAAATTGGATTGGAAAATCTGAAGGGGCTTTAGTTACTTTTCAAGTCTCTGGTCACCAAGACAATTTTCAAGTTTTCACAACACGGCCTGACACTTTATTTGGTGTCACTTTTATGGTGCTGGCCCCCGAGCATCCTTTAGTTAAAAAAATTTCCACAACTCCACACATGTCTGAAGTTGAAAAATACATCGATCAATCATCCAGAAAATTAGAAGTGGAAAGAAAAGCCGCTGTGGAAAAGTCAGGGGTTTTCACAGGAGCCTTTGCTGTGCATCCTTTGACGGGCGAAAAAATTCCTGTTTGGATTTCTGACTATGTTTTGATGGAATACGGCACCGGTGCCATCATGGCGGTTCCAGGTCATGACGCCCGTGACTTTGAATTTGCACAAAAATTTTCTTTGCCAGTCAAACGAGTTTTGGAATCTGCAGAGCCTTTGCCATTTGAAGGAGAAGGTAAACTTTGCCACTCACAATTCTTAGATGGGTTAAGTAAAACTCAAGCCATCGAAAAAATGATCCAGCACTTAACAGAAAAAAAATGCGGTGAAAAATTAGTGCAATATAAATTACGGGATTGGCTTTTCAGTCGTCAGCGCTACTGGGGAGAACCTTTCCCAGTTGTCCATCATCCATCAAAAGGTATTCAAACTTTACCTGTTTCCGAACTTCCAGTGGTTTTACCAGAAGTCGCGGACTATCAACCATCTGCTGAAGGTGAAGCACCACTAGCTCGCAACAAAGCTTGGGTGGAATATCAATTTCCCGATGGAACCAAGGGGATCAGAGAAACAGACACCATGCCTGGATCGGCGGGTTCTAGTTGGTATTTTTTAAGATTCACCGATCCCCATAATCCCAATGAACCTTTTAGTTTCGAAGCCCAAAAATACTGGATGCCTGTCGATCTTTATGTGGGTGGCCCTGAACACACTGTGGGTCATTTACTTTACGCTAGGTTCTGGCAAAAAGTTTTATTCGATGCGGGCCTTGTTTCCCACCCTGAACCTTTTCAGAAATTGGCTCATCAAGGAATGATTCTAGGTGCTGACGGCGAAAAAATGTCAAAGTCCAGAGGGAACGTAATTCCCGCCGATGAAGTTCGTGAAAAAATGGGAGCCGACGCTTTAAGAACTTTTATTTGTTTCATGGGTCCTCTTGATAAGGATAAACCTTGGTCACCCACTGGAATTGAAGGTGTGAAAAGATTTTTGGACCGCTTAGAAAGATTGGTTATAAACCCGGATGGGACATTGAAAGCCAATGATGAGCCTTTGCCACCCGAGGTTGAAAAAACTTTGCATAAAACAATCAAAAAAGTGACAGAAGACATTGAATCCATGGGTTTCAATACGGCGGTCTCGGCACAAATGATTCTGGTCAACGAACTTTATAAGCACAATTGCTTCTCTAAAAAAGCTTTGTTACCGCTCATACAATTGTTGATGCCTTTCGCACCGCACTTAGCTGAAGAGCTATGGGAAAAAATGCAAGGTCAAGGCTTTGTCTCATTGGCACCTTGGCCCACATTTAAGCCAGAGCTTTGTGTGGACGACGTGATTACCCTAGGCGTACAAGTGAACGGGAAAATGCGGGGAACCATTGAATTGGCTCCTGATGCGGCTGAAGAGGTCGCTTTGCAGGTCGCTTTTTCGGTCACAACTGTGCAGAATGCACTAAATGGACAAAAACCAAAAAAAGTGATTTACAAAGCCGGAAAAATACTGAATCTCATCGTGTAAGAAAGTTTTTTACACGGTGAGGGTTTTATAAAAATGGCAGAATCTTGGAACTCAGAAAAAAGTGCAGCTTTGTACGGTATCAACAATTGGGGAACCGGATATTTTCGAGTCAACCAAGCCGGCCACGTACAAGTGACTCCCGCTGGTGCGAACGGCAGCTCTTTGGATCTTTTTGAACTGACTCAAGATCTCATGGAGCGTGGAATCCGCGTCCCTATCATGATTCGCTTTCCTGATATTATTAAATCCCGTGTGGAACTGATGTCCAATTGCTTTCAAAAGGCTTTCAAAGACCACAATTACAAAGGTCAGTACCAAGGTGTTTATCCCATCAAAGTGAATCAACAACGGCACTTGGTGGAAGAAATTGTTTATTACGGAAAAAATTTACGCCTCGGTCTTGAATGTGGATCCAAGCCTGAACTTCTTGTGGTTCTGGCTTTGATGAACAATCAAGATGCTTTGGTGATTTGTAATGGCTTTAAAGATGCCGAATATATCGAAACTGCCATCTTGGCACAAAAATTAGGTCGTAACACCATCATCGTTATGGACCGTAAAGATGAACTGCCACTGATCATTCAAGCCGCTAAGAAATTTAATGTTAGACCCAAAATTGGTTTCCGCGCGAAGCTGAATACTCAAGGCGCTGGTAAGTGGGTGGATTCATCCGGAGCCCGCTCGAAATTTGGACTCACGACTGTAGAAATCGTTGAAGGTCTTGAGCTTTTGAAAAAAGAAAACATGCTGGATTGCCTCGAGCTTCTTCATTATCATATCGGCTCTCAGGTCCCTTCTATCACTTCTATTAAATCTTCACTTAAAGAAGCCGCCCGTTTTTACGTAGAGCTTATTAAATCCGGTGCGCAATTGAAGTACATCGATGTGGGTGGTGGCCTGGGTGTGGACTACGACGGAACCGGAAGGTCTGATTCCTCTGTCAATTACTCTGAGCAAGAGTACGCCAATGACGTGGTCTCTACTTTACAAGTGATGTGTGATGAAAAAGGTGTTCCTCATCCTCATATCGTGACTGAATGTGGACGAGCACTTGTGGCCCATCACTCAGTATTGATTTGTAATGTGACAGGACGAAATGATTTAAGAAGACCTGAACCGCCAAAGCCTGCTGAAAAAACAGATCCATCTATCATGCAGGATTTACAGTATATTTTTGAAAAAATTAATAAAGATAACATCAATGAATGTTTCAATGACTTGATCCAAGCGAAAAATGAAACTCTTAACCTATTTGTTTACGGTGTGCTAAGCCTGCAACAACGAGCTTGGTGTGAAAGCATGCACTTCGCTGTTGCAACAAAAATGCTAGCACTGGCTAAAACTCTTCCTGATTGCGAAGACATTGTGAAAGCCGTATCAGAAGAATTATGTGACACTTACTTCTGCAATTTTTCTGTGTTCCAATCTGTTCCCGATTCATGGGCTGTGGGCCAACTTTTCCCCGTGATGCCTATTCATAGACTGAACGAAATGCCCGACCACGAAGCCACCCTTGCTGATCTGACCTGTGACTCTGATGGAAAAATTGAAAAATTCATTGATACTGAATCCGGTGAATATAAAAAAACTATCAGTATTCACGAATACAAAGAAGGAACACCTTATTACCTGGGTGTGTTTTTAACTGGTGCTTACCAGGAAATCTTAGGTGATTTGCATAATCTTTTTGGTGACACCGATGCTGTTCACGTCTCTATGACAGAGGCTGGCTACACAATCGATCATTATGTTCCAGGAGATACGGTCACTGAAGTTCTTAGCTACGTCCAGTACGGCCGAGCCGAACTTGTTGATAGCGTGCGCCAAGCTGCTGAGGAAAGTATTCAAAAAGGAACCATCACTAAGAATGAAGCGAAGCTTTTGATTCGTCATTACGAAGATGGACTTTCTGGATACACTTACCTCGAAGATTCTGAATTTTAAAAAATGCTGATTAAAAAAGAAGATCGAAAAATTCTTTTTAACCTCACCGTCATCGTTGTGGCCCTTGGCTACTTTGTGGATATTTTTGATCTCACATTGTTCAATATGGTCAGACGGCAAAGTCTGATCGACATCGGAATCCCTGAATCAGAACTGGTCAGCCGTGGACTTTTTTTACTGAATACACAAATGATTGGCATGCTAATCGGGGGAATCTTCTGGGGACAACTAGGAGACCGCAAAGGGCGCATGTCTTCTTTGTTTGCCTCTATTATTTTGTACTCTGTTGCAAACCTTTTAAACGCATTCGTTACAGATTTTGAACAGTATGTGGTTTTAAGATTTATCGCAGGCGTGGGTTTAGCTGGTGAGCTCGGTGTGGGTATTACTTTAGTTGCTGAACTTCTACCAAAAGAAAAACGAGGCCTTGGAACTGCCTTTGTGGCCACCATCGGAGTTCTAGGCGCTGTTTTGGGTGGAATCTTTGTGGAAATCTTTTCTTGGAGAACTTGCTACATCATTGGTGGCTGCATGGGACTTTTTCTTTTGCTGCTCAGGGTTTCCGTTAAAGAATCAGAACTTTTTCATCAGGTGCAAACTCAAACTCATGTTCGTAAAGGGAATTTCTTTGATTTATTTAAATCGAAATCTTTAATTCAAAGATTTGTGACCTGCACATTAATCGGAGTGCCCATTTGGTATGTGGCAGGCATTCTTATGCCCTTTGCCCCCGAATTAGGAAAAGATTTAGGTGTCACTGATCTTTTACTGTCCTCTCGGGCCATTGCCATTTCCTATTTAGGATTGGCCCTTGGAGATTTTTTAAGTGGTGTTCTTAGTCAGTGGTTGAGAAGTCGTAAAAAAGCTCTTTATTGTTTTCAATTGGCTTGCCTCGCTTTGGTCATCGTTCTTTTGCTTACAGCTGGTGGTAAAAGCCATTACTACTTCTACACTTTAAGTTTCCTTATCGGAGTTGGTGCGGGTTTCTGGGCATTGTTTGTCACAGTAGCAGCTGAAAATTTTGGAACAAATTTAAGATCTACTGCTGCCACATCCATTCCCAATTTTGTGAGGGCAGGTGTATTTCCCATGAGTTTGATGCTGACTCCGCTACGTGATTATTTTCCTTACTGGCAAGCCACCTTAATAGTCGGTGTTGTGGCTTTCGCTATTGCTATTATTGGAACTTACTTTTTAAAAGAAACTTTTGGTGAATCACTGGATTACACTGAAAAAACTTAAACGACCTTTGAATCAAAAGCGTCTCGAATTGCAAGACCGATATTAATTAATAACGTCAGTGTTAAAACAACAGCACCGAGTGAAGACCACACCAACCATTCAGAAGTTGTGAAATACTTCTGAGCCTGGCTCATGAGTTCTCCCCAACTGGGTGTGGGTGGACGAAGTCCTAAGCCCAAATAATCCATGATGGAAAGATAATAAACATTGGATGCGATCGTAAACGGCGCAAAAGTAATAATCGGCGTCAGCGCGTTCGGCATGATGTGTTTCAGAATAATCCTAGAATGGCTGGCACCCAAGGCCCTGGCAGCTTCCACGTACTCACGGTTTCGAAGCTGAAGAAACTGACCTCTCATATACTGGGAAATTCCCGTCCAACCAAAAGTCACAGTGATCAAAATTAAAACTGGCAGTCCTGGAGCAAATATAGAAATCAAAGTGATGGTCACAAATAAAACGGGAGTGTTTTGCACCACTTCCACTAGTCGCATACCTATTAAATCTAATTTACCACCCCAGTAACCCATGTTCGCACCAATGAAGCAGCCTAAAATATACGAGAGTATCCAAGCTCCCATGGCGTAGGCCAGAGTGTAGCGAAGTCCGTAAAGGAGTCTTGCAAATACATCACGGCCACTGTCATCAGTTCCAAAAATATTTTCTTTTGATGGTGGAGCAGGATAGCTATCTAGACTTGAGTTTGTTTCTAAAGGGCCCCATTGAATGACGGGCCAAACAGCCCAATCTCCTTCAGCCAGTTTTAAAGATCGATAGTCCATGACAAAAATATCGTCCCTGTTGAATTCTGTGGGATGATAGTCAGCCAAAATGGGAGCGTAAAACTTTCCCTGATAATACATAAAGTGAGGCTTACTGTTCGCCCACCATTCTGCCGTTAAACTTAAAACGAAAAGTGCCATCAAGGCCCAGACTGAAATGACAGCCACTTTATCTTTCTTAAACTTTTTATAGCGTTTAAGAGTTAACTCATTGGTGATGCGAGATTCCAACCATCCACTCATTTGAAGTTGATCCTTGGATCCACCAGCACGTAAATAAGATCACTGATCAAATTTCCTAGCATCAGTGCAGAACTGGAAAGAAAAATCATTCCCATCACAACGTTGTAGTCCCTAGAAAGAATGGAAGAGTAACTGAGTAAACCGATGCCATCCAAATTAAAGATTGTTTCAACAATCAAAGAGCCCGTTAAGAAGACTCCTAAAAATCCGCCAAGACCTGTGGCCACAGGAATTAAAGCATTACGTAGGGCATGCTTAAAAACCACTGCGCGTTCATGAAGGCCTTTGGCACGCGCCGTTCTGATGTAATCAGATTTAATAATATCGAGCATCGAATTTCGGGTTAATAAAGTGAGCTCTGTGAAGCCACCAATCATATAGCAAATCAACGGCAGCACAAAGTGGTGGGCACGGTCAGCGAATTTTCCAATGAAGGAAAGATCGGCGTAATTATCAGAGTAAAGTCCTCCGATGGGAAACCAGCTAAGATAACTACTACCTGCAAACACCACGATCAAAAAAATTCCTAAAACTAAGGGTGGTATTGAATACGCAAAATACAGCAGTAATCCCGAGATACGGTCAAAGGCTTGACCGGCTGTTAAAGCTTTTTTTACGCCCAAAGGAATACAAACAAGATAAGTCAAAATAAGAGAGACAATTCCAAATTGTAAGGAAACTGGAAACTTACTGCTGATGACTTCAATCACCGGTTCGCCGTAGGTAAAGCTTTCACCGAAATCAAGTCGGCTAATATTTTTAAGCCAAATCCAATAACGCTCAGCCACCGGCTTATCAAAACCGTACTGAGCTTTGAGTGCTTCGATGACTTCTTCGTTTACTCCTGAAGTTTTACTACCACTGTCGGCTGCACTATCACCACCAGAGCCAAAACGAATTTGCTGAAGCTTTTGTTCAACAGGTCCACCGGGTGCAAGATTAATAATCACAAAGCACATCAGTGTGATTCCGATAAAAGTCGGAATCATCAGGATTATTCTACGAAGAAAATAGGATATCAAAGTGGACTGCCTCTCGAGTGATTACTTTTGCTGTTTCCACCAAAAGTTGTTTCCTAAGCCGTAACGAAGAGTATCGCCTGGCAAACCAATGGTGCTCGAGTGTGCATAGAAAGAATATTTAGAGTTAAATAAAAAGACATAAGGTGCATCGTCTGCGATGATTTCATAAACTTTTTGCAAAGTTTGTACGCGCTTTGGCTTATCTAAAGTTAATCTAGCTTCATCGATCAGTTTATCAACTTGAGCATTTTTATAGTTAATGAAGTTGGATCCGCCTACGACGGCTGAGCTTGAGTGCCAAATTTGCTTAGGATCCCAATCGATATCGTTGGCACCCCAGGCCAGTGCTGCCGCATCAAAATTTCCTTCATCAAGAAGCTTAAGAAATGAATTCCATTCCAAAAACTTCAATTCCATATTGATGCCGGCTTTTTTCAAATCCTGCTGATACAGAGTCCAATACTTTTCTGTGTCTTTATTAGGATAAATCAGCGTGAATTTGAATGGAACTTTTTGGCCATTCACTTCTTTGTCCAATGTTCCATCTTTATTGGAATCCGACCATCCAGATGCAGTCAGTAATTCTAAAGCCTTTTTAGTATCGAACAGAAATGGTTTCACTCTTGGTGAAGCAAATTCACTGCGGTTAAAAACAGGTCCCGTTGCAAGTTCAGAAAAGCCGTACATGAATTTTTTGTTGATTTCTTCTCTGTGCATCAGGTGAGCAAGTGCGACACGAACATTTTTATCCGTAAACAAATCTTTTCTAAAGTTCCAGCCAATAAAAGCATAGGATTTCGGAGAATCATTTTCGATTTTCTTTTTCAGTAATGTTTTATCCCACGGCGCACCCGAGGTTTTTTTAACAAAAGATTCAGCCCTGAGTTCGATCATATCGAGCTCACCTTTTTTAGCACGCTCGATTTCGATGTTTTCATCTTTATAAAAACGGAAATCGATGGTTTCAAAGTTGTAAGCACCTTTGAAATAAGGATCTTGACCAGCCGCCCAATTCGCGTTTCTTTTTAAAATAATTTTTTGGCCACGATCAAATTTTTCAACTTTGTAAGGACCAGAGCCCACAAGTGTACGAGTCATTTTTCGAGATTTTTCTACGTCTGCATACACATGCTTAGGAATAATTGTCATGGCCGCAACCACATCAAAATTTTTGTAGTACTTTTCCTTAGCTGTCACTTTCACAGTCAAAGCATCAACCACTTCCACTTTTTCAATGCTTTGATAAAAAGGAATCAAATGAGCCGCTTGGTATTTGGGTTCAAAAATTGCGTCAAAAGAAAACTTCACGTCATCAGCTGTGACAGGTTTTCCGTCATGCCAAGTGGCGTTTTTTCTTAAAGTAAAAGTAAACGTCTTTCCATCTTTCGCAATATCATACTTTTCAGCAAGTCTAGGAACCCATTGCCAATCTGTAATTTTGCGATCCAGAAGTGTGTCCATTGTGAGATCATGCACTCGGCCTGCAAATACATCTGTAGACATAATGGGATGAATGGTTGGAGGCTCACCACCAATACTGCGAATAAAAGTTCCACCCTTGGGAGCTTCTTGATTGGGATCAGCAAACTTCGGAATGGCTGCAGTTACAAACTGAGAGGCTACAAAAACCAATGTAAGAATCGCGTATTTCATGATGAAGTTCTCCTTCGAAATTGAGGTCCCACCTAAATTCGTAGATACCACAACATTATGCAAGTTTATCAACCACTTGACACCAAGCACTAGCTCGCTTGATAAGTAGTTTTAAAGGTGAGGTCATTATGTCTTTTGATGCAACTACAACGGTCTCTGCAGAGTTTGGAATTTTTGGCATTCCGCTGACCGAAGAGCAAAGCCGAGTCATCCTTTTACCAGTGCCTTGGGAAGTCACAACATCCTATGGTTCGGGCGCCTCGTGGGGACCTTCATTAATTCGCGAAGCCAGTGCCCAGATCGACCTTTATGACTTAGAATTGGGTAAGTCTTACGAACAGGGCTATCACATGCTTCCCCATCCTGTTGAAATTAAAAACCTCAATGACAAAATGAAACTGAAAGCCCAAGAGCTCATCGAACTTGTTACAAATCAAAGTTCAGATCAAGCCCGAATGGATCAACTCCGGGCCGAAGTGAATCAGGCCAGTCACACTTTAAATGAATGGGTTTATGCTCAATCCACAAGAATTTTAGAAAACGGAAAGTTACTGGGCCTTGTCGGAGGTGATCACTCCTCACCTTACGGTGCCATTCGTGCTGTGTGCGAAAAAAACTCCAGCGACATTGGAATTTTACATATCGATGCCCATTCAGACACTCGAAAAGCCTATCATGGCTTCACTCATTCCCATGCATCTATCATGTACAATGTGATGACAGCTCCATGGAAACCAAAAAAATTAGTGCAAATTGGAATTCGTGATTTCTGCGAAGAAGAATACGAATTTATTAAATCACGAAATGATATTAAGACATTTTTTGACCTGGATTTAAAACGTAGACTTATGAACGGTGAAGCTTGGGCCCGCGTGGTTCAAGACATCATTAAAGAATTGCCAGAAAAAGTTTATATTTCATTTGATATAGATGGTTTGGATCCGGCCTTTTGCCCTCATACCGGAACTCCTGTATCAGGTGGATATTCAACAGATCAGATTCATTATTTGCTTTATGAACTGGGTTCCAGTGGTAAAAAAATCGTGGGTTTTGATTTAAATGAAGTTTCAACTGGTGGGGTCACGCCCGATCAGGCAGACCCATGGGATGGAAATGTGGGGGCCAGAATGTTGTTCAAACTTTGTGGCTGGAGTGTCTTAACTAATAAAGTCTAAACGCCCTTAGCAAATCTGCGATTCACAGACTCACGCAGTTCGGCACCTTCAATGCTCAGACGTGTCCACGGGATCGCCTTCAAGCGGTCCGCTTCGATGACTTCTTCCGTTTCTTCACAAAAGCCGAAGCTTCCATTTTCAATTCTAGCTAAAGCGCTTTCGATTTCCATCAACTGGTTGCGCAAACGATCAGTCATGTTTAAAAATTCTTGTTCGGCTAGGACACGAACGGTTTGATCCGCTTCATCGCCACCACGATCGTCATTGTCAAAATTGGATTTAGCTTCTTTTACTCGGTTCAGAAGCTCCATTTTAGATTGCAAGAGCTTAGACTTGCACTCTTTCACTAGCTTTTCAGAAACTTTATCTTGAGCCATTATTCCCCCTCAAACATTTCGATTTGCAGTTCCCCATTAGCAAGTGCCAATTTGGAACTGCTCCATTAAGAAGGAGTTGTGAAATTTTTGCAAGAGAAAATCTTAAATCGCCTTAAAATGATACAAACTATTGAAAATATTGAGTTTTAATCTAATTACGCATGATGCAAAAATGCATCAAAATCAAAATCTGACGAGTTCTTAACTTGGATAATTGAATAATTACTTTAGACAGCTTTTGAGGCGTTTAATGAGATCAGCGGTCGAGGCATCAAGATTGTCAGCGGTCTCAAAAGCCTTCTGGGCGCGCTTTCTGTAGGCTTCTGCTGACTTTTCCATGGCAACCAAGGCTTTGGTCGGGACTGTTTTTTTATAGATCGACAGCTCAAACGAGAGATCTGAAAGTTGATCAGCAAAAACGTCGTGATTTCTTGCAAGCGAGGTCACAATTTGATTTTGAGCCGTTCTGAGAAGCTCGAGCTCTTGGTAGACTTGTGAGCATCTTGGCTGAGCCCCAAAAGTATAGACCGGTATAGATACTAGACCCATGAATAGAACCTTAGAGAATGAAAACATAGCAAGAACCCCCACCGAAGATGGAGCAAGTCCAGGGCCACTTAAGCCTAAGGTCTAGGCGATCTGATCGACTAATTTTTGAAATATTTATCGAAAGCGTCGCGAGTTTCGCCAATTGTGAAAGGGTACAACATTCGAGAAACATGCTTACGACCGCGGTCCAAAGCCAGCTTCGACGGAGACTTATCAGCACTTTCAAAAAACTGCAGATAAGTGGTCGACATAGCTAAAAGGGATTCCGCAATGTAAGTCATTTCATTGGTGTTATTCAAAGGAGCTAAAATACCTTTACGGACCCAAACCTTGTAAAGGCCCTTCATCAGTCCCATCATTTTGAAAATATGTTTTTTCCATTGCAGGGCCAACACAGGATCCCGTCTTCTTAGGGTGTACATTTCCCTATGAAAGAATCGGTATTTCCAATAAATTTCAAAATTGAAATCGATAAATTCAAGTGGAGTCATAGAGCCAGAACTTTTTGATTTCCAAATTTGGTAAGTTTCCTTACACATTCTTTTGAAAAGCTCTTGCAGAATTTCTTCTTTGTTATGGTAGTGAAAATAAAGATTGCCCGGACTCATCTTTAAAGATTTAGCGATATGATTTGTGGTAATGGCTTGAACGCCGCTACGGTTAAACAAATCATTGGAAACAAGAAGAATTCTCTCTTTAGTTTTGACCATCGCGGTTTTTATGACATGACCAAAGCACCTTGGCAACTCTTAGTCCCTTGTCGAATCTTAATTTTCGGGTCACAATTTAAGGACTATGCGATTTAGACACAAATTTAAAATACTTTGGATTGGCGTCGGCCTATTAATAGCCGGCAGTTTTTATTTCTCAGCAGGCTTATTTGAGGATCAAACAGATCCTGTGGCCAAGAAGTTAGGGGAAACCCTTGAAGCTCGGTTCATGGTTGCTAAAATGGTCGAAGACAAGGTTCAGGCCCATGATTGGTCCAGCTCATTGGAAGCTGAGGTGGACGGTGACATTGAAAAGTTTAATGTGAAATGGACCCTGGATGAAAACCTTCAAAAATACGCTGACAGCATTTTTAAAAGTTACAAACCTGATTACGGGGCTGTTTTTCTGTTTGATGCCACCAACGGTCGGGTTTTAGCCCTCTCTAGCTTTGAAAAAGGCAAACCCACCTCGAAAAGCTTAGCCCTCAGAGCCACCTACCCGGCAGCCTCCATTTTTAAAGTGATCACAGCCACTGCAGCTGTTGATCAGGCAGGACTGAAACCAGGCCACACCATTCGCTTTAATGGTGGCAACTACACTTTATACCGTAAAAACGTCATGAGTGATCAAATCAATCGATGGACCCGAACAGTGACTTTGAAAGATGCTTTTTCCAAGTCTTTGAATACGGCTTTTGGCAGACTGGCTTTAGAAAAGCTAGAGCCCGAAGTGATCAATGAATACGCCAATCGATTTATGTTTAATCAAGACTTGGCCACTGACTTTCCGGTTGAAAAAAGTATTGCCCTTGTGCCTTCCGAGAAAAACTATGAACTGACTCAAGTGGCTTCTGGTTTTAATAAGTTTAACCGTTTAAGCCCCGTCGCCGGAGCCATGATTGCCTCTGCCATTGTAAATAACGGGCGGGTTGTTGTGCCCTACCTGGTGGATCAAATTACTGATTTTGAAGATAAGGTGATTTACTCAGGTGAAACCTTAGAAAAAGGCCAAATCATGGCCGAGGAATCAGCATCGAAGATGCGCACACTGATGGAAGAAACTGTATTATCAGGAACCAGTCGCAAAAGCTTTCGCAGCCTTGTTCGCAGCAAAAAATTTCGTGAAGTGCAAATGGGTGGAAAAACCGGCCATCTCACTGGAGATAACCCAAAAGGCCGCACGGACTGGTTTGTGGGTTACGCATTTGACGAAGATAAAAAGTTAGCGGTGGCAGCTATTACTGTTAATGAAAAGTACTGGACCATTAAATCATCCCAGGTCGCTCAGATGTTATTTAAAAGATATTTTGAGCCCGTTATTGCACAAAGAACTGCAGCTTCAGAAGCACGCGAACAAAAAGGCAGACCTTAAAAACTCAAAAAGCGCACTTCATCAGTGCGCTTTTCTATTTTACCGAAGTTAATCTCGATAACTTTAGCTTACTTTGGGGGTCCCCTCTCGGGTAGGTCGATAAGCTCCAAAAAATGTAGTCTTCGGTGAGATTTCAATACCACACGTTCCTCCTGTTAATTAGCCATCCGAGTTTCGAACCTCTTGAACAAGTTCCCCTTTAATTTATGACCAGGGATTCTTGCGACGACATACTAGACTTTCGGCCGTATTTTGAAAAAACTTGAGCCCTAAAACTCATTTTTTTAAGAACTTTTGCTGAATCTTAAATTGAGACACTGACAGGGCAGTGATCCGAGCCCTCGACCGTATCAAGAATATCCGCTTTCTTAAGTTGAGCCGCAAGTCCTTGAGATACACATATGTAATCGATTCTCCAACCTCGGTTCGAGATTCTAGCGAGCTCTCGGTAACTCCACCAACTGTAGCGCTTGGTAGCTTCGGGATGAAAATGCCTAAAGCTATCAACGAATCCCAATTGTAGAAATTGATCCATCCAGGCCCGCTCTTCAGGCAAAAATCCGCTTTCCTTTGATAGCCTTACGGGGTCATGAACATCCATTTCTTTATGAGCCACATTGTAGTCACCGACCACGATAATATTTTTTCCCAATTGAAGCTGAGCTTTGAGATGTTGATTAAGGTCTTTTAAAAACTTTTGCTTAAAATGATGTCTGTCATCCCCAGAGCCACCATTAGGAAAATAGATATTGTACAAATCAAAGCCCGCATGTTCGCTCCATAATATGCGCCCTTCATCGGTGTATTCGGATTGGCCCCAACCATCTTGAACTTTTTTGGGTGGCACCTTACAAAACGTGGCGACTCCCGAATAACCTTTTTTCTTTGCTGAAGACCATTGATGAAATTGAAAACCTAAAGATTGTAATTCAGGCTCAACTTGTTCGATGTGAGCCTTTGTTTCTTGTAAACATAAAATATCGGGGTTTTCGTCTTTAATAAACTGAGTCAGTCCTTTTTTTGCACAAGCCCTGATTCCGTTGACATTCCAAGTGATGATTTTCATGATGAACCTCGCATGAACTTAGCTTCTCTCTTTTACCAGCATTTGTGTCAACATTACCCTGGCTTAAAAAACGATTTGCCGATGGACGCAATATCTCCACAGCTCCTGTCGCCACACAAAGTCGAACTCTCAGACAGCCATTTTAAAAAAATAGAATCTATCATTGATGCTTTTGAAACCCTAAGATCTCAACCCTCTTACCTTTCTTGGTTAGAAAAAACCTATGGGCCCCTGTTTATCCCAGGGAACCGTGGTGTATTTATGAGTTATGACTTTCATGTTACAAATGAAAATGAATTAAAATTAATTGAGATCAATACCAATGCCTCATTTTTAGGACTGGGCTACGAGTTCGCAAAAATGCAAAATATTCCATGGAATCAAAATTTTAAACTCACAGACTTAAAAAAATGTTTTGAAAATGAACTTCTTTTAGCGGGCCATTCCACAGAATTGAAATCCATTCATATTGTAGATGAAAATCCTGCTGAGCAAAAACTTTATGCTGAATTTTTGTTGTACCGTGAAGCTTTTAAACAAATGGGAATTTCTTGTGAAATTCAAGATGTCTCAGGTGTTACAGCAGCTGACATCATTTACAATAGAAGCACTGATTTTTATTTAAAAGAGCAAAAATCAAATACCTTAAAAGATCTTTATCAAAATAAAAAAAGCGTTTTAAGCCCTCACCCATTTGAATACCAAGCCCTAGCAGATAAGGAAAATTTCATCCATTGGACTCAAGCTTCGTTTTGGGAAACTGTAACTATTGATTCTGATACAAAAAGTTTAATTCTGGGATGTTTACCAAAAACAACTTTGCTGACTACAGAAAACAAGGAAGAGATTTGGGCTCAAAGAAAAAATTTATTTTTTAAACCTAAGAATTCCTTTGGCTCTAAGATGAGTTACAAAGGTGCATCGATTTCCAAAAAAGTTTTTGAAGACTTACTAAGCGTAGAAGCTTTGGCACAAGAACTTGTAACTCCAGCCGAAGTTCAAACCACTCAGCAAAGTTACAAATATGATTTACGTTGCTATGCTTACAAAAATCAATTTCAAGGTTGTATGGCTAGGCTTTATCAAGGACAAGTCACTAATTTAAGAACTGAGGGTGGCGGATTTGCCACGGTGATTAGGGCCCCTTAGATTTTCTATCATACAAAACAATATAGGACTCAGTGGATTGCTGATTGGATCTTTTTAAGCGTAATTCAAATTCATCATGACTGAGTTGTACTTTTTCAATATCAAAACCCTGCTGAAGCAATCGATCTTGAAACACATTGGCCTGAACTAAGCTTCTTTGTGAAACCACTGACCCCACTTGATTTTCAATATCTAAAGAAAATTTCCAGTAAGCGTGCCCCACATTCTGAAGTTCAGTCAAATCGATCATCACCGGCAAAAAAGCTTGGGATTTAAAGTTAAGTAAGGGTTTACCAAAGAAGCAAGTCTCTGTCTCAGAGCTTGTCACTTCCAGCATTTTTTTATGAGTTTTATAAATCAAATCTCCGTTTGATTGAACGGTATGTACCACTTCACGTGCAAGAAAAAGTCCCTTAGGAAACTCGAGCAGCTTTTGATAGCTTTGAGTCATTGTATTTGATCCGAAGCCAGATTCAGATCCGCAACTGGAAAGTCTTTTTAAAATCACGGCTTCTGAAGAAAGCGAAAAGAAAAGACTCAAAATTAAAAATTTCAACATAGTGATCATCACTTCGGGAAAAATGAAACTAGACTTGAGACTAAATTTGCTATGTCTCATTTAAGGACTTGTGTCTAAAAGCCGATGCTTAGCACATGAGTTTGAAAACCGCCTTGAAATCAAAGAGTCAGGATCCCATTTATCGTAAATTTGATACGATCAACGGCGAGCATCCTTGGCTTAAAGCTGTGCCCTCTGGAGCCGTCACTTACCGAGTCAGAGAATTGAATCAAGGACAGGTCGTCTATTTCAATTACATTTTAGCTAAAGAAATGGGTTTGATCAGCGACACTCATCCCCATCAAATGAATCCGAACCTCGAGCAGCGATTACTACAAACATTTAGCTTACAAATTATTAATGAATACGATGAGCTTAGTAAAAAAAGATTTGATCAATCAACAATAAAGCCCCATCGCTACATGGCCACTCGTTATTTGCAACTTCAGCATTCGAATAAGCAAGGAAAGACATCGGGTGATGGCCGAGGTATTTGGAATGGTACGGTAACCCACCGTGGGCATATTTGGGATATTTCAAGTCGTGGGACTGGGGTCACTTGTTTAGCCCCAGGATCAGTGGAGGCCCAGAAGCCACTAAAAACAGGAGCTACAGAGTTTGGCTACGGTTGTGGACTGGCTGAAATTGATGAACTTCTTGGTGCTGCCATTATGGCCGAAGCCTTTCATTTACAAGGAATTCCCACAGAAAGAGTTCTTTGTGTCATTGATCTTGGAAAAGGAATTGGTATCGGAGTTCGGTCTGCACAAAACTTAATTCGCCCAGCCCATTTATTTCGCTTACTTAAAATGGAAAATCATTCTGAACTAAAAGCCGCCTTCGATTATCTGATTGAAAGACAAATTCAAAATCAACGTTGGGTTTTTACTGAAAAAGGCGATCCTTACGAACAATCATTAAAAAAAATATCCCAGTCTTTTGCTGACTTCACAGCACAATTGGACCGTGATTATATTTTTGCTTGGTTGGATTGGGACGGCGATAATGTTTTAGCTGATGCAGGAATCATTGATTATGGAAGTGTCAGGCAATTTGGAGCTCGGCATGACCAGTACCGTTATGATGACATTGAAAGATTCTCAACCAACCTGAACGAGCAAAAAACCAAAGCGAAGGCCATCATTCAAGTTTTTGCACAATTGACAGATTTTGTAAAAACAGGGCGAAAAAAACCACTTAAAGATTTTTCTCAGCACCCCATGGTTGCAAGTTTCAATAAGAAGTTTGAACAGTCACGCAGTGAAAGACTTCTTTATAGAATCGGCTTTGATTCAGGACAAAGAAAAAAAATTATTACTCAAAAGGCTCATTTTGAAGAATTTGAAAAGCTTTTCTCTTATTTCGAAAAAGCTAAAATATCAGGATCACCAATAAAAGTATCTGACGGAATTAACCACCCTCCCCTTTTTAATATGCGAACATTTTTGCGGCAGATTCCTGAGATTTTACTTAAAGGTTCAGAACTGAATGAAGATGTCATGATAAAAAATTGCCTCTCGAGCTTCATCAAGACAAAAAATTATAAAACGGTAAGGAAGCACCAATCTAAACTCAAAAAATTGATTGAAGTTTATCAAAGTATGATCGGTTTGGTTTCTTCTCCAACCACTCAAAAACAAATTCTATCAAAGATCTCTACGAACTCGGCTATTTTAAATAGCGAGAAAAGAATCACTGGCAACGCTCTTATTAACATTGTTAATTTTATACTTGATGAAAAGAAAAAAGGCCTAGCAGCCACTGGAATTCAAAAAGTCATAGACAAGTTAATCCTCGAGCATACCGATATTCCAGAGGTGCGTGTCAGCCGATTTTATAAAAAAGAAATCCGAAAGCCACTTTTACCAGCGGACATCAACCGTCAACTTCTTAAGCTTGTTCTTGAATTTAAAGATGACATCTGAGTTTTTACCCAGTTTCTGATAACAGGATAATCTTCATCGCTAAAGACATGCTTTTTTTCACTGCCGACCCAGGAAACTTTTAGGCCTGCACTTTTTAATTTTTCCACACCAAACTGGGTATCATCATACTTTAAAATGTCGTCTTTTGTTCCATGGGTAAAAAGCCAAGGTGTTTTTAAGGTTTCTTGAGTGATGGAGCTTCTCCAACGAGGAAAAAAATGAAGATATCCGCTGACTCCCACAACTCCACCCAGTTTTTTCCCATAATTAAGCGCCACATCAGCGCTCACTAAGCAGCCTTGGGAAAATCCAAGTAGAAAAATGTCTTTGGCTTTCCAACCTGCTAGCTCTAGATCGCTTAATAATTGAAACACTTTTTCACGGATTCGTAAAACTCCACTTCTTTCAAACGGTGGTTCACCGTACCAAGAAAATCCATTCAGGAATTTTCTTGGCGCATTCAAAAGTAGGAAGTTAATATCTTTTAATTTAAGTTCATTTTGGAAATCTTTGAAGGGATGAAGGCTGTCCCCACGACCATGAAAAACAATCATTAATTTTTTAGAGGGTTTTTTTGAGGCTATAAAATGAGAGCGAAATAAAGTAGTTTTAATCAATTTAGAACCCTCCTTCAGCCGTTGCCAACCCCCAACAATTAAAAGCTAATTCAGCTTGTATCAGTTCGGGATCATCAGTGGCAATCAATGGTGACTTGCTAGTATTACACCTTTCAATTTTAAGACCACGCCCTAACTTTCTTTTAACAGTGGAAACCCCTGAATCTAGAGGCTGCCAATACTGATCCTCTTCACGGCTGCCGATAATGGGCGCTAAACCTGAAAACTGGTTAGGCGACTCGATTTGAAAATCAGGTTCTAACCCTACTTTTTGTGGTGTAAAGCCCGAGGGTAAGTAATAAAAACCCTTTGTCTCAAATAGAGCCAATTTTTTATTTTGTTTCCAGATATCACCTTCTTGGAAGGATCCTTTACCAAAGGTTCTCTCGCCCACTAACAGAGCTTTATTGTATTCACGTAATGCCCCGGCCAGTATTTCAGCCGCACTGGCTGTTCCGCGATTGACCAGCACTACAATCTTACCTTTAAAAATTTGTTGCTCTTCAGAGTAATAGGAATCCGGTCTTAATTTTTTATCTTGGTACCGTACACTAAATATTCTTCGGTCTGGTCCTGTGAACAGGCTGGCAATACAACCTGTTTCGTCCATTTGACCACCGGGATTATCTCTAAGATCAATAATTAAATTTTTAATGTTTTTAGAATTTAAATCTAACAGAACAGTCTTCACTTTTTCACAGCTACTGCGCGCAAAGCGATCAATGGTCAGAAGGGCTGTTTGAGATTCTGCAGAAATAATTTCCGCATGCACAGTGGATTGTTTCTCACTGGATTTAATTAAGTCATAATCTTTTATTTTTTGATTTTTTGAATTCACAACTTTGAGTGCCAGCTTTTTTGCTTTTTGATCCCGCAGGATTTCATTTAATTCAACAAGTGTCATTTTTTCAGTGCTTTGCTTTTGAATTTTCAAAAGTCTGTCACCTTTTCTAAGACCAACTTGAAAGGCAAGGGATCCTTTTATCACTTTTTTCACATAAAATTTTTCACCCACCTGGGCCACAAAAAATCCATAATTTGAGCTCTTATGTTCCGAGCTCGCAATCACTTGTTTGTAATATTCAACAGGAACTAAGTAAGTGTGGGGATCTCTAAAAATAGATAGAAATCCGTTCAGTGCAGTTCCTAGCATAATCCCACGACGTTTTTCATTTGCGAATTGATTATTCAGTAACTGCCAGTGACTTTCAAAATCAATTGGGTTTTTAAGGCCTTTTTCAAACAGGCTGTAAAACTCTTTCCAAGGCTTTAATAAAGTGATTTCACTAATGACAGAATCTGCATCTTTTTTAATCGGATTGAGTCCACTTTCAGGTAAAAAGATTTTTCCGTAGCGGATGGACACTTGCTGTAAAGAATTGGCACAGGATAAAAAATAACGCTCAGAAGTATGACAAAAGTCATTATCCAAAAAATCGAATAAATCCTTTTCTGATAGTTCTGCTTGATTCCAATAATCCTCAACACTGGGTGCTTCGTTGCGAGTTTCGATTGATCGACCCGCTAAAACACTGAATGCAAATGACACCAGGATCAACCCCTTGATCCAATTCCCCATAGATTCTCCCCTACAATATACACATAGCAACACATATGCCGGTTCCAATGACACTGATTGAAGATGAAAGGTGGAATGTAGAAAAATTTACTGGATTGTCTATAATCCCATGATAAGTTGACCCCATGATTATCGTAACAGGTGCCAATGGATTTATCGGAAGTGCATTGATTTGGGAGCTCAACCAAAGGGGTTATTCTCATATAATAGCTGTGGATACTGTGCCCCTCAGCCAACGTAACTTACTTCAAAATAAGGCTTATTCAGAATTCTTATTAAAAGATCAATTATGGGAGTTCCTAAAGTCTCCCCAGGCCCACGAAGTGGCGGGCGTGTTTCACATGGGAGCTTGCTCGACCACGACAGAAAGAAACTGGGAATTTTTAAAAGAAAATAACTTAGAATACTCTCAGAAGCTTTTCCAGTGGTGCACGAAGGAACAAAAGCCTCTTATTTATGCTAGCTCTGCCGCTACCTACGGCGATGGTAAAAAAGGCTTTGATGATGAAAGTTCTTCATTTGATTTTGAACCTCTCAATCTTTACGGAAAATCCAAGATTCTTATGGATCAATGGGCTTTAGAGCAAACCCAATGTCCCCATGACTGGTACGGAGTTCGCTTTTTTAATGTCTTTGGTCCCAATGAATATCATAAGAATGATCAAAGCAGCGTGGCCTTCAAAGCCTATCATCAGATTCAAAAAACAGGTTCATTAGGTCTATTTAAAAGCTATCACCCTGACTTTAAAGACGGCGAACAAAAGCGTGATTTCATTTACGTTAAAGATGTCACTTCTTGGATGATCGATCTGTATGAAAAAAAGCCGAAAAGTGGAATCTATAATATGGGCACGGGTAAGGCCCGTTCATGGCTGGATCTTGCAAAAGCCGTTTTTAAATCAATGAATAAAGAGGTCCAAATTCAATGGCTAGAAATGCCACCTGAATTAAAAGATCAGTATCAGTACTTCACTGAGGCAAAAATGCAGAAGTGGCAAGCCCAAGGATTGGACGAATCCCAATGGCCTTTGGAAAAAGCAGTGGATGATTACGTACAAAATTATCTGCAAAAAAATAATGCCTTACTTTAAAAGGTCTTAATGAAAAATCTGGATCAGCATCTTCATAAATATATCGTAGACTCAACAGACCGAATTTATAATCCTCAGGAAAATGCTGTTTGGCGATATATCCTTAGGCAATTGAAAAGTTTTTTATCTAAAAACGCTCACTCGTCTTATTTAGATGGCTTGAAAAGTACTGGAATTACTTTAGAAGAAATTCCTAAAATAGAATATATTTCGCAACATTTATCTCGGTTCGGATGGTCCGCACAACCCGTCAGTGGATTCATTCCACCGGCTGTGTTTATGGAAATGCAAGCTGCCAATATTTTACCTATCGCCAGTGACATGCGATCCTTTGATCAGATTCTTTATACCCCTGCACCTGACATTGTTCACGAAGCTGCAGGGCATGCACCGATGCTAGCTTGTCAGCCCTACTCTGATTACTTAAAAAAATATGCTGCTGTTGCTAAGAAAGCCATTGTTAGTCATGAAGACATTGAAATTTATAAAGCGATCCGAAAGCTTTCAGATCTCAAAAGTCAAAGTGATGTGACTCAAGAAGAAATCCAAGCCGTTCAAAATCACCTCGATCATGTCAGTTCTAATATTTCTTATTTATCGGAAGCGGCATTGCTATCAAGAATGAACTGGTGGACAGCTGAATATGGGCTGATTGGTAGCCTCGATGATCCGAAAATTTTTGGTGCAGGATTATTGTCTTCTATTGCTGAGGCCAAACACTGCCTCAGTCCTGAGGTCAAAAAATTACCTCTGACAATTGATTGTATTAATTATTCCTACGACATCACTGAGCAGCAACCTCAGCTATTTGTGACACCTGATTTTTCCCATTTGGGTGTGGTTCTTGATGAGCTCTCCAAACAAATGGCCTATCAGGTTGGTGGATTAACAGGCTTAGAAAAGGCTGCTAAAGCCCAGGCCACTTGCACAGCAGAACTGAATTCAGGATTGCAGATTTCAGGTCGAGTTGTGGAATACATCCGAGATTCTTTATCGGAAGTTGGTTTTTTAAAATTTGCAGGTCCTTGTCAACTTTCCATCAAAGGACAACAGCTACCCAGCCACTCCACTGATTTACATCCCAATGGTTACAGCACACCCCTAGGGTACTTAAAAGCATTTCCAAACAAATGCCCTTCGATGTTAACAGAAAAAGAATGGCAGCAAATTCAAATTAATTTGAACCAAAAATCTAAAATCAAATTGGAATTTACAAACGGTGTTGTTATCACAGGCGAGCTTCACTCTTCACTCAAAGAGGGCTCTCAAACACTTCTTCTTACATTAGATCACGCTCACGTCAGTTTCGAAGGCCGAGATCTTTATTTACCCGAATGGGGACGCTTTGATTTAGCTTTAGGCACCAAAGTGACTTCTGTTTTCGGCGGACCTGCCGACCGAATTGCCTACGGTGAGTTCGAAGAATTTGAAGTCACTCGAATTCCAAAAAGAAAATACTCAGCAAAAGATTATAAAATATTTGGCTACTATGAAATCCTACGAGACCTCAGGCATGGTAAAAAAACACCCTATGATTTAGAAACCTGTGTCAGACTAGCCAAAGATGAGCTGCCCCATGAATGGCTGATTTTTATCGAAAGCCTTGAAATTGCAAAAGCCAACAGCTTCAAAAATATTGAAGAGCTTTGCCTTCAGCACCTACGATCCATTGAAAGTCATCCGGATGTCAAAAGCTGCATTCAAGATGGAATTCAGCTTTCACATTTAATGGAAGTTTAATTTTGGAATATGAACTACGAGTCGTTTTAGCTCAACCCATCTATGAAAGAAATATTGGGGCAGTTTCAAGAGCCATGAGCAACATGGGATTTTCCGAACTTATATTGGTGAACCCCCTATGTGAAATTACGTTTGATGCTCAGCAAGCCGCTGCCACTGGCCAATTTGCCTTGCAAAACCGAAAAACTTATTTAAGTTGGGAAGAATTTGAAAAAAATGAGCCTGATTCTATTCGTATCGGTTTCACCACCAAAGATGGTCGCGCCAGACAAGTTCGAGATCTGGACCCCACTTTGGATTGGATCAAAGAAAATACGTCACAGTTTCAAAGAGCCAGTGAAAAAAAACCGGTCATCCATTTTATTTTTGGCCGAGAAGATTGGGGGCTTAGCACTGAAGATCTAGAAGATGTGAACTACGCCTGCTGCTTGCCTACATACGGTGAAAACGTAAGCATGAATCTAGCCCAAGCTGTTTTGATTGCACTTTTTATGATTCGTCAACGATGGGGTGGAACACGAACAGCTTTAGAAAATAATCTTCCGATACGTGAATTTAAAGGCAAACCAAGAAGTTTTCCAGATCAAGCCCTCAGGGACTGGCTTGTTTCCTTAGGCTTTTCCATCGAGCGAGGTAAGGTCAATGCCTATACTGTCATGAAAAGAATCCTGCTACAAAATACTCCCAATGCTAAAGAGATGCGAATTCTAGAAGTGGTGATTCAACAATCAGCTCGAAAACTCAAAGAGTGGAAGACATTCCAGAAAAAAAATTAGCTTTTTTTTGCTCGAGGTTCAGGCCAATCATGCTTTGGATATCTGGCCTTCAACTCTTTTCTAACATCCGCATAGGATCCACTCCAAAAGCCCTCTAAATCCTTCGTCACTTGGGTCGGCCGCATATTGGGAGCTAATAAATAAATCGTTAAAAGAATTCCTTCACCCACCGTCGGTGTTTGATTCCAAATAAAAGCATCCTGAATCCTGACCTCTATATAAGGAGCATGATCCCCCGAATAATGAATCGGTAAAACTTTTCCACGACCGGCTTGAATGGTCGAAGGTAATAGTTTGTGAAATTTTTTAAGTAATTCGGGATCAAGTGAAGACTCAAAATAATAAATCAGATTCTCTTTTAATAGATCATTCAAAGTGCGACTTGTTAAACAGGCTTGAGCTAAGGATTTTCGAATCAGGCCTTCTTGATCCAAAGCAGGCCAATCCATTTTTTCAACATGAGTTTTATAAAATTGCAGTTTGGTCCACCAATTAGCCAATTCTTCATGATTTTTTAAAATCCATGAAAAATTTTGCAACGCAATTTCAGGCAAATGTTCACTGATATATTTTTGATCAGGTTTTTCAATCGTGCTTTTACCAATTTTAAGACCCCAAAGATTTTTTTCAATGTGCAATTGAAATTCTTTTTTTTCATCGCTCCAAAGCATTTTTTTTGTCGTCACAATTGCAGAAGCATAGTTTTGAAATAAAAAATCTTCATCAAAACCGCTAGCCTTTGCCACCTTAGATTCCTGGGATGAATCTGTGTCAAAAGCCTCCAAAGCCACAAAGTAAGGACTTTTCTTCACTCGACTTTGAGGATGCAATTGCACACCTCTACCTTTAGCAAGTAAAGCTCGATCAGATCCTTCTGATCTTCGTTTTGCAATTTGATCTGCAAAACTCAAAACCAGAATTTTTTTAAGCTCAGCTTCATCTTCAAAAGTAAATCGATAATTTTTAGCTCTCGGACTTAATTGCAGCGCTACTTTTTGTACTTTGTCTAACTGAAACTGGGGCCCCATTAACAACGTTGTAAGATCACACTCATAATCATCATGCCCTGCTGGCAGATTCATTTTTTCTGATAACAAAGCTGTGACCCAGGCACCAAGAGCTTCTTTTTTCAGTGCCTTAAAATTCTCGAATAGAACAGCTAATCTGACAGGTAAAGGATGTTTTTGAACTTGAATTCCAAGATCTGTAATTTGATTGTTTTTGATCAAATTTAAAACTTCAAGTTGTTGCAAAGACTGCTTCAGATTCGCCTCTGATGGCATTTCAAACCATGAAAACTGACTGAAATTATTGATACCCATTTGCATCAAAAACAATAAGGTCTCTGATAAGTTTTGAGTTTTAATTTCAGCCATGGAAAATTCTGAGAAAGATCTTTCATCATGGCTCATCCACAATTTATAACAAAAGCCATTTTTTTGCCTTGCACCTCTTCCCGCACGCTGAGTAGCAGAAGCCAGGCTGGTTCGATGAGTTGACAGTTTTTCAAATCCAGATGTGTATTGATAAACACTAGATCTTTCTAGGCCCGTATCTATGACACAATCTAATCCATCCACCGTCACCGATGATTCAGCCAGATTGGTAGAAAAAATAATTTTTCTTATTTTATTTTTTTCAAGAGCTAGTTTCTGTTGCTCTAAGTTAAGTCTACCGTGCAAAGGCAAACACATAAAAGATTTCATGAACTCAAGTTCTTGAGATTTTCTTAAGCACTGCTCAATTTCAAAAACGCCTGGTAAAAAAACCAGTATGTCGTTTTCACACTCTTGAAGGGCTAGTTTAATTTTATCAAAAACTTTTTGCAAAAGCTCAGGGCCCCAGACTAGTGTTTGCGGCTTTTGATCATAAATAATCTTCAATGGAAATAGCAGCCCAGGCACAACCAACACGGGGGCATCATCCAAAAAGGTGGATATTTTCTCTGCATCTAGGGTAGCTGACATCACCACAAGTTTAAGATCTGGACGATCAAGTAATTGAAGCTCTTTAATAAAACCAATGGCTAAATCTGTGTAAATAGATCTTTCATGGAACTCATCGATAATAATCAAACCAAACTCTGAAAGTGTGGGATCACTGGCCAATTTTTTTAACAATAGGGCCTCGGTTATGAAAACAATTTTTGAAGACTCTGATATTTTTCTATCAAAACGGACTTCATAACCGACTTCTTGACCCAATTTCCAATTGTTTTCAGTCGCTATTCTGTCAGCAGCCGCCAAGGCTGCAATTCTTCTAGGCTCAAGAACAAGAATTTTTTTTGAAGATCCAGAAACCAACCCGGGTGGAACCCGTGTTGTTTTTCCAGCTCCTGGAGCCGCCGTCACAACAATTGAAGAATGCACTTTTAGTTTCTCAATCATCTGAGGGATAAAGGCATCGATAGGAAGCACGATTTTTTGAAAGCTCATCTAGAGCTGGATTCTAGACCCAGTCCTTTTCATGCTCACGAACTATCTGAAGTTTTTGATTTAATTTTTCAAGTTTTTCACTGAGTTCAGATCCACGATCAGATAACTCGTTGATACGCGCTAGCGTGTCTTCTGTTTCACCACCCACAAGCTGTAAGCTTTCTAGCTTTAATGTGTTCAGCTCGAGCTCTTTATTGAGAGTCTCAAGCTGCTTGTGCAGTTGTTTTCTTTGCGTTGAAAGATCTTTGGAAATCTCTTTCAATTTGTCTTTAGTGATGGGCTGGGCAGGCTTAAGTTCTTGGTCGTTTTCGTCTTCGCCAAAAAGTCCTTCCCAAAAAAGTGCCCATTCAATTTTTAGTGGGTTTTGCTTTGAATTTGATCCGTCAGGGTCCATATTGAGACAATATAACATGAAAAGTGTATCAAAAGGGTCCAGTCTTCAAAATGAACCAATGAACTCTTTTAAATCTACTTTAAGCCATTGAAATTTATGATATAAATCAAAATATGATAAAAATTCTAATTTTAATATGGAGTGCTAAAAACCGTCTATTTAAGCTTAAATGAAGTATAAATATCAGGACCAAAGACCTGAGTATCTATTTTTTTTGCACGCGGGGCTATTTCTAAATTTGGATAGCTTAAGGACTGCGACCAGGATTTACCTTGGCCCATTATTACAGGTGCAGTGAAGACATGCATTCGGTCCACTAGACCTTGTCTTAAAAACTCAGAAAAAGTAAAAGCTCCCCCTTCGACAAGGATACTGCGAAGACCCTTGTCATACAGGCTTTGCAACACAAGCTTAAGATCTCCGCTTACAGTTAATACCTTTTCATGAGGCCTGACTTGAAACACTTTTAAGTCCTCTGATAATTTTTGATTAGTCAAAATCACAGCCCAATTTTCTTTATTAATATCAGCTAAACGAATATTCAGGGATGGATTATCTTTAATTATGGTTTCATAACCTACTAGAACTGCATCGTAGTAAGATCTAATTTTTTGCACGTGCATCCGTGACTCAGGCCCTGTGATCCACTGGCTAACACCATTACTTAATGCCACCTGACCGTCTATTGACTGAGCCACTTTCATCGCAACAAAAATTCTTTTTTCTCGAAAGTTCACTAAGAACTCTTCGCATACGTTCTCAAGTGCTTCTGTTAAATCACCTCTGTAAATTTCGACTTCAATGCCTGCATCAGATAATATTTGATGACCTTGGCCAGCCACTAAGGGATTGGGATCCATCAAACCATAAGTGACTTTTTTAATGGGAAGACTTGCCAATTTTTTTGCACAACTGGGTGTTTTTCCCTGGTGAGCACAAGGCTCAAGAGTCACAATCACATGAGCCTCGATCAGATCTTCATGTTTTAAATTTTGTAGTGCTTCGATTTCTGCGTGAGGGCCACCAAATTTTTTATGATGTCCTTTAGAAATTAACTGCCCTTTTGAGTTTAAGATAACACAACCCACTTTGGGATTGGGCGAAACCTGAGCAGCGCCTTTATAGGCCTCATCAATGGCCATTTGCATGGCCTGATCGAGGGTCACTATTTGCTCATCCATGATTTCCAATAATCAGGCTTATCAACTTTCATAAATTCAGGATCAATATTTAAATTTTGCCAAGTATCGATCATCACAGCCACTTCGTCCGTATGAGTTTTAGTGGCTATTCCTTTGACCGCTTTGGGGTGAGGTCCGTGAGGAAAACCGGCAGGATGCAAAGTCATCATTCCCGCATGCAGGTTGTCCCGAGAAAAGAAATTTCCATCATGATAAAATAGTACTTCATCGTAATCGATATTCTGATGATAAAAGGGAACTTTTAATGCATCCGCATCTGATTCCAATGGACGTGGTAAAAACGTACAAACAACGAAACCATTGGCAACAAAGGTCGTGTGCGCCGACGGAGGCAAATGAACACGAGCACTGATCAGCGGCATCAAATCACTAATATGCAATGTCAGTGGCCAAAAATCACCCTTCCATCCCACTGTATCGAAATAACAATTGGTGTAGGTAAAAGTTGTGATTTCACTATTTCGTTTCGCTAATATTTTTAAAATCTCTAAATTATTTTTTTTCTTAAACTCATGAAGTTGTTCTAAATTGGGTTTACCAAAAGCAGCAGGATCATAAAAAGCATTTTTACCAACCATTCCACGGTCGGGTTCACGGTAAGCACCAGTTTTGGATTCAATCACTAGAAATTGTGATTCTGACTGGCAGACAATGGTGTGAGTGACACATTTGGGAATGGAAATGTAACTACCTTTTTTAAACTCTAATAAACCGTACTCAGTCAAAACATGACCTTCACCTATATGACAGAAGTACAAGGTATCACCGTCAGCATTTCTAAAGGCATTCATATCATTTGCGGAAAAAGGCTTTAACCAAACGTTGTAAAGACTGACATCGGAATTAAAAACCATTCGTTGCCATACACCGTAGTTTTTTTTCATTTCCACAATGTCAAAAAGATGTGGCTTTAGATTACCTTCAATATTCACCCACCTGGTACTGGGCTCAGGTTTTATCAGATGGGACACCTGACCAAAAAAACCTTTACGACCTTGCTCTTCTTCGAAATGGTTTTCAGGTATAGCTTTGTGGCCCTGAGTGGTGTGTCGACCTTGAGAATATTGAAACATATGAACCTCTTATAAATATCCACGCTCTTTTTGATCACGTTCGATGGCATCAAACAGAGCCTGAAAATTACCTTCACCAAATCCAGAATGGTTTTTTCTTTGAATCACTTCGTAAAAAATGGGACCGATCACATTTTTTGTAAAAATTTGTAGTAAATAACCCTCTTGATCTCCGTCCACAAGGATCGCGTTTTTTTCTAAGCGATTCACATCTTCGATCACATTGGGAACGCGGTCTTTCAACATGGCATAGTAGGAATTAG
The DNA here is from genome assembly GCA_001464795.1 of Bdellovibrionales bacterium Ga0074139. GTDB lineage: Bacteria > Bdellovibrionota > Bdellovibrionia > Bdellovibrionales > Bdellovibrionaceae. The sequence continues at coordinate 81,949 of LNEB01000011.1, forward strand.
GTGGTGGTGATAAAAACTCTATTTTAGAAACTTTCATTGTTTCTAATGTTTTCACAATATCATCTGTTGTTAATGCCAGATGTTGAATTCCAGAGCCTTTATATTCATCCAAGTACTCTTGAATTTGTGATTTCTTATCCGTTGGCTCGTTGATAGGAACTGAAAATTGACCACAAGGAGACCGCATCACTTTAGATTCAAGACCTGTGGATTTTCCTTGGATATTGAAATAGCGGGTTTCTCGGAAGTGAAATACTTGAGTATAAAAGTCACACCACTTTGCCATTTCGCCGCGTGGAACGTTGTTCGTGAAGTGATCCACAACTTTGAGGCCAAACCCATAGGGAGCTTGATCTTCAGTTTGAATCTTAAAAATTTCTGCAAATAACTTTGTTTTATTTTTTTCGTCGACAAAATAAATCAGACTATCTCCGATTCCATAAACGGCTGGAAACGGTGTCGCTGCTTTTTCTGATACTGTTCCAGCATAAGGCTTGGCACCTCTTTGGACCGCCACTTGAAAGGCTTTTTCTGCATCAAAAACTTGAAAACCAGTTGAACAAATTCCAGGTCCATGAAGATTTGCAAAATGAGTCGCAAAAGATCCGGGCTGTTGATTCAGTAGAAAATTAATATTTCCCTGTCTGTACAAATCTACTGCCCCGGAGGTGGACGTACTGATTTTTTTAAAACCCATTTTATTAAATAATTCGGGTAAGTGATTTTTTCCTTCGGGTGCCGAGTACTCAATAAAACTAACGCCGTTAAGGCCTACAGGGTTTTGATCATTCATAGTCATGGGAGCTCCTTAGTTAACGCGGACTTTTAATTTGTAAGTGGCTTTGGAACTACAAACAGTTTCCATCGCCTCTGTGGTGCAACTTTGCTTACCACAATTCATGCTTAAAATTTGATTCAGCTTATTCATGTCTTTGAATTCTTTTTTCCAATCATTGCAGGTCTTTTTCCAATTATTACGTGCTTCTTTTAAAAGGGGAGCTCCATCACCGCTTAAATCTTCTTCACCTTGAGTGATTTCGAATAAGGGTTCATTGGGCTTCACGATAGCCCCGTAAGCATCCCCATTATTTTTTTTAATTTCGATGGTGGTGCTTTCATTAGCATTCACATCGTTGATATTCACACCCACTGTCTGGGCCTGAGCAAAAGAAAAAAGCAGTATAAATGAGAGGAAAAGTTTCATGAAATCTCCTTGAAGAAGTGATGCTTCTTTTATTCCATGTCCCTATAAAATTGTCTAACAAAAGGGTCGATCTTGATGGAATTAGGGCTCCATCGTAAGACTTTCAATCCCTTGGCATAACGCAATCGGCTGAGTGCCACATAGGCCTGACCAGGCTCCCATAAATTTGACAAATCACACCACAGCTCATCTAAAGTAGCCCCTTGGGATTTATGGATTGTTGTTGCGTAAGCCAAAGTCAAAGGAAACTGAATCACTGAAGCCACAATATTGCCGTCAGCATCCAAGTAACTAAATTGTTGTTTTTCAACTGTGACGTCTCGGCCTTGGCGCTTTTCCACAGTGATTTTATCATCTTCGATGACAACTATTGTTCCACGGGTTCCATTGACCCATCTTTTTTGGGGATCATTTTGAATAAACATGACTTCTGCGCCCACTTTTAAATTGAGCTTCACTGGCACAGGCCCTTGTTTCATCATCATCTCTTGATGTTTTTCGGAGCCAAAATAAATGGAAGGTATTTGAATTTCTTCTTTGTCAATTTCAGCCAGCCTTGCCAGGTTGTATTCCAATGATTGATCTCTTCTTGAAAAAAGACGAGTCGCTAAATCAGAATCATCATGTTCAAATTGATGGGCGTCTAAAAAATCTCGAACCTCGTTATCCACAACACCAATTCGAACTTTGTTTAAAACGGATAAATAATTTTCGTCTTGAACCCTTTCATTTTGCGTTAAAACGTAGGGCATAAAGCCCGATTGATCCCAAGTTTGTGACTGAAAGGCCCAGTCTCTTTTTCCAGTGCGGGTCACAGGTGGTAATTGCGCAAAATCACCTACCGCAATCATTCGCATTCCACCCCATGGTAATTCCGACTGTCTGGCTAACCTGGATAAATTTTCTGCAAGCTTTAGCGCTTCTCCAGGAATCATAGACACTTCATCCAGGATGACACCTTCGACTTCACTTAATCTTTTCATCAGCCTTCGATCTTTAGAGGCTCTTTGAAAGCTGGCTTCAAAGCCACCCTCCATAATGCCAAGACCAAAAAAACTATGAAAAGTTCGACCACCTAGTAAAACGGCTGCGGCTCCGGTGCTAGCTAGAATCGGCATAATTTTGTGTGATAGATCCTTCATGAAATGTCTGACTACAAAGGACTTCCCACAACCAGCACCGCCGGTTAAAAACACATTTTCGCCTGAATTGAGTAGATCGAGCGCCTGTATTTGATCAGGATTCAGGGCGTCGAGTGCTTCCTTCTTGTTAGCCATACCTTTTGGACATATCATAGAAGTCTTTCCCTAAGCGAGGTTTAAAATATTATGTCGCAAAAAGTTTATGTGAACCGCACTCTTAATTTAAAAAGAATTAAATATATCGGTCTTGATATGGACCACACCCTGGTGCGCTACAATTCTGAAAATTTCGAAAGACTTTCCCACTCCATTATCATTAACAAATTGATCAAAAATAAATCCTACCCAGATACTTTAAAAAAGTTAGTCTTTGATTATAATTATGCCATTCGTGGCCTCGTGATTGATCGAGAAAAAGGCAATCTTTTAAAATTAAATCGCTACACAGCCATCCGAGCTTCTCACCATGGAATGAAGCCCATCGACTTCAAAGCTCATCAAAAACTTTACCGCTCGACTTACATTGATCTTAGCACTGGTGGTTATTTAGCCATTGATACTTTCTTTTCATTGTCACTGGCCGTTTTATTTTCTCAAATCGTGGAACTCAAAGATTCTGATACTGCTAACACTTATCCTGATTACGCTAAAATTGCAGATGACGTACTAGATTCTTTAGATGAAGCCCACCGTGATGGTTCTTTAAAGGATGAAGTCAGAAAAAATTTAGAAAAATATATTATCAAAGATGCCACTGTTGTTCAGGGATTAGAAAAATATAAAAAGCATGGAAAGAAAATTTTCATCCTAACAAATTCTGATTTTTATTACTCTAAACTATTACTTGATTATGCCATTAATCCCTTCCTAAAAGACCATAAGTCTTGGGAAGAGCTTTTTGAAATTACAATTACCTTTGCTTCAAAACCTAAATTCTTTTATGAAAACAATAAGTATTTGCGAGTGAATACAGCCGATGGCTCTATGACAAACTGGAACGATAAGCTTTCACCCGGCGTGTATCAGGGTGGTAATGCCAAGCAATTCACTGATGATCTGGGTCTCGACGGAGATGACATTCTTTACATCGGTGATCATATTTACGGTGATATTTTGCGACTCAAAAAAGAATGCAATTGGCGCACAGCCATGGTGATCGAAGAAATAGCCGATGAAGTTGAAAAAAATAAGACGGCTCAGCCTTTGATTCTTGAGATCGAAGATCTGATGCGAAAAAAAGAACCCTTGGAAGATGAGCTAACAGAAATCATGACCCGCAGAATTGAAAAACCAAAAGTGGATGATGAAAAGGCAGATCAACTGCAAAAAAAGATCACTGAAATTGATACTACCATTTCAGGATTAATTAAAAAGCAACAAGCTCTTTACAATCCACAATGGGGTCAGTTGATGCGTGCAGGAAACGAAGAAAGTTACTTGGCCTATCAAATAGATCGCTATGCTTGTGTTTATATGGCGACGCTTAATCACTTGCTGGAGTTATCACCCAGAACTTATTTCCGGGCTCCACGAAGACCCCTCAGTCACGAGACAATTTAGGCCTCCCTTGTCAGCCCATAAACACTCTCTGACACTCAAATCCAACCCTTTGGATTTGAGTGTTTCATTTTGATAAATCTCTTCGTCTCAGATTTGCACTAGATCCCTAGGATGGAGAACTTATGATGCAATTCTCGGTTTTTATGATTGTTTTTAGCCTAGCCGTTATCACCATGGCGAACACGTTTACGGCTCAGGTTCATTTGATTGATGGAGAAAAAAGACTGGTTCCTGATTGTGTCGTTTTCATGCCTTATTTAGGATCTGAAACGGATCAAGTGGTTAGTAATTTAGAAAAGATCGGTTACAGCGCACAAGTCACTAGCGATATGTCTATCGAAAAGACTTTGTTTATGGATTCCGATGGTCACCAAGTGAACGGATTTGCAACATCTTCCAAAAAACGTGTTGGCCACTACGGTTATGGAACTTTGCTACTAACGATGGATGGTTACGAACTCATCAAAAAGAAAAAGAGAATTTTTATTTTAAAAATGCATCGACTTGGAATCAAAGAAAGTAATGATAAGAGTGAATTAGCTTCTTCGACTCACTCTTCTTTTATTGGCGATAAAAAACAGAGGCAGTTCAGTGTGAATGATCTGCCTCGATGCTCTTCTTTATAAAATTAAATTACTTGGATCCAGCTGCGCACTGACGTGATGCTTGGCAATCCATCATCATTTTACGTAACTGCATGAGCTCACGAAGTTCGTAACCAAGCTCAAAATCAAAGCCTGCTTGCTTTGTGCCGTTTTGAGCAACTGCCACTTGCTGTGGGTTTGATAAAAAGTTTTCGCGACGGAATTGAATATTAGAATTCAATGACCTGAAACGAATTGTTCGGCCCGATTTAACTGTTTTTACAAAGCGTTGACGTTGATCAAGGGCTTTACGGATCGCACCTTGAGGATCTTTCCAACATTTAACTTCAGCCACTCGAATGACTTTATTTGTTAAAGCTTCGAAAACCACAACATCAAGTTCACCGATGGTTCTGTTACCATCACCGTACTCGACACCTGTAACAACACCGTATCTTGGAGCTGGGAATTCTTCTTGAAAGCGCAAGCGAGCCACTTCCTCACATACTGCACCGACAACTTCATAGTTGATGCCTGTGTTTTTGAGTTGAGCGAAATCCTCACCTAGACCAGCAAAAGAGCTGATGGCGATAAGTAATGTACCGAGAACTGCTGTTAATTTCATTTTTCCTCCATAGATAGGCCTTTACGGAGCCTAGTAGAAACACCGCACCTTATCAGCGGCATATATGGTTCTTGTTAATTTGGAATTGGTTTCGCCTATTTATCTAAGCCTTGTCACCCAAAGTTTTTGTGCCTGACAGAATCACGACAATATAATGCGGGGCGAAAAGGTGCCTGGTACCCTTTAGAGAAGGAAAAGTGAGAATTCCGTTGAATTGTACTTCAATAAAAAACCTGCGGGCGTGGGTAAGGTTGATAGAACTTTATAATGAGGCCTGGATTGCTGACGAATAAAACATCCCAATTCGGATGGACCTGTTTTTAGATCCCTGGATTCTGAACAAGGTAGAAAAAATTGAGCTTCATCTTCCCGAGACTTGGGATAAGAGAAAAAACTCAAAGTTCGAAATTTTTTAATATCGCTTTTTAATAATATAGAATCGGAAACCACTTGAGTGATGGCAATGTTAGGCAAAATCACGACCCGTTTTTCATTGGGAAAATGGGCCTGAATTTGATTAAAAAAAGAATCTCTGTTTTGTAAAAGTCCCAGTTGAAGATCGCCTGAATATTGCATCTGCTCGGCGAAGTAAGGATCCACAATAATTTTCCAGCCCTGGGCTTGAAGTGCTTGGCTGACTTTCAGTGTAAAATTCCAATGCACTTGATTTTGTGGTTCAGGTGCAAGAAAAAACCAATCCAAGGAATCCGTTCTATCAAAAACAAAAGGCTTAACAATTTCTAAATTTTCGATTTGTTGCGGAAGGAGCAATAAACTGTTTTGACTTTGGTTCGCTAAATACCAAGAGGCTGATAAACCACCTACCAAAACGAATATAACACCTAACCAATAAGCTTTTCCCATTCCTTGGGACTAACACTGTCTCAGATGGCTTAATATGATCGACATCCTGCATCTTGAGGGTGTAAACTTTTAAAAGTTAGAAACACATTTTTTGGACTTGATCCCAAAGGACAGGTACCCGTGACTGATGACAAAATTCTTCTTATTGGCTCTGGCCGCTTGGCCAAGCATTTCATTTTCTACTTCCAACACCTAGGTGTCTCTTTTTCCACATGGTCACGTCATGATGGCCCAGATTTATTAAAAGAAAAAATTAAAAATGCCAACTTTGTGGGCCTTGCGGTTTCAGATGCAAGCATTGGTGAGCTCTTTGAGCAATATTTAAAAAATTCTAATGTAAAAGCCTTTCATTTTTCTGGAGCTTTCCATCACCCCGAAATCTTAAGCTTTCATCCTTTGATGACTTTTTCTGATGAACTGTATGATTTGGAATTTTACAAAAAAATTCATTTTGCAGTGTCTGATTCATCTGCATTTAAAAAAATTTTTCCCCTACTTTCTAATCCTTATTTTACCTTGTCGAATGAAGACAAAGGTCTTTACCATGCCTGGGCCGTACTTTTAGGTGCAGGTACACAAAATCACTTAAAATCAGGACTTCAGGCTTTTGCAAAAATAGGCGTGCCAGAATCTGCCACTTTAGTTTATTTAGAAAAAATATTTCAGCAATTTATCAATCATAAGGGTCAATCGATTACAGGGCCTTGGGTCAGAAATGATCAGTCCACAATTGAAAAAAATTTGAATGCACTTAGTCTGCCGGATCAAAACCTTTATAAAAATTTAATGGAGCGAACATCCAAATGAAAATTCAAGACTTCAAACTTAAAAAAGAAAAGAACCAAAAAATATCGATGATCACATGCTATGATTATTCATTTGCAAAAATTTTAAACTCGACAAATATTGATGCCATTCTTGTAGGCGATTCTGCTGCCATGGTCATGCATGGGGAATCTTCCACATTAAATATTTCAACGTCACAGCTTGCTCAACATGTGAAATCAGTTGTTCGTGGAGCTCCTCAGAAAATTGTGATCGCTGACATGCCATTTTTAAGTTACCGAAAAGGACTTCGTGCAGCCATGGAGGCAGTGGAAAAGCTGATGAAAGCAGGAGCTCATGCAGTTAAACTAGAAGGAGCGTCAGGACATTTAGAAATCGTCAAACACATCGTTGAATCTGGAGTCCCTGTTATGGGTCACTTAGGACTTACTCCACAGTCTGTTCACGCACTTGGTGGATTTAAAGTACAAGGTCGCTTACCAGAAGAATTTAAAAAAATTGTTGAGGATGCCAAACTGCTTGAGCAAGCCGGGTGTTTTTCCATTGTACTGGAATGCGTTCCCAAAAAACTAGCAGCAACGATCACACAAAATTTAAAAATTCCCACCATTGGAATTGGTGCTGGGGTTGATGTCGATGGTCAAGTTCTTGTTCTTCAAGACATGCTTGGAATGAACTCTGAATTTAAGCCTAAATTCTTGAGATATTACTTGAATGGCTTTGATCATATCCAAAAGGCCATCAATGAGTACCATGCTGATGTTTTGGAAAACGCATTTCCCAATGATAATGAAAGTTACTCATGACGAAGCTGATTCAAAGCCGCGAACAGGCTCTCAGCATTAGAAAAGAAAATCCAAATCAAAAAATGGGTTTTGTTCCCACCATGGGAGCCTTGCATGCTGGGCACGCAGAGCTATTAAAAAAAGCAAGTGCAGAAAATGACATCGTTGTTTTAAGTGTGTTTGTGAATCCCACACAGTTTAATAATTCTGACGACTTCAAAAACTATCCGATCACTTTTGATCAGGATCAAAAAATAGCCCAAGCCGAACAAGTGGATTATTTGTGGACGCCTAGTTACCAAGATCTTTATCCTGATCAGTACCGCTTCCAAGTCAGTGAAAATCAATTCTCAAAAATGCTTTGTGGCCAACATCGCCCCGGCCACTTCGACGGGGTTCTGACCGTGGTCATGAGATTACTCAATATTTTAAAACCCCATCAAGCTTACTTTGGCCTTAAAGATTACCAACAGTATCAACTTGTAAAGGATATGACAGAATCCTTTGCCATGGATGTCAAAATCTTGGGTGTCCCCACTGTCAGGGAAGCCAGTGGTTTAGCTTTAAGTTCTAGAAACTTAAGACTCACGGAAGCACACAAAACTTTAGCACCACTTCTTTATAAGACAATCACTCAGTCTTCATCTGCACAACAGGCCATTTCAAAATTAACAGAACTGGGTTTTAAAGTTGATTACGTCGAAGACTATAAAAATCGAAGATTTGCTGCCGCCTTTTTAGGTGACGTGAGGTTAATTGATAATGTCGAAATCTAAAATTCTCATTCTTATGTCAGGATCCATTGCATGCTACAAAATTTGCTATTTGATTTCGCTTTTAAGAAAAAATAACTTTGAAGTCAAAGTGGCGGCTTCTGAATCGGCATTGAAGTTTGTTGGTCAAGCCTCTCTAGAAGCCCTGTCAGGGAACCCGGTCACTTCCGATCTGTGGCAGCCTGGCGCCTCAATGGATCATATTTATCTGGAACGTTGGGCTGATCTTATCATTGCAGCTCCTGCAACAGCTCACTTGATTAACCGAATGGCTAGTGGAATCGGTGATGACTTACTTTCAACACTTTTCATCGCCCACGAATTCAAAAAACCGTTTCTTGTGGCTCCTGCTATGAATACTTCCATGTATTTACATCCTTCGACTCAATCTTCATTGGAAACTTTAAAAAAGTGGAAGGTGCAAATCCTAGAGGCGGCCTCTGGTGTTTTAGCTTGCGGCGAAACAGGATACGGGAAACTTCTGGAACCTGACTTACTAATGGCTGAAATCCAAAAAGCTTTAAAAATTCAATTTCATCAATCACAGGTTGTTAGACCCCAGCATAAAATAGCAAAAATTTTAGTGACAGCTGGTGGCACTCAGGAACCCATCGATGATGTTCGCTCGATTTCGAATAATAGCACAGGCAGAACCGGTGAAGCCTTAGCCAGATACTTTTCTGAGCTAGGCTTCGATGTCACTTTAAACTTAGCAAAAAGTGCCCAAGTGATACCTCAGGATAGTTATGATCTTTACCGCTTTGATTCAGCACTTTCCTTACAACAATTGATACAAAAGCAACTGACAGAAAAGCAGTACGATTTTATTTTTCATGCGGCTGCTGTCAGTGATTACACTGTGGACAAAGCTGTGGGAAAGATCGATTCCAATCAAGAACTTCAGCTTGTGCTAAAAAAGACACCTAAAATTGTAAATGAAATTAAAAAGTGGTCGCCTCAATCCAAACTGATTGCCTTTAAACTGACATCGAAAGCGAATGCATCCGAAGTTGAAAATAAAATTCAAAAACTTCAATCCAGTTCAAAAGCTGACTTTGTTGTGCAAAACGATTTTCATCAGCTTCAAGACCGGAAGCAGCACCAATTTAATATTTATGATTCAACATTAAAATCTGAGATTGCTATTGGTCCCGATCATCTTGCTCAGTACTTTTCAAACCTGATAGGAGATACCAAATGATTCTAGCTCTCGATGTGGGTAACAGCCAAATTTACGGCGGTGTTTATGATAATAATAAAATGCTTCTTAGTTTTCGCAGAAATTCCAAACAAGGCTCTTCTTCTGACGAAGTGGGAATCTTTTTAAGATCTGTACTTAAAGAAAATGGAATTGATCCACAACTGATCAAACAAATCGCTTTTTGTTCGGTGGTTCCTGACGTTATTTATTCCCTCAAAGGGGCTTGCACAAAATATTTTAAAATTAATCCCTTCGTACTTCAGGCCGGTGTAAAAACAGGCCTTAACATTAAATATAAAAATCCCACTGAAGTGGGTGCCGACCGAATAGCCAACTCCATCGCAGTTTCGAAGCTCTATCCTAACAAAAACGCCATCATTGTGGATTTAGGAACAGCGACTACATTTGATGTTTTAACAATTGAAAAAGACTATTTAGGCGGGGCGATTATTCCAGGTCTTAAAATTTCCATGGAATCCTTAGAAAGTCGCACTTCGAAACTTCCGACTGTGGAAATTATCGGAACCAAAGTGGCCCTTGGAAAAACCACCATCGAAAGCATTCAATCAGGTCTTTATTATGGACAATTAGGTGCAATGAAAGAAATTTGCCGCAAATTAAGCCTCGAATGCTTCAAAGGAGAAAAGCCTTTAGTTGTTGGCACGGGGGGATTTTCATCTTTGTTTGAATCAGAAGGCATTTTTGATCACATCATTCCTGATCTTGTACTTAAGGGCTTACTTCACTCTCTACAATTAAATGCGTAAAGGATAAAATATGAAAGTCGAAATGATGAAATCCAAAATTCACAGAGCCACTGTCACAGATGCTGATCTGAATTACGAAGGATCCATTTCTTTGGGGCCTGAACTGATCAAAGGTTGTGGGTTTTTAATTAATGAAAAAGTAGATGTGCTAAATTGTAACAACGGCCAGCGATTCACCACCTATGTCATTCTTGGAAAAAAGGGTGAGGTCACTTTGAATGGAGCCGCTGCAAGGCTAGTACAAAAGGGTGATATTGTAATCGTCGTTTCCTACTGCCAACTGGACATCAATGAAGCCAAAAAACACAAACCTCAGGTGATTTTTGTGGATCATAAGAACAGAATCACGGGAACTCATGCTGAAAAAGCAAATAGTTTAAAGTGAGGATTTGATCTTAGTAACAGGGATAAGTTGCACATTTAATTCGTAAACTTCATCCTTGTGACCGTCTTCCAAAAGTGCACTTAAGTTTTTTCGAAACTCACGAATTAATTTTTTAGCTTTTGGCAAGTTCTTAACATCAATGGCCATCGTTGTTGATGTCACATCCCGAAGCTCCAAAGGAACAGACTCTAATTTATCAATGGCCGATCTTAAACTTTTTCGGTGTGATTCCCTTAGAGCTTGGCTAAGCGAATCAGTCGTTGTTTCTAACGCTTGATCAAGGGTTAATCGGATAAAGTTTCCATCGAAGGCTACATACTGTAGCTGCTTTAAATTTTGTAGTGCCAGTTCGACTTCAAGTTTTGGCTTTTCCAACCGAGCAGCCATCCACTCAATCTGAATGGCTAAAACATTATTTTTTTTATTATGCGTGAGTTTCTCAAAGCCCTTTGTTTCAAGTAAACATAGTAATGCAAAGTGAATGGGATCTGCTATCAAACAAAACTGTGATTCAGTCAATGCTTGTGAACCTGAAGGAACACCCGAAATGGCATTTTGCCACTTTTGTCGCTCAACCAAATCAAGTCTTAAATTATTCAAAATTTTTCCAGCATAGGTTTTTGTCAACCTGCGCTTGCCATTTAAAATTTCAGACAGTCTTCCGCTGGGAATTCCAATGGACTGAGAAAATGCACGTAAAGAGTAAGAGGGATTCTTACTCTTTCTGCGAATAAATTCTTTTTTTAATAAGCTTTCTGTTTGCATGGGGGTTATTGGACTTTAATAAGACGAAAATTGCGATCAACAAGCACTCGCTTGCCAGCTCGCACTCGAGTGAATTTTTCATTTTCGTACTGCCTAAGTTCGGCATCACGATCGAGAACACACGATAGGCTGTTTGTTTGACCATATTTGAATTCAAAAATTAATTTAGTACTTTTACGGCAATTTAAATAATCAACATTACCTGTCAGTATAAATGAAACTTTTGCGATTTCTTCTGCTTTGAATTCAACCTGCAAACCTGTCAATTCACTAAACTTCCATCCAGACCAAGCATAGGATAATTCAATGAGCTTTTGGGATTTATACTTAAGTGTGAATCCACTTGATGAAGTTTCCCAAACTTCATCTCTCCTCAGCAAAAAATAATCTGATTTGATACTATAAGCTGATAATATACTAAATTGACCCCCCAAATAAAGAGTTCCGTTTGAATTAAAAACGACTTGTTGAACGGATCCACTCCCCAAAAAAGTGGGAAGTTCTAATTGTGTTAAATCAGCAGGAACTAGGTTAACAGAATATCTGCACTGACCAGAATGATATACTGCTGTACAGTATCCATTATCATTGCTGATTTTTCCAGGGAATTGTAATTCAGGTATACTAAAATTAAAATTCAGGCCATCTAATTGTAATTCCCAAATTAATTTTTTAATGTAGTAAGAATTAAAAAATGGAATCCCTTCAGCTGTCGTTAACAATAGTAAATTCAGATCATCTATTATTAATTTTCTGTAATCTAATAAAGACAGTTGATTCAATTGATCGGCCCAAAACAGTCCGTTTAAATACCGAACAGCCTGTGATGATCTATGTTCCTTAGCTCGTGCCTCACGAAAAATAAGCTCGTGAATGATCGTCGCCACTTTTGAGTTATCATCTAACAAATTCCAAAGATCCTGGCTAAAAGTGTGCCGGTAAGGATTCAACGGGGGCTTCACATCTGTTTGAACGACAAGTTGTTTGATTTTGCAGTTGACCGGCCAAAGTGCATCACCTTGATCAGGTATGTCACCCAGTTCAACTCCAGGAATAAATTTAGACTCTTGAAAAAAGCTTTTGTACCAAACCCGAAACGCCCAAGCTCGGCTTGGATCAATTTTTTCTACGCGTGAAATGATCGAGTCTACTTTTTCATCAAGTGTGTTTCCTTGTGGTGGAATCAGTGTCATTCCGAATTTAACTTCGGCTTCAAATAGGTCGTAAAATTTTGCAGAAGTGATTTTTCCTGCTGAGTCGTAACAAACTAAAACATCGCCTCCGTTACCACGGTCATGACCACCCAAAAATTGGGCCTGCACGGCTAATGTAGTCATTGTAATTAGGATTACGATTAAACTTCTCATCTTCACCTCGATGAAATGGATATATCCAACAGATTGGCGGGATTCAAGGAATTTGGGAACAATGTGCTCCCAAGGTGTGGGAGCATGAATTAAAAAACTCGAAATGATTCCACTGAATCCACATAGGACTCAGCTTTGATGATATTTAAGCTTTTATTATGTTGAATGGACTGCCATCCCATATCTTTAAGTAAATCAGCATACTTCTTTTGATGAATCATAAGATCAAAGACTTTGATTTCAGTTTTAAGCACATTTTTTTGGGATTCTAGTGATGGAAGATCTAACAGCACAAAGTGGACCTCGGGCTGGCTGGCGGCAAAGGTTTCGATTCCCCCACGAATGTAGGATCCATACACTTGAGCCTGTTTCTGTGCACAATTCTTCACTAACAATACTTTCCTGACTTGAGCGGGGATTTTAAAAAGCTCCTGCATCTGCACGTCCTCGCACATCTCCCAAATGTAGTGCTGAGCTTTGATTTCTTGAAAGGATTTGGCAGCTAAATAACTTTTTGAAGGTACGTGGTAAAGACTCTCCCCGTTCCAAACACCAATTTCTTTTCCAGGGAAGCGGCTTTGTAACAGATCAAACTGTTTTAAAGTTTCAGTATTGATTTCCTGATTAAGAATTAAATAATCAAACTGAGCCTTTAACAAGAAGGGCTGAAGACCCCCTTGAGAATCAATTAACTTTTGAAACGGTAACGGTTGCAAATCCTTTTGAAGCTGAGTCAGTTGAATCACCAGATCAAAGGTATTCAAAATTTCACTGGAATTCTTTTTTAAATGAAGTGGTAGCTGCTTTAAAAAAACATACTGATCTTGCATGTTCATTTTGGAATAAGCTAACCACCAACGGTGGGAAAGAAACGAATTAATATCTCCGTAACCCTTTTGTTGATCTTGATTCCATACTCGCACGTAAAAATCAGAAACAAATAATCGAAGTCTTTCGTTAGCAATCTGAGTTTTTAAAACATCCATCATGACCGCTTTTTGAAAGGCCCACGAAGAGTAAAACTCTTTGTCCCAAATCTTGATCATACCATTCAAAGTTTGTGTAACTTGAGGTTTTTGGTAAAGCTGAACGTGCAAATTTGTTTGGCTTGGACCCCAAAAAAGTGTGACCCATTTTTCAAAAGGAAGAATTTCATTTTCAATTAGAACTTGCTTGCGGTGAAAGTCTTTTGAGAAAGGCACATCTTCTTTGTTTTCGCAGCGAAAAATAGAGGATTGATCAGGAAAAGTGATTTTTTCAATCAGCTTAGAATTTATACATTGGGGTGATTGAGAAACTTGCGCCAAAAGCAATACAATGAATGCAAAAGTGATAAGAAAGAAGTTTCCCGCCCAAGTAGATATCATGCGAAAATACATGGCAACTTCGGTGCCAGGAGTTGTTTGCTATTTAACGAGACTTCGGATGCGCTGCCAAAGCTGCGCTTTTGGAATTTCATCGATTTTTAATGAGTCCATACATTGCTCAAGACGCCCTTTGCGAGTAGCTAAAGTAGCAATCGCTTTTTTAAGATCGCGCTCGACACTTTCGCCATACGCAGTAGCAGCTTTTTGAATGGCTGCTTGAAGTGAGTTCCGACTTAGCCCCACCATGGCTAGGTCAATTAAATCTCGACTGTTTACAGCATCGTCGCTCCAGCGGTCTGAATTTGCTAAAAGTTTTGTTGTCGCCATATCTAGCGAAGTCAATGTAGAGATGCCGCAGATTTTTTCATTGAGCGTGGGAGTTTCCAATTGAACCCGCCCTTCAAAAACGATTTCAAATTTTATTTCAACATTGTTGACAAGAATCATAGTGCGAATGCCGTATTGGTCGGTACGAATTTCGCGGGTTGTATAAAGCGGCATTCCAGGGCGAGTTATGGAGCTAATGCCTTCTTTTTTAAGTAGGCTTCGCAAAGTGGAATAACCAGTAGAATTAGAAACCAAGAAGTCGATATCGGCAGACTCACGATATTCGTCTCGAGCCAAAACAATGGCGGTTCCGCCACCAAAGAGGCAAAAGTTTTGATCTAAAAGATCTGCATTCAGTGATTGCAAAACTGAAGCGATGCGGTTGTGGTGCTCACGTCTAAACAAGCAGGCGCTCCCGGCCAAAGGCAGCCACAAGCATGTCTATCAATTTTCTTTCTCGCTGACTCAAAGAGCTCTGATCCACATGCCGCCAATTACGTTCGTAAAGATCCAGAGCTTCTTTCGGAGTCAATTGTGTCGTGTCCTTAAGCTGCCAAGCAAGTCGTTTAAGCTCCTTGTAATTTGCGATCGGAATTTTCTTTGGAAGCTTTCCTCGGGCAACATTCTCAGAAGGTCTTTTTGCTCGAGGATCGCTGAGATCGATCTGGAGTCCTAGTGCTGAAATAACGCTTTGGTAAGCGCCCATTGTGACGGACGGTTCGCCTTTTTCAATGCGGAAAAGAGTGACTCGAGAGATTTCAGCAGCCTCCGCAGCTACATTGGCATTGATCCCGAGGTCTTTTCTGCGCTCACGTAGAAGGCGGCCAAGAGTGCGTAAGGCTTCAAGGGGTTTTTTATTAAGGGTAGGTGCTTTAGCAGGCATATGTTTCTCATTATATACTATTTTTAATATTTGTACAGAATGAGAAACATTTCAATGAGATTATTCAGTAAGTTATCGAAAGTATTGGGGTAAATTACCTTATTTAGGTCTGGTTTTTTGGAAACAGGTTGGTCAAGCAATTATGGCTGAAGGAAATCCTCAAGGTTGATACCAGGGATTAGAATGGGTTGAGTCCAGTTGTCTCAATGCGAATTGAGATCAATTTTTCTGGGAAATATGTAGCGCCAAGCTGTAACGCAAGGATTGGGTTTTTAAAGCACTTGTTCATTTTTACTTAAACCGGTCTGATGGAATTTGCAAATCTGGTATTTAGTTTGACCGTTAGGCTTGTGGATTCTAATTTTATACTATTCTGCGGAGGCTTCTTTTTGAGAAAATTCATTGCATTGATTTTATTAATAAATATTTATGTTAGCTCGACCTTTGCCTCCGCTATCGACATCTGCGATCGCGGCGTGCTCGGCGACCATATAGCTCAACAGCTAAATGCCCCTAGTTGTCATGAAGTTTCCAAAGAGGCCTTAGCAAAGCTTCAGACCTTAATTATCCGTGATTCTAGTTTAACAGAAATTCCTTCTAATGCATTTCACGGAATGAGCTCCTTGCTCAATATTTTCATCTCCGGAGGTCAAATTAAGACCATTTCCCCTGAAGCTTTTCAAAATCTACATTCACTATGGCAATTGGATCTTTCATCTAATCAAATCGAAAATATCCCTGATTTTCTTTTCCAGAATCTTCATTCATTAGCATGGCTAGATCTAGGAATGAATCATCTTACAAATGTCTCTGACTCTACTTTTACAGGACTGCGTTCGGTTAAATACATCAGCCTCAGTTATAATAAAATCAATAAAATTTCACCTCGAGCACTTGAAGATTTAGGCTATTTAGAGAATATTAGTTTTTCTGAAAATTCTTTAACTTCAATACCTGAAGATCTTTTCAAAAATCTTTCTTCTTTGCGTTTTGTTGGATTTGAAAATGCAGGTCTTGAATTTCTACCTTCGAAAATATTTCAAGATCTTACTTCGTTAGAAGAGTTATATTTAAGAAAAAATAACCTGAAAGAAATTAGTGATGATACTTTCAAAACGCTTTCAAAACTAAAAATACTTGATCTGAGTGTCAATAATATCAGCGCGATTTCACCACGAACCTTTGCCGGTCTAAGCTCCCTTGAAAATCTTAATTTGTCAGTGAACTATGTGCAGACAATTTCAGATAATGCTTTTTCCGACTGCCAAAAACTTAAAATCCTAAGAATAACCAATAACGAACTTCGAGAAGTATCCTTTCAAAATCTTTTAAGTCTTGAAGATCTGAATCTGTCTAGCAGTCGGCAATTGCGACAAGTATTTTTAGGAGCTGGCCTTCCTAAATTAAAAAATCTCGATTTAAGCTCTAGCGATCTACACGGGAAAGAATTGTTTTTGAGCGAATTACCACGTTTAGAATTTTTGAATCTTGGCTTTAATCAAATCAGCAAAATCCCTACAGGATTTCTTTCGAATCTTTCAAATTTGCAGATACTTCATCTACACAGCAATAACATTTTCGAGATTCAACTTGGAGCTTTTAAAGAGCTGTCTTCTTTGAAATCGCTTTCTTTGGCGAATAATAGAATTAAGGGCATTTCAAAAGTGGATGCTGGATTAAGTAAAGATGTAGAGGTGTTTGGCGTTCAGGTGAATCCTTAACCTCAATTTAAACCAATGAGTTTTAACCACAGACACGATCAAAAGCACGAACCACTAAACCTTCAACAACCCAGCCCGTGAAACCTGTGAAGGTAAGCTTTTCGACATCCAATTACCAATCTGATGATTCAGCTCAATCAATGGCTGAATTTCAACACCCGTTTTCGCTTTTAAACCATTCATCAGGTACAAAACATTTTCGGTTGAAACATTTCCCGTCGCACCGGGTGCGTAAGGACATCCCCCAAGACCGCCAATACTGGAATCAAATATTCTGACCCCTAAATCATAGGCGGCCATAATGTTAACAAGTGCTTGCCCGCGAGTATCGTGAAAATGTCCAGCTAGCTTTTTTATGGGATGTTTGTTTTTTAATTTTTTAAATAAACTTTTGACCTGTCCTGCATCAGCCACACCAATGGTATCACCAATGGAAACCTCATCGACTTTCATTTTAAACATTTGATCCACAAGCTTGATGACATTTTTTTCTGGAACTTTACCTTCAAAGGGACAACCAAAACAAACAGACAGATACCCGCGAACTTTTATTTTTTTCTTTTTTGCTTTTGCAATGACAGGTGCAAAGCGCTCAAGACTTTCTTGAATGGAACAATTAATGTTTTTTTGCGAAAAGGATTCCGTGCTGGAAGCAAATAAAGCCACTTCGTCGGGATTTAAATTTTCTGCCTCTTCCCAACCTCTAAGGTTAGGCACAAGCACCGAGTATTTAAGATCACGAAACTTTTTGTTCTCTTTTTTAAACTTTTGAGCGAGTTCCAAAAGTTCGGCAGTCCCTGCCATCTGTGGAACCTTGTCTGATCTAACGAAAGCACCCACTTCAATTCTTTTGAGTCCTGCGTGGGCAAGGGATTTTAAAATCTCAAATCTTTGATCCACTGACAGGTGGACAGATTCATTTTGTAATCCATCCCTTAAGCCAACTTCAACGATTTGGACTTGGCTCACTTTTTATCCTCTGAGAGTTCGACTAATAGTTGGCCCAAAGTGACTTGTTGCCCAACGGATGCATGAATAGATTTAATTTCACCATTCATTTCTGCTTTTAAAGTGTATTCCATTTTCATGGCTTCCATCACAATAACAGAATCTCCTTTTTTAATTGCAGCACCGTCAGTGACTAACAACTTAGTAATCTTACCAGGCATTGGTGCAAAAAGTTGATGACCACTGGACTGACTGGAAGCTTTTCTGGATTTAAGTCCTTGAGGCTTTTGATCAATGCATAAAGTTCGACCATTCACATAGATCCATTGTTGACCCAAAAAAGACTTTTCCAAGTAAGAGATTTTTTTGTTTTTAAAATCAAAGGATTTCATGTTTGTGCTCTCCACGTGCCCTGAAAAGGAGAATCAAATTCACGCTCGGTTTGGATAGAGCTTTTTTTATTCTTTGCTATTAAATACTGAACCAGAGCTTTTTCATCATCAGTGAGTTCAGGCTCTTTGATAGGGTCTTGAAAGTATTTATCAATAAACTGAGTGGTCATTTTTCCATTCACAAATTCGGGATGACTTAAGATTTCAATCAAGTAGGGAATATTTGTTCTGACTCCGAAAATAACGGAGTCTTTTAAAACTTTTTTCATTTTTTCAATGGCTCGAGGTCTATTATCATCCCACACAATCACTTTTGCGATCATAGGATCATAGTAACTGGTGATTTCATCACCTTCATCAAAACCATATTCAAAACGCCTACCGGGCCCCTCAGGCCATTTCACAAGACCCAATAATCCCGTGCTGGGTATGCCACCCTTGAACGGGTCTTCAGCATAAATGCGGCACTCAATGGCATGGCCGTGGGGTTTTTGTGTTCCAGAATCAAAAAATATAAATTGGCCTTCAGCTGTCAGGATCTGAGCCTTCACAAGATCGATTCCTAAAACCATTTCTGTAACAGGATGCTCGACTTGTAATCTTGTGTTCACTTCCAATAAATAAAACTGTGAGCCATCTAATAAAAACTCAACAGTGCCTGCACCTTTATAACCAACACTTTGTAAAAGTAGACATGCCGCTTCTCCCATTTTTCTTCTGAGATCAGGTGTCAGTGATGGTGACAATGCTTCTTCAATAATTTTTTGATGCCTTCTTTGTACTGAACATTCACGTTCTAAAAAATGCACCACTTGCCCTGAACTGTCTCCAAAGGCTTGAAACTCAATATGCTTAGCAGATTCTAAATACTTTTCTAGAAATAAAGTGGGATTACCAAAAGCGGCTTCCGCTTCACGTCTGGCAGATTCTAAAAGTTCCTTTGCATCTGCTGACTTCCTGATGACTTTCATGCCCCGGCCACCACCACCGGCGGCCGCTTTTGCCAAAACGGGATAACCCATTTTGTCAGCTTCACGAATTAAATTTTCAATGGACTGATCTTCACCTTGGTATCCTGGGATCAATGGAAGTCCCAATTTTTTGGCTAAATTTTTACAGTTTACTTTATCACCAACTGCAAGCATTGCCTCGGCGCTAGGACCCACAAATATCAGCCCTGCCTTTTCAACAGCTTTAACAAATTCTGAATTTTCAGATAAAAATCCAAAGCCAGGATGAATGGCATCTGCACCCCCAGCTAATGCCCCTTGAATATTAGCCTCAATGTTAAGATAACTTTCTGCTGTCGTTGAGCCACCGATACAAATGGTTTTATCTGCCAAGCGAAAAGCTCTGGAGTTTTGATCCACATCAGAATGCAGCAGCAGAGTTTCAATGCCCATTTCGTGACAAGCATGAATGATTCGCACTGCCACTTCGCCACGATTGGCTATGGCTAAACGTTTAATCTTTTTCATTTTTGTATCCAATTGGGCTTTCTTTTTTCTAGGAAACTTTTGATTCCTTCTTGGCCTTCATTGCTGACTCGAAGCCTAGCAATTAAAGCTGTAGTCAAATCTTTCACTTTAGATCTTTCTGTTCCTTCCAGATCACGAATTAACTTCTTTGTTGCACGTACTGCTTCAGGGCCAGAATCACAAACCGATTTTACATATTTATCAGCGACTTCGTTCATCTCTTCCATTTTTACAACTTTATGAACCAGTCCCGAGTGATAGGCATCATGGGCTGTGAAAATATGCCCTGACATCATCCAACTGGCCACCACACTGGGAATATTTTTTCGCATCACAAATTCAGAAATAACAGAGGGAGCGATTCCTAGTTTGACTTCACTGAAAGACATTTTAACACTTTCTTCTGCAATAACATAATCACTGCAAGCCATCAGGCCTAAAGCTCCACCAAATGCAGAGCCTTGAACTTTACAAACCACAGGAACGGGACAATCCCAAATGGATTGAAACATTCCATGTAAAAGTTCAGCATCCTTTTGATTATGATGAAAATCAGTTTCAATCAAAGATTGCATCCAATTCAGATCGGCTCCTGCACAGAACACAGGCCCAGCGGCTTCAATGATGACACACCTAACATCTGATACGGGGCCGTAACTTTGAAAAGCTTTTGTAATCTCACCAATCATTTTAGGGTTAAAAGCATTTTTCACTTCGGGACGATTCAACCGAATTATAGCTTTAGAATTATCATTAATTTGCTCGATCATAAAAAACCTCTTTCCTTAGTTGTTGGTGGATTACATTCTGAATACGCCCTGTTTTTTTTCTCCCCAGGACTTGTAAAGACTGGCTGCAATTCCCATTGCAACCACTCTGCGTGTGTCAATTGGATCAATAATGCCATCATCCCATAGCCTTGCTGTGGAAAAATAGGCAGAACTTTCTTTTTCGTATTTTTCTAAAATTGGTTTTTTAAATTCTTTTTGTTCAGCCTCAGACATTGTTTGTCCTTTAGCTGCTAATTGCTCGAGCTTAACTGTTAATAAAACATTAGCGGCTTGCTCACCGCCCATAACTGAAATTTTGGCATTCGGCCACATCCACAATTGACGGGGCTGATAGGCCCTGCCACACATTCCATAATTTCCAGCACCGTAGGATCCGCCGATGATAACCGTGAACTTGGGAACATGGGCATTAGACACTGCCATCACCATTTTAGCTCCGTGTTTGGCTATTCCTTCATTTTCATATTTTTTTCCCACCATGAAGCCTGTGATGTTTTGTAAGAAAAGGAGAGGAATGTTTCTTTGTTCACACATTTCAATAAAATGGGCACCCTTCATGGCACTTTCAGAAAATAAAACTCCGTTGTTAGCAATGATTCCCACTGGAAATCCCCAAATATGAGAAAAACCTGTGACAAGGGTAGAACCATAGCGAGCTTTGAATTCATGAAATTCACTACCGTCCACAAGGCGAGCAATGATTTCTCGAATATCAAAAGGGATCCTCGCATCCTTAGGAATAATTCCATACATTTCTTCAGCTTTATACAAAGGCTCAATTCTTGTTCGAGTCTTTAATTTCACAACTCGAGACTTATTTAAATGCGCTACAATACTGCGAGTGATTTCGATGGCATGATCATCATCCTCTGCAAAATGATCTGTCACACCACTAAGCTCACAATGGGCATGAGCTCCACCTAATTCTTGAGCTGTTACGATTTCTCCGGTTGCGGCCTTTACTAGCGGTGGTCCACCTAAAAATATTGTTCCTGTGTCTTTAACAATGACATTTTCATCACTCATTGCAGGAACGTAAGCCCCACCTGCCGTGCAAGATCCCATGACGACTGCAATTTGAGGAATACCTTCTGCTGACATGCGCGCCTGATTGTAAAACACTCGTCCGAAGTGATCACGGTCAGGAAAAACTTCTGACTGCAACGGTAGAAAAGCACCACCAGAATCCACAATGTAAATACAGGGTAAACCATTTTCCATTGCGACTTCTTGAGCCCGTAAATGTTTTTTAGCTGTAAGCGGATAATAAGTTCCACCTTTAACAGTGGCATCGTTGGAAATAATCACGCACTCGGTGCCTTCAACAGTTCCAATACCTGTCACAATTCCTGCCGACGGAGCTTGTCCTTCATAAATTTCCCATGCGGCTAGGCTTGAAAATTCTAAGAATGAAGTGTCGGCATCAACTAAAGCTTGAATGCGTTCTCGGGCTGTTAACTTTCCTCGGGCTTTGTGTTTTTTTATGGCTTCTTCGCCACCACCTTTTCGGCACTGCTCTTGCCTTGCTAAAAACTGCTGAACCGTGTCCAACATGGCTACTTTATTTTCTTTAAAATCAGAGGACTGAGAATTAATTTGAGTTTCAATGATCGACATTTAATTTTCTCTTTTTTTTGATGATGACTTTTCTGGAATCTGCTGAGGCACTGTGATTTTCAATTGCATTTCAATTTCAGCACATTTTTTTTCTGAAGAATCTTGAAGTTGCCAAAAAAAAGTAGGCTCTAGAATTTGTTTCTGACGAATTTCTCTTAAAAAGATTTCCACTTCATGGGGCTCAAAGGAAAATTGAGCTCGAGCTTCACCGATGATGGGTTGTATCAATCGAAGCTGATAACTCATGACTTCAAAATGAACTCCAAGACCAAGCAATCTTTGAAGCCAAAGTCTTTGTCCTTCTTTAGCTGCTGTTAAATAAGTGGCCTCATGAAGAGGGCCTTCATCTTGATTGCGCAGCCAATAAGGAATCACGATTTCCACACTCAATGGACCCAATTGCGAAATTCTTAAACCCATACCTGCAGAAAAGGGGCGCACAACATTGATGACGAAGCTCCACATTGCATTGAAACCAGGCTTAGAATATTCTTCCACAAAATCGATGACTTGCTTGATTTTCATAGGTTATAAAGAATCATATCTAAGAGGGCAGAATCAATGAAGAAAATTATAAGTCCACTGGTGTTAGCTGTTCTGATGTTATGGTCTTGGAATGTGGTTCACACACCCTCAGCCATTGGGTTCGAGACGCACTCCGGCGTTCAGCTTAAGTTAGCTGAATTAATTGGAAATACATTAATTGCAAAAAAGCCAGAAGCTGAAAATCTTGAGATCGTAAAAATATGGACGGCCCCATTGGGTGAAAATAAAATCAGAGCTGTTTTCACTTACAAATTCACTGAAAAATCCGTAGATGCTACCGATACAGAAACCGCTGATAAATTAATTCAAGGCGAAGCTGTTCTATACCGTGAACCTTCGGAAGATCCCACGTTGGATAAATGGGTTCTACAATCCGTGCGCACGCAATTGGAAGCCCTTAATTTTAATGAAGGTAGCACTGTTTTACCAGAATCTGAAACGCCACCTGCAGTTGTTCCTACTGAAGAAACTGAAAAGTGATTCCGACTTCAATTCTTTCCATCGACGAACATGGCCGTGTTCTAGTTGATGAAAAAAATTTAGATGATCAATCTCAGTTGGAAATTTTTTTTGATCACTTAAAAATAAATGATTCCCATGCCATCGAATCTTTCTATGAAGGTGAATCCGTCATTGTTGAAGCCTTTGATGCTCCTTGGGTTATTTTAGATCTTAAAATGAATGATCAGCAAATTATAGGAATTAACACCTATGGTTTTGAAATCGAACTCCATCTTCAAACTTGTTTTTTTGATGCCTTCGATCGACTTGGCGGAGAACTTTCCTCAAAAATTCCCTGGGTGATGTCTCGAAATGCCCAAGAAAAATTTTTTGATCAACTGGATGAATTTGATGACGACAGCTTCACTTGGCAAGGCACCACTTACCAAGTTCGCTCTCAGTTTGAAGAAATAATTGAAGTCAAAAATCCTGATTGGTGGACCAAAACTTATCAAGATGGAAAAGCCGGTTGGGATTTAAAATCTCCCCACCCAGCCATTCAAGATATGCTGCCGAGGCTTAAACTTCCTAGGTCACGCATTTTGATTTTAGGTTGCGGTGAAGGTCATGATGCTGCTTATTTTGCTCAAGAAGGTCACGTGGTCACGGCCGTGGATTTTTCTGAAGAAGCCCTCAACCGAGCGAAATCTCAATATGGATCTTTTCCCATTCAATTCATTCAAAAAGATGTTTTCGAACTGTCCAGATCCTTTGATAAATCTTTTGATTTCGTCCTCGAACACACTTTGTATTGCGCCGTATCACCCAGCAAAAGATCAGAGCTTGTACGAATCTGGAACCGATCTTTGGTCCAGGGTGGTTATTTTATGGGAATCTTTTTTACTATGGAAAAACGCACAGGCCCACCTTTTGGCGCGCGTGAGTGGGAAATTCGCCAACTGCTACAGAAGGACTATCACATGCTTTTTTGGGGTCGTTGGAAAAACTCTCCGGGCTGGCGCCAAGGGAAAGAGTTATTCATGTTGGGTCAGAAAAAAACCTAAAAGCTATACATATTATGCATATCAAATGTCTTCCTCTGCATTTTCTATTTCACTCACTGTGACTTACTAATAGACCCATGAAAACAACTGCGATTTTATTAATAACACTTTTTAGCTTTTTTTCTTTGGCTCAACAAAGTCAAAACTCACAAAGAGCTCGTCAAGTTGCAGTGGCTTTTAGCACCACAGGTTGCCTTAAAATCAATTCTGGCAACTGCCAAAATGGACACAAAGTACAAAGTTATGTGGGTTCACAAATCGGGCAACTTCCGCAAGCCATTCAAAAAGCACTTTATGAAATTGCTTACCACCAATCTCAAATTTGGGGTGATACAATTCTTGAAGGTGATTTTTTTGCTGATGGAAAAGTAGAAATCAATAAAGTTAAAATTTTAAGTCTTCAAAATAAAGTTGTAGGTTTTCAAATTACTTACTTCGAAAAGGCTTGGTACACAGGCAATTGCACTTTTCATCACAATAGACCTGAAACTTTAAATGCTTGCCGTCCAGGACGCATATTTGAAGCTTCTTTTGTGACTGGCGATGCTAAAGAAGCTCAAGTCGATGAAAATCAGTTTGCGAAATTTGTTCCTCAAGACTAGTTTCAGTCTCTATGTCAGATAAATTCCAGTACGTCATCGAAACAGAAGATTTAGGCCGCTCATTTCTGACTTATAAAAAATCAGAAGGTTTAATAAATTCCATTAAAGGCTTTTGGAACCGCGAAACCATTGAAAAAGTGGCTTTACATAAAACCAATTTAAAAATTGAACCTGGTCAAATTGTAGGACTTGTCGGAGCCAACGGAGCAGGCAAAACAACATTACTGAAATTACTTTCAGGGCTTATCTCGCCCACGACTGGTTATGCAAAAGTTTTAGGATACGAACCTTTTCAGCGCAACCCTCAGTACTTGAAAAGAATTTCTTTGCTACTTGGGCAAAAAAATCAACTTTGGTGGGATATCACACCTCTCGACAGTTACGCTTTACTCGCCAAAATCTATGATCTTGATGAAATGAAAGCCGCATCAAGAGTTCAAGATCTCGCAAAAATATTAGATTGTACCCATGTTCTTGAAACACAACTCAGACGCCTCAGCCTTGGTGAGCGCATGAAAATGGAAATCATTGGCTCACTTTTACATGAACCCGATGTTTTGTTCCTCGATGAACCCACCATCGGTCTTGATATTGTGGCTCAGGAAACAATCAGGCATTTTCTTAGTTCTTATGTGAAAAATAAAGGTCCTACGGTTATTCTGACTTCCCATTATATGGATGATATTACAAGCCTGGCCGCCCGCTTACTTCTGATTTCTAAAGGCTCCCTTGTTTATGATGGAACAGTTCCTGGCTTTATCGCAAAAACAGAATTGATTCAGACTGTGACTTATAAAATTAAAGATGCTCCAGAAATGAAAGAAGAAGTTAAGAAATCTCAACTCAATGAGTTTTTGGTTCAACTTTCTAGCATGGGCCAGATTGAAAATATTAAAATAGAGGAAACCGATTTCGAAGATGTCATTCACAGCTTTTTACAAAAGGAATCTCGGCTTTTATAAGCTAGCGATTGCTTCTAATCTTGAATACCGACTGAATTTTTTCATGGATGCCATGTTGCAACCAAGTATTACTTCCATTGTGGAAATGGTTTTATGGATGGCTATTTTTAAAGGTGCACAAGCCACAACCATTGGTGGTTTTGAACAAAATTATTACTTAGCCTATGCCCTGTGGGCCACTTTCATTGCAAGGGCCACCGTCAATTGGACTTATGAATTTAAAATGATCGAAGAGATCGATCAAGGCACTATCAATGGTCTTCTGGTTCGCCCTATGAATTATTACGAATATTACCTCAGCCAATTGTTAGGTTATAAATCCATTACCACTGGATTTTCACTTTTATTTCCTGTGGTGATTATTTTATCCACTCAACTTCCTACTGATTGGTCACGGTTTCCAGCCGCCATGCTGCTTGTTTTTTATTATTTATTTTTTGTTTATAGTATTAGCTTTTGTATCGCATCTTTGGCTTTCTTTTTTAATAAAGTAAATTCGCTAACAGTTACAAAAAATTTAGCCATGTGGCTTCTCACAGGCGAGCTTTTTCCCTTGGATCTGATGCCAGAAGCGATACGAAAAGTATTTTTATTGATGCCCTTTAGTTCGGGCGTTTACGTGCCAGTGGGTTTTTTAACAGGGCGAATTGGTTGGGATGCTTTGTGGCAGGGGTTTATCAGCGTCACACTGGGTATTTTATTTTTCTCAGTATTGGGTGCACTACTGTGGAGAAAAGGAATGAAGGCTTATGTTGGTACAGGTGCTTAAAAAATACGGCGGTATCTTTTGGGCCATTACAAAGGCCAGTGCCATTGCAGAAATTGAATTTCGCCTTAATTTTGTCATGAAAATTATCAATGATATTTTTTGGTATGCAGCACAAATTTTTACCTTTGAAGTTTTGTTTCGTCACACCAACCTTATTGGGGATTGGAATCTTCAACAAACTCGAGTGTTTTTAGGTGTTCTGTTTATTGTCGACGCTTTTTATATGACCTTCATTCAAGAAAACCTTGATCGCTTCTCAGAAAAAGTTCGTAAGGGCGAATTAGATTTATTGCTCACAAAACCCGTGAACTCTCAGTTCATGATCACTTTTGCAAGAATCTCAGTTTCATGTATTGGAAATCTTATCATCGCAAGTTCCTGGTTCATCTGGAGTCTTTCTCAGTTGCCTGATTTTAATTGGACAAAAGCTTTGTGGATCTTTTTACTGGTGCCTGCAGGTTTTTCTGTGATGTACGGAATTAGATTCTCGATTGCAGCCCTGGCCGTGGTATTTGTCCGAGTGGATAGCATGCAGTACGTTTGGTACCAAATCTACAGATTAGGCATGCGGCCCGATTCGATTTATATGCCATGGCTGAAATTTATTTTGCTAACCATAATTCCAGTGGGACTAATTGCAAGCGTGCCCGCAAGAGCTGTTCTAGACCCACCGGAATTTTGGGTAATTGCGTGGTCCGTGACTGCGGGTCCCTTGATCGTTTGGTTTTCGACATGGTTTTGGAAACAATGTTTGTTACGATACCAATCTTCCAGTTCTTAAAAAGAACTTTACTTTCTGATCTTGCATTTGAGCTCAGCCAATGGGGGAACGTTTTCACCTGAGCTGGCATGATAGATTTTCATTACACCAAATAATCCATCATTTTCGTATGTTTCAAAAATCTGATAACGAAATTTAGACGATACGAACTGAGACTCAACACCGTTATAAGATAAATAGAGTGCACGTTGAGAGGGAGATTGAAATCGACCTTTTGTGTAAATACCAAGAGTTCCGGAATTGCCTATGCCATGAGAAATAATTTGCACAGCATAACTATCATGATCACCACAAAAAACTTCTTTTATAGGTTTGAGATCAGTTCCATAGGATTGGGACGCAAAAAATATGACTAAAATCAAAAACTTCATTTTAACTCCTATTTAAGTTCATTAAGGTCGGGGCCCCTATTGCTAGAGGCCCCTCAACGATTCACCTGGCTAAGTCTATAAGCCGGATTCTGTCTTTTTGCTTAAGCGAACCATTTAAGCAAAAGAGATTGTCATTTCTCTGGGATCTTAATCTCTTAAGACCTCAAGCGATCTGACCCGGGGGCACGCGCGGGCCACACTTAAAAGCCCCCCTATTTGATCTTGCTCCCTGTAGAGTTTGACTGTTTTCACTCCAGCAGCTCCCCTTTGATCTCCCGTTCCCGAAAAAAGGATCAATGCCCTGGACATTCTCTCTGTTTCACTGTTCCTCGCCTCACGACGGAGGGGCGTTAGCCCTTACAGCGCCCAATGGAGTCCGGACTTTCCTCTGATTTTCACCAGCGACAATCCAACTTAGCATGGCAAGCTATTAACACATGGGGTTAAGAATCTCAACCAATAGTCTTTCAATGAGCTTTGTTCTAATAATAGGAATTCATTCTCAGGGAGTTTTCATGAAAATTATGTCAATTTTGTTATCTCTATTTGTTTCTACTACCTTACTCGCTGCCGGTGGCGGCAAAGAAGGTGGCAAAGCTCATCATGATTGGAATAAGGTTTCTCCTCAGCCTGTCGCTGATACGACTAAGTCTGTAATACCTTCATCTACTAAATTAATTTCTCCCGAGTTCTTACAAAAAATTCAAGGGACCGAAGCGACTTTAAAATGGGAAGAAGTTTCAGGCACCGAGTATTATCTTCAAGTCGCAACCGATCCTGTTTTCAAATGGATGATCGTCGATTCACCCAATATGAAAACAACAGAGTACACAGTTAAAGGTTTAGAGGCTGGCAAGCAGTACTTTTGGAGAGTTTATACTCAAAAACCTGACAACTGGGTGGGTTACACAAAAGGAAATTCAGTCAAATCCTCTTTCGAGGTTGTTCAGTAATTGACAGCCTAAGGGTCCCATGATTTAAATGTAACTATAATAGGAGCATTTAAATCATGGAACAAAATCAAATTATCGATAGCCTTAACTGGCGTTACGCGACTAAAAAATTCGATGCAAATAAGAAAATCTCGGCACCTGACTGGAAAGTTTTGTCAGAAAGCCTGCACTTGGCACCCTCTTCTTACGGCTTACAGCCATGGAAGTTTTTGGTCGTACAGAATAAAGAAACACTAAAGAAATTAACACCTTTGTCTTGGAATCAAACTCAAGTTGAAGATTGTTCTCACTACATTGTTTTCACAACTTTAAATAAAGTCACTGAAGACCACGTTAAAAAATTCATCGCAAAAACAGCAGAAGTTCGCGGCCAACAGCCTAATGATCAGGGTTTAATGGCTTACCAGGACATGATGATTGGTGATGTTGTTAAAGGTCCAAGATCTGAAATTGGCAAATGGTGGTCTCAAAGACAATCCTACATTGCCATGGGTTTTTTGATGCAAACGGCAGCACTTCTAAAAATCGATACTTGTGCAATGGAAGGTATTGATCCCAAGGGTTATGATGATGTTTTGGGTTTAACCGGAACAGGTTATGAAACTGTGGCTGCTGTGGCTTGTGGCTACCGACACAGTGATGACAAGTACCAAACTATGAAAAAAGTCAGATTTGATACTTCTGACGTGATCAAATTCGTTTAATCTTTTAAACTCTGGCCCATGCAAAGAATACTTTACTGGGCCAGAAAAGATTTAAGACTCCATGATAATCGCTGCCTTGAATATGCTAGTCGAACACCGGCTGAGATTTTAATAGTCTACACACCCAGTAAAGAACACCTAAGGTCTGAATCCTTCAGACAAAACTTTCAAAACGAATCCGTCATAGAATTTCAAAAAAATCTGCAAGCCAAAGGTTTAAATCTTTTCATCGCCAATGAACCGGCAGAAAAATTAATTCCAAAATTAATCGAACAGCATCATATTGACGAGCTGATTTATCAAAAGGAAATTAGCTCTGAAGAAGTGGACGTTGAATCACAACTGCAAAATCTGAAGTGCAAAATTAAATCTATTTGGCAATCCAGCCTAATATTAAAACAAGACCTACCGTTCCCTTTCGAAAAATTTCCCAACGGCTTCACCGAATTTCGAAAAAAAGTGGAGTATGATTTAAAAATACAAAATTTAGTTGAAGCTCGCTGGGCCAACTTAAAACCCATCATGACTGAATCACAAGCTAGACTCACCACCACTGAAAATAAAAACTTTGTGGGCGGCGAAACAGCTGCACTTGATAGGCTTCGGCATTATTTTTGGGACACAGATGCCATTGCGGAATACAAAGAAACCAGAAATGGAATGTTACGCTTTGATGATTCGTCAAAGTTCTCGCTTTGGTTAGCCAATGGTTGTTTGTCTCCAAGAAAAATTTACTTTGAAATATTACGTTACGAAGAAGAACGAACTCAAAACGATTCCACCTATTGGATGTTTTTTGAACTTTTATGGCGGGATTATTTTAAATTTTACGCCCACAAATTTGGTAGCAAAATTTTTCAATACTCTGGCGTTGGTAAACCAAAAAAAAGACACTTACTGGAAGATGAAGAACTCAGACGTTTTGAGATTTGGCAACAAGGTCAAACGGGTTATCCACTGGTGGATGCCTGCATGCGCGAACTATCAACCACAGGATGGATGAGCAACCGTGGAAGACAAAACGCCGCAAGCTTTCTAGCTAAGACATTACAGGTGGACTGGCGCTGGGGGGCTCAGCATTTTGAAAAGTATTTACTGGATCACGATGTGGAAAGTAACTGGGGAAATTGGAATTATGTAGCAGGCGTTGGTACTGATCCCAGGGACCGCGTGTTTAATGTGGTCAAACAATCTTATGATTATGATCCCAGCGGAGACTACATCAGAGCATGGGTTCCTGAACTTTCTGAATTTCAAGGCTCAAGTATTATCGAACCTTGGAACAATTTAAAAAAGTTAGAAGCCAGTGGTTATCCAGAAAGAATATTGTGATTTTTATTGGCATTGATCAAACAGGAGCTGTGGACACAAAGGGTAGACCTAAAAAACTTCACGCTGCACGCTTGAATGGCAACCATATCGAAGTTTTTAAAGTTTCAAAGCTAACAGATCTGGATTTGAAAGATGTTAAGATTATTGCGATCGATTCGGTGCTCGGGCTTCCCGTATCCGCATTCCCCAAAAGTAAATCGATTCGTGATCTGTTTCAGGAAGCAGCCAAGTATCAATTTAAAAAAAAAGAATTTGGCATGGAAACAGCCTATCAATATTTTCAGAGGTACTTAGATAAAAGATCTGACTTTCCAAAACGCCAATGTGAAGAACTGGCTCAAGCCAATTCTGTTTTTCAAAAGCACCCATTTCAAAAAAATATCGGCTGTGGAACCTTTCGAATCTGGAAAGAATTGGGTGCTGATCCAAATTGGTTTTATTTATGGCCCCATGATGATGATTATAAAAATTTAAAAACAAAGCCTGTTATCATCGAAGGTTATCCAAGTCTTATTTGGAAAAAGTTGATTCAGTCACCGACAAGAAAACTAGAGAATCTAATTAATTATCTTAAGGTGAATAAAATCACAGTAAGTGAAAAGAATTTAGACCCAGATTCTGCTGATGCCGTAGTTCTGGCAATAGCAGCCAAGCAATTTCATTTAAAACCACAAACAAGAGATTTTAAAAATTATGAACAAGAAGGTTGGATTATGGGGTTAATTGATTCAGACTCGAGTACTTGATCATAAGTTCTGATAATTCACCCGATTGATAGCTAGCGTATTTTTTTTCAATGGTTAAAACATCTGTACCCATAACGATATCCTTAAACAACTGAGCTTTTGCTTGCTCACCAATCTCAGCGATCAATTTGTCTTGGGACTTTTTAGAAACAACAAGTGAGTGTTTCATATTGATCATAAGCACAGTTCCACCAATATCTGCCGCAGTTAAGTAGGCAGTTGGTAAATTAATCACCACCGGTGGAGTCGGTGATAAAAACTGTAAGAGTGCGGTAAGAGCCATGATTCTCATTATGATTTCATCCTTTTGAAGGTCTTCAGCAAACATTCATGCGAAATTGAAGCCAAAACATTGGTCGAATCGCGCCACTTGTGCGCCAAAATGAGACAATAAACCACGCCTTTTCGCGCCAATGAGGCTGACGTGAAACCAATTTCTAAAGCATTTCAATATCTTACAAATCACAGACTCTGTTTGTGGAGGTATCCCACAAACACCTTTAAAACCAGTTCAACAAACAAACTTAAAGGAGTTTAAAAATGAAAACACTATTGATGACATTAATTATGATGATGGGCCTCAGTGCACAATCTCAAATAACAATCGAGGAAATTGCACCTCGGTGGAAAACAGGAAGTTACTCAACTGGAAGCACGCTCGCTCACAGATTTGATAATCCGACTTATGTAGAAAGAATGTTGATCTCTGCAGAAGGCTATCGGGATTTCTCGAAGGTATATGTTTATGCTGATGGTGACTTAGTATCAGTACTAGGAGTTCCAGGCCGTGATCCTGAATACCCAGTGATTGTAAGAAAAACAATTTCATCGATCGTAATGAAATTCGAAGGACACGTACGAATCTTAGATTTCAGACTTTATATTGGAGAAACCTATTCAAATGAAAACTTCTACAGCCAAGAGTACGCCAACCTTGATACACCTGCAGAGCTTGGAAAAGCAGTACTAAAAGTCGTAGGTGATTTACAGAATTATGTCAGTGATAAAGAATTTAAAACTTACCTTCTTCCACTACGAAAAAGTGCACTTGTTTTAGCTGCAAAAGGCATGGGTCGCCCCCTACTTTCTGACAATACTCAAAGACAAGCCAGAATTATGGTTTTTCAAATTCACCAAGCTGAAAATTTTATTTTAGGTCGATTATCTGAGAGTCAGTACTTTACTCAGCAAGTACAAACTCTACTTTTTGTTAAAGAAAAATTAGAGTCCGTTTATGAACTTCCCCGCGCCCCCCAAAACAGAGAATAACAATCCATCCAAGAATCACGCCATCCCCCGCCTTTGGCGTGATTCTTGGACCCCTAATTAACGAATCAACCCCAGGAGCTATAAAATGAAAAATAAGAACTTTACCAATAAACTTATGATGCCCCTTTTTGTCCTAGTGAATATCTTTTCGACAGTTGCACTTAGCCAAACCAGTCCCGAAGGACACTATCGAGATGAAAATGGAAATATTGTTTTTGATTTGAAAACATGCAGTGAGATTCCATGCACTTTAAGTTACAAATCAGCAAAAATTGAGATTTTACATGGAGGCATTTACAAACCTCAGGGTACTACTATTTTAGTTGCTAACAGTGCAAATCCAATTACGGTTAAATCTTCACTGCCCATCAGCTATGTCAAAATGCTTACTGATCACACTCGGCTGCAAACCAATACAACCTCTAACAGAACATCATTAATTAAAACATGTGAATATAACGGACCTACAAGCAAATGGGTTGTTACAAAAAATGACAATGTAGTAATAAACCGTGTTGAGATAGAAGTATCTAATAGCTGCTCTGGTTCTGCACAATTGCAATTTGTTGCAGTAATGGCTGGAAATACCGACACAATTGTTGAAGACATGAAAAATGCGTCAAGTCCTCTGATCCTTACTTACACATCAATTGGTGAACACTTAAGTGACTTTAGACAAATAGTTTCTAAAAACAGTTCTGATGCACGCCATCTTAATCGATTAGAATCACAAATTAAAAACACATTAAAACTAATGGTCGATGAAAAAGGAAATGCCCTACTACCCGTTACCCACAGAAAAATAACTGAAAGTTCTAGAATGATAATGGTACTTGCAACAGTATTAGAAGAAATAACTGACAGCTATGATTTCACTTCAAGATTCTTGGAACCACTAGAACCTGCAAAAAAGTCACTCAATAAGCTATCTCAACAAATTCGTACACTTTATGGATGGGACGATGGATTGGCTGGTTCAGGCTCAAAAGCTTTAGCAGCCTTAGGAACCATATTAGATTCAGAGCTACGAAGTCTTTATTCATTAACCGCCACGTTTAATAATGACGCAAAGACAGCACAAGCCTTCAACGCCATTTTCAGAGCTAATTCTGTTTTAGTGGCCAAAGTAAATGCTTCTAACGCAGGTGATATCGCAGGTACAGATGCAGCAAAAACTGTGATTCAAAATTGGAACTCAGCTGAGTTTCAAAATATTCTGCAATTAGCAATGAGTGCACCTAAAGATGCGCAATCACAGATTCAAAATAGAATTCTTATGGCCCTGACTGCAATTGAATCAATCAAAGACTATGTGGACCCTAAAGATGAACTTAAATCAGCCATTGATTTGCCCACATCTGTTCGTTCAAAGTTAAAATAAAAAAGGGGACTACCTAATTATATTTAGTAGTCCCTTCTTCAAATTCGAAACCTATCACTTATTTCTATAAAAAATGAAATGGCCATTCAACTCGGCTGTTCTAATTCTTTGTTACAATTCAATGCTTAAAAATTTCTATTCCAGATGATCATTTCAATAAACTCAGTAGTTGGTTTAGTTTATTTTTTCGAGTCAAAACGTTAGTCAAAACGCGCCACTTGTGCGCCAAAATGAGACATTAAACCATATCTTTTCACGCCAATTTTGCTAATGCGTAGCTAAATTCTCAGTCCTTTCAGTATCTTACAAATTGCAGACACTGTATGTGGTGGAATCAAGTCAACACCTTTAAAACTAGATCAGAAATAACAACACAAAAGGAGATAAAATGAAAAAATTTAATATGATTCTGATTTTCACAGCACTAACAAGCTCTCAACAAGCATTCGCACAACTAGGTGATTCGATTCTAGGAGCTACTTTTTCACCGCTGCTAACATCAAAAGTTGTATTCAGTGATGGTGGAGTAATTCGACAAAATGACTTTATCATGGTCAGTGATGACGCAATGATCGCAATTGAAACTGGTGAAATAACTGATGCCCTAGCATCCGTTATGGAAAAAATGAAAACAACAGATTCAATCTATTCAACAATGAATGAAGAACAACTGATTCATGAAATCATTGGTTTCACTAACCAAGGTACAAAAGAATAACAACCAATCCAAGAATCACGCCTTCCACCGCTTTTGGCGTGATTCTTGGACTCTAAATAACTAATACTTTAAGGAGCTATTCAATGAAGAACAACCAACTAAAAAACAGCTTTCTGATGCCGATTTTTGTCCTAGTGAATATCTTTTCGACACTTGCATTTGGACAAAACTTATTGGAACCAAAGCCAAATGGTCATTTTACAGATAACAATGGCAATCTCGTTTTCAACTTGAATGAGTGTAAAGAAATTCCGTGTAAGCTTAGATATAAATTTGCAACAGTTGAGGTCACTAGCGGACGTTTGATGAGAACCGAAAGTGGAATTAATAAAGTTTATTCAGATGAGAATAGTTCATTTATTAAGATCCAATCAGATCAATCGATAATATCAGCAAATGTTTTTGCAATTGAAAAAGTACTTAAATCTCATTCAAAATATAATGATAAATTTAGAGTTGCTTTTGCTTACTGCTCATCTGTTAGTCAAACGAAATCTCCATATTTAAATGAAAATCGCAATCTCGACACCACTAATGATGATACGACTACTAAACGGATAGAAGTGAGTCAGATAGCTGGATGCATAGGTAGTATTGCTGTTAACTATGTCGTAATTGATGGGCGATTAGAAGTACCAACTGATTCTGCAGTAGAGGAAATGGATTTGTCTTCATTACCACTTATTTCTATGTTAACAGCCGCAAATCAAAATCTAGTAAAATTCAAACAGATACTTCCTAAAGATAGTTCAGATTTACGTCACCTCAATCGACTAGAAAAACAAATAGCAATAGCTATAAAGACTATGAATGGAGAATCTGGAAAGCCATTGCTTCCAATAACACATAGAAAAATAACTGAAAATCTACGAATGATTATGGTTTTATCGACAGTCCTTGAAGAAATCACTGATCGATACGATTTTGATACAGACTTACTGCGTCCGCTTTATACTTCAAAGCTTGTTCTTAACAAATTATCTCGGCAAATTCGCAAGATGTATGGCTGGGATGAAGGACTAGCCGGATCTGGCTCTAAAGCCTTAGCTGCTTTAGGTACAGTACTTGATTCTGAGCTTAGAAGTCTTTATTCAATTTCAGCAGCATTTAATAACGATGCAAAAACAGCACAAGCTTTTAATGCACTTTTCAGAGCTAACTCAATTTTAGTTGCTAAAGTAAATGCATCGAATTCTGGAGATATTGCTGGCACGGACGCAGCAAAGGAAGTTATTAAGCAGTGGAACTCGACTGCTTTTCAAAGTATTTTGCAGATTTTACTTAATGCACCTAAAGATGCTCAACCACAGGTTCAAAACAGAATTCTAATGGCATTGACTGCGATTGAATCAATCAAAGACTATGTCGATCCAAAAGGTGATTTAAAGTCATCAATTGATGTACCGACATCTGTAAGATCAAAGCTAAAATAAGAAAAGAAAACAAGAAGATGAACACACTGGAAACACTTGAAAATTTTGAAAAGAAGGGACTACCAAATAATGTTTGGCAGTCTCTTCTTAATGAATTTCAAGCCAGTGAAGATCCCAACCAATGGCTACAAAATATTCAGTCACAATTTCCAAAGCTAGCTGACCTTGCACTGATTTCTGGAAAGTATGAACTGGCCATTCACTTAGGCTGCTCGAACCCTTTGTTACAGTTCAAAGCGCTTTATCTAGCTGGACAAAAAAAATCAGCTGAGCAACTTCTTAATCAGCAACCTGGGATCTTGGATTTAATGTGGCTACGAATTAACAATGAATCATTATTGGCCTTTGAAAAATATCATAACCAAATTTCTACTATGTGTAGTGACCTATCGAATGAAATTAAACTTGAAGTCTTGATGCAGTGGTCACTGGTTTTGTACAGTCTTGGAAAATGGACCGAGGTCATTGACACTTATAAATTAATATTTAATGAAGCTGAAAAAAATGATTCAAAATTCTACCAAGTGATTGCCGCTTTTAATTTAGCAACAGCCTTTCAAAATTTGAATCAGAAACTTGAATCCAAAACCTGGCTTTGGGTTTGCCAAAATAAAATAGAAAATTTGAATTTCGATCATTTAAAAAATTCCATGCAGCTGTTTGAATTACAATCAGCCTTAAAAGAATCCGAATTTGAACAAGTCAGCCTTTTATCAAAAAAGTATTTAGCTAGTCAGGATCTCAATGTTTTGCAAAAAATTAAGGCCTTGCATGCCCTTGCAGAAAGCCAATCAGAATTAGGTGAAGTCTTTGAAGCCGAAATGACTTTAAGCCAATCCAGACAATTTTTATTAAGTTCTAGAATCGAACAATTTATGCCTGAACAAGAGATTCTGGAATTGAATTTAATTTCTTTGCAGCATCGACCTTCGAGATTTCAAATTAAGAAAGTTCTAGAAAACCCCAATTTAAAACTAGAGTATAAAGCAGCAGTGGCAAGATGGGCTTTTAAAACCAATGATATGTCGAAGACCATAAAGTTATCTCTTGAGATTCAAAAGCAAGATCCAGAAAACTTTGAAGATTTGTATGTTTTATTGTCTAATCGCCTTGAGCATCCGGGCAAAAAACCAAGAACAATTGAACATCAGATTTTTAAATGCTGGCTATCTAAACAATGGAAAGGTTTAGATTATTTACAAACCTATTTGGAGATTGAAAAATCCATCTCACCTTGGAAAAAGGCTCTTTTTCACCTGACAGCTGGAATTGGCTTTTCCTTGCAGCAAGATCGTCCACAGGCAATTTTTGAATGGTCAGCTGGTCTTGATATAGCTAAATCCTCAGGCCTTGAAAGACTAGAAACTCTATTTTGCTTTCTATTACAAAATAATCCCGATCGCTTCACACTGAGTCCTGAAGAAGTCGCTTTTTATGAATCATTAGTGAACAAGATCAATATTCAACCAATTAAAATTTCAAAAAATGAAAAAGGCCATTTGAACGCCAATTCAGAGCTATCAGATCTTATTTTCGATGAAAATAAGAATGAAGTTTTATGGCAAGAAAAGTCTATCTCTTTTCAACAGCAGCCCTTGTTAAAAAGAATACTGATTCAACTGTTTGAAAAACCGTCTGGTGTTACGAAAGAAGAATTAATCGCCAATGTATGGGGGCTTGAGTATCACCCTCTTCATCATGATCCCATGATCTATTCTGCTATTTCAAGGCTGAGGGATTTAGTTCCAATCGAAAAAAATGATTTAGTTTATAAAATTCCAGCTACAATTAAATGGACATTTATTAGTACAAAAAAAGAAAACACTTTGTCTTTATCTGTCAGACAAAAATCAATTTTACAATTACTTGAAATCAATGAAGTCATTAGCCGCCGCGAAGTTGTTGAGTCTTTAAAAGTATCCGACCGCACAGCTCTTCGGGAACTGACTTCATTGGTCAGAATGGGTTTGTTGAATCAAAGTGGTGCAGGCCGCGGTGTTCACTATTTAAAATGGAATCAAGGAGCTTAATATGAAAAAGCTAATCTATTTAACAATTACTATTTTCAGTTCATTTGCAATGGCACAGAATTGCGATGTTTTTCAGATTGAGTCTCAAAATTCGGATTCAAAATCGACACGCCTTGGTAACGGGTTTGCCATTTCTGAAGATACAGTTGTTATTAATGATCACAGTCTCAGTGATAGTGCTACAGTCACATCGTCAGTGACTTTAAGACAGGGCCATTCAACTTTCCAAGGACAAGTTTTAAAAAGAGATTTCCATACCGATTTGGCTATCATCAAGGTTTCTCAGAAAAGTCTTAATGCCTGCAAACTTGGCACTATCACAAACACAAATCTTACCATTCGTGGTTATGATAAAAATGATTCTACAATTTCCTTTATCCCTGCCATAGTGAAAACTTTAGAATCTAAGAAAATGACAGTCCCAGGTGTATTTCACTCCCTTGAAGTTGTTGCGGGTGGTAATTCGGAATTAAGAAAATCTCAATCGGGAAGTGTTTTGGAAAATAATGGTCATGTGGTTGGATTAATCACTCAAAAAACTTCTGAGGGAACGGCTCTTGCCATTTCCTCAAAGGATTTAAATCTCATTACAAAGCAAATGCTTAACAACCAATTACCAAAAAGAAATTATGAAGTGGACCGAAAGAACAAAAAAATCTATTTTGACGGACTTTTGCTAGAGCTTGATAACAAAAATAAAAGCGGCATTGGCGGCGTAAGTCCCCATGAAGGTCGAACGACTCCTATTTCCTTGGATGACTACGATTTAGGAGCTGTTCTTGTTGTCCTTCATGATATTTCTATTCTTCAAGTTAAACAGCCTGCTTTAGCCAAAGCCTTACGTGAAGCACAGACGAAAAGAATATTTATTTCATCTATTGATGGAATTAAAATTTCCAATCAGCTTGATTTATTAAGAGTCCTAGGAAGTTGCAGCAGCTGTAAAATAGATAATTTTTGGGTTGAAATTCAAGATCCTGCACAAGTTCAAGATCCCACTTTAAAATTAATGGGAGCCCTATCCCTGTTAATTCTTGAACTTGAAAAATCAAATCAACCCGTGAAGGTTCAAAAAGTAGTTAATTCCATCCAAACCTTTAATCCTTTGCTTGCTAAAAGATTACAAGCCGCTGAGAAATCACAAGATGATATTCAATCTAAAATGATCATCCAAAAGCGCTGGAACAATGTGGAAGATGAACTCTCAAGTTTATGGCATTCAGAAAGAACCTTGGACCTTTTAACCACCATTCGAGAGCTGATGATTAATCAATAATGGTTAGGGATTTTGCGACAAAGTTTTTGCTAACCCTGGTTTTGGGCACTTTGTGTTCAAACCAAAATTGCATGGATTCTTCTAGACCCACTCCGTGCATAAAATTGTAAAGGGCTTTCTTTAAACCGTAGCCCATTTGATCATGGTGGGCCACAGTAGGATCCTGAAAGGGAACTTCATATTCGGCAAACAAGCCTTCCTCGGGGGCTTCCCTGGGGTGAAGTGTCACTCCGAAGGCTTCGGGATTTTTTCCAACTGGTGAATGAACGGTAGCTAGAAAACGATGCCAGAAGCCTGAATCAATGCATTCGTTTTCAAATAACTGACGAACCATTTCTAAACTATCAATAGTATCTTGATCCGTTTGAGTGGGAAATCCATACATCAAATAGGCATGGACATAAATGCCTGCTTTTTTAAAAGATTTTGTCACTTGAGCTACTTTATCAAAATCAATTCCCTTGTTAATTAACTTTAAAAGCCTAGGGGTTGCAACTTCCAAACCTCCGGTGACTGCCACACAGCCAGCGTCAGCCATTAATTGGGCCAGCTTTTCATCAAAGTGAGTATCAAAGCGTAAATTGCCCCACCAGCTGACTTTTAAGCCTCGCTTGAGGATTTCTTCGCTGACTTGTTTGAGAAGTGCGGGTGGTCCCGCTTCATCGACAAAATGAAATCCAGTGGACCCCGTTTGCAGAATCATTTTTTCCATATGATCCACAATCCGGCTGGCTTTTTGAGGCTCGAACCTTCCGATATAATCCAAGTTCACATCACAAAAAGCACATTTTTTCCAATAACAACCATGGGCTAAAATCAATTTATTCCAACGAAAATCAGACCACATTCGGTGCATGGGATTTGGCATTTCCACCATGGAAATATAATCATTCAACGGTAAACCTTCATAATCCGGAGTCAAAACTTCTTTAAATGGTGCATCTTTTATTTTTGGGTCTGAGATCTCAAGAACCTGATTATTTTTTAAAATTTTTGTTCTTAACAATTCTGATTGCTGACGTTGACCTTGTAAAAATTCAATCAGGCACTTCAGTGGCATTTCACCATCATCAAAAATCAGAAAGTCCGTGTATTTAAAAATTCTTGGGTCCTGCATTTTTCGAAGCTCTGTGTTAACATAACCTCCACCCATCACAATTTTGACTGTTGGATTTTGTAATTTCAAAATCTCGGCTGATCTGAGTGCACCATAAACATTTCCAGGAAAAGGCATGGTAAAGCCTACAAGCTCAGGCTTAAAATCTACGGTTGCTTCCGCTAAAACCTCGGCCATCATTTGATCAAGGAGGCCCATGGGTTGATCCAATTTTTTCTGTAAGGATGAAAAAGATGACATCGAAGACGCTAAACTTTCACCATACCGGGAAAATTCAAAATCAGGATCCAGTCCATTTTTAATTACGTCAGCGATATCATCTAAGTATAACGAACCAATATACTTCGCTTGGTCCTGTAAACCCATTTCACCAAACTTTGATAGCAGCAGATCATCGTGTTCTTGCAGACTTACAAATCTGGGTCCTTCAGGTACCAGTTGCCGTCTTGCGAGCCTTAAAGCCATTGAAGAATCTTGGCCCTTTAAAAACCGAATCACAGGATCAATGGTATTTTGATAATCTTCAAAGGCCTCTAGAAAAAATAGGACTGAATCATGATGATGATCTTTTTTTAAAAGTTCAGTCTTCAAACGAGCCAACCCTGATTTTGAAAGCATTTTCAAAATCACCAAGAGCCCTAAATCAATTTGTTTCACCTGTTGATTCAGGCTTTTCAAATAGGCTGTCAGATAAGGAGTCGCCGGATAGGGCGAGTTCATCTGAGTCATGGGGGGTGTAATA
This sequence comes from Bdellovibrionales bacterium Ga0074139, assembly GCA_001464795.1. Lineage (GTDB taxonomy): Bacteria > Bdellovibrionota > Bdellovibrionia > Bdellovibrionales > Bdellovibrionaceae. The sequence continues at coordinate 123,518 of LNEB01000011.1, forward strand.
AGTAAAACTCTCATAGGTGGTTGTCGAATTTAGTACCACATACTCGAAAGCTTGTCTAAATTCCTGCTTCCATGTCAGACATTCGCAATCGAATTGAAAAGAATTACAGAAAATTAAAACCTTGGAGTGATCGCAATCACTTTGAGGCCTTTAGACTTTACGACCGTGATATTCCAGAATTTCCTTACATTATCGACATCTATAAAAATTATGCAGTCATGTATGATAAATCAGACTCATTTTTAGATGCTGGCAAAAATCATTTGCTACCCACACAAGACGCTATTCAAAGTGTGATGAGTGATAAAGTTCAAGAAATCATTCTTAAAAAACGAATCCGCCAAGAAGGTGAGCAGCAGTACGAACGTCTTTCCACTGTTGAAAAAGAGATCCTCATCAAAGAAAATCAATTTCAATTTCGAGTCAATTTATGGGATTTTTTAGATACAGGGCTATTTCTGGACCACAGACCCAGCCGCTATAAAGTTTTTAAAATGTCTAAAGGTAAGCAAATTTTAAACCTGTTTAGTTATACGGGATCTGTCAGCGTTGCTGCTGCCCTGGGTGGTGGACAGGTTACAAGTGTTGATTTATCCAATACCTATCTAGATTGGTCGAAAAGAAATTTTGAATCCAATTCGATAGCTCTTAGTAAACACGATTTTTTGCACTCAGATGTTTTGCAATATCTAGAAGAATCCGATGAAAATGAACGCTTTGACCTTATATTTTTAGATCCACCGACCTTTTCCAACTCCAAAAGAATGAAAAATGTACTCGATACGCAAAAAGATCATGTCTTCATGATTCAAAATTGTATGCGCCTACTGAAGCCAAAAGGTCTTTTAATTTTCTCTACGAACAAGAGGAAATTCAGACTAGAGCCAGAACTCAAGAATGAGTTTAAAATAATTGAAACAACTTCACAGACGATTCCTCAAGATTTTCATGACCAACAAATTCACACAAGTTTCGAAATTCGAAAAATATAATTGATCCTTAAGACAAATGGCCCTAAAAGGGGTCTATGAATTCATTAGGACGACATATATTAGTAGAATTTACTGACTGTAACTCTGACATTCTGAACGACGTCGAGACAGTTGAAAAAGCAATGGTTGAAGCGGCTAAAACGGCAGGTGCCACTGTTATCAACTCAACCTTTCACCATTTTTCTCCTTGGGGGATATCTGGTGTTGTCGTCATTCAAGAAAGCCACTTGGCGATCCATACTTGGCCCGAATATCGCTATGCTGCAGTTGATTTGTTTACTTGCGGTGAAACCGTTGACCCTTGGGTGTCTTTTGAATTTTTGAAAAAAGCATTTCAATCTAATAAATACTCAGCTTTGGAAATGAATCGTGGATCTCTACACGTTATGAAACGTGAAGATTTTCATCCCAAAAAACGTAATGATACAGCTCCCATTGCACCCAATGCAGCTCACAAAATCGCCCGTAATGTTTGGTTCACTGACAAAGACGAGCACCAAGCTCTAAGCCTCCGTTACAATGAAGTTCTTTTTAATGAAACCAATGAATTCCAACAGGTTCGTATTTTTGATACCCCTGCATTTGGAAAAATGCTTAGCATTAACAACATGGTCATGTGCACCGAGCGTGATGAAGCTCATTACCATGAAATGATCGTTCATCCGGCCATGCAGCTTTTAGAAAAAGCAGAAAATATTTTAGTTATTGGTGGTGGTGATGGCGGAACCGCTCGGGAACTTTTGAAGTATCCATCCATTAAAAAAGTAACTTTGGTCGAAATCGACGAAGCTGTTGTACGCGCAAGCCGAGCCCATTTACCTACTATGGCCAGTGCCTTTGATAACCCCAAGCTCGAGTTAATCATTGGTGATGGCATCGAATTCGTAAAAAAAGCAGCAGAAGCTTCTTACGACCTCGTCATTATCGATGGCTCTGACCCTGTTGGGCCAGCTGAAGGGCTTTTTACAGCTGAATTTTATAAAAACTGTGCAAGATCTTTAAAATCCCATGGAATGCTAGTTTCACAGGGTGAATCACCCTTATTTCATCAAAAGACCTTCGTTGATCTTCACCGCTGTTTAAAAGGTGTTTTCGGCTCACAAAATGTGAACACACTACTTTTTTATGCCTCTTCTTATCCAACTGGCATGTGGAGTTTTCAAGTGGCATCGAAGAAAGCAATGAATCCAGTCAAAGATTTGAATACCGAAAAGGCTGCACAGTTCAGCGCCGGTAATAAACTTCATTATTACAATGAAGGAATTCATGCAGGCGCATTTGCCGTTCCTAACTTTGTTAAAAAGATGTTGGAGCTGTAAATCCCCATACGCCAGAAGTCACTTTCTGTAGATCATAGGGGCTGAAAACAGCTGAACCATTAGCCCCAAAATCAGAACCCCAAGTGTTTTTCATTTTTATAGATACCACTTGGCCTTTAGAATCATACTCGTAACCTTCGGCCACCAATACATGGTAACTTTGCCCCCACTTAAGCGAAAACATCGTGGGCATTCCCCGGTCCAAGGAATCAATAACGTAGGACCAAATTCTTTTCCAACTTGTTTGGCCATGGCGAAATTGTCCGTTAAAAGTACTGACTAGATTAAGCAAAGTTCTTCTGAGATCCCAAGGATCACCCATATCCCAGCGACCAGCAGGATATAAATAATGAATAAATGAGTTTCTTTTAATTCCCACGCGGTTCTCAAAAGTTTGCGGGGTTATCCATTTGGAATCGTAACTAAAGCGATCTGGAACTACTCCTGCATCCTGGTAAAGGCGTAATTTAAGCCTTAGCATCGCTTGTTGATAAAGTTGAGCAAACTCTTGTTGGTTGTTGGCCCTGGCCACACTGATTTTCTCTTCGCGGACAATTTGCCTTACTTCTTTGTACAAAAGTTCCGTATTCCAAAATTCAAGAGGCCTAATGGGCTTAAAGACTTTTTGTGGGTAAAGGCCCCGATCCACACTGAGCTTCATGGCGTGGTGAACATCACCGCCACGCTCAAAGTAAAATCCCTGATCAAGAGGTAATTGAAAAGTCCAAACATCATGAGCCCACTGCTCGAGTTTATTAAGAAATAGAATTTCACTGGAAATAAGAGATTCACCCGCACGATTCCAGCCATTTTGGTTGGCCAATTCGATAGAGGATACAAAAGCGAATAAGTAGCACTCTTCGGTAGAGCCCTGATTGGTGGCACGAACTGGATTTAAAAAGACTGCAGGGTTCGAGCTTTGATAGCGAGTTGTTTCGTATTTTCCAATTTTAGCCGCTGCTGAAACCCAGGCCTGAGCCGTTAGACTTAGAAAAATGCTAAAAATAATTGTAATTAAAGCCATCTCTATAAGGCCTAACACGCATTTCTTGGCATTTTCCAACTTTTTTGTATATGACGATAGCGTGTCTAAAATCTTGCTCTCCACTCTCAACTCTACGTATCAACACACTTCATTTGGATTGAGGTACCTCAAAGCCAATTTAAAGGAACTAGAAAGCTTTTGTGAGATTCGTGAGTTCACAATTTCTCAAAAGCCCGAAGATATCGTGGAAAAAATCCTCAGCGAAAATCCTGTGATCCTAGGCTTTGGAGTTTACATTTGGAATACTCAGCCCACATTTGAAGTCATTAACTTAATCAAAAAAATCGCCCCCGAAATCATCATTGTTCTGGGGGGACCGGAAGTTTCTTTCGAAACTGAAGACCAGCCCATCGTTCAAATTTCAGATTTCGTTATTAAAGGGGAAGCTGATTTTCAATTTTATGAACTTTGTAGTCAGTTATTAGCAGAAGTTAAGCCTGAGCAAAAAATTTGGAAAGCTGTCTTGCCTGCCATTGATCAAGTTAAAACTCCCTACCATCTTTTTTCAGAAAACGATTTATCAACACGAATTTTATACGTAGAAGCTTCTAGAGGTTGTCCTTATAAGTGCGAATACTGCCTTTCATCATTGGATGTTTCCGTTAGAAACTTCCCACTCGAACCATTTCTTAAAGATTTAGAATCTCTTATCCAAAAAGGGGCCAGGACTTTTAAATTTGTAGACCGCACCTTCAACTTAAGCCCTAAGATCAGCACTCAAATTTTACAGTTTTTTTTAAACCACTCAGATAAACAACTCTTCCTGCATTTTGAGATGGTGCCTGATCGACTTCCCATTGAACTTAAAAGTCTAATTGAACAATTTCCAGCTGGAACATTGCAATTTGAAATTGGGATTCAAACTTGGAATCCAAAAGTGGCAGCTCATGTCAGTCGCAGGCAAGATTACAACAAGATCATTGAAAATCTAAATTACTTAAAAGAAAAAACAAAGGTTCACAGTCATGTGGACTTAATTGTGGGTTTACCTGGGGAAAACTTAGAATGCTTTGCCAACGGTTTTAATCAGTTGGTCAGTCATAATCCTGATGAAATTCAAGTGGGAATTTTAAAACGCCTAAAAGGTGCACCCATATCAAGACATGATCAGGAATTTGAAATGCTTTATGCGACTCACTCTCCATTTCAAATTTTAAAAACCAAAGATATCAGTTACTTTGAAATTCAAAAGATGAACCGTTTTGCAAAATATTGGGATCAAATCGCCAATAGTGGACACTTTAAAACCTTTATAAGTGAATTAAAAATGAAGTGTGCAAATCAAAACTCTTCATTTTTTCACGTCTTTTTATCTTTAACAGATTTTTTATATGAAAAACACGGTCAAGCCCATGCTATTTCTTTACTCAGCCTCACAGAGTCTTTGTGGAATTTTTTGACCAATCATGAAAAATGGAGCCATCAGGATGCCGCTAACATATTGATTCATGATTATTCCATCAGGGGCAGACGTGATATTCCAAACTTCTTAAAAGACTTCAGTCCTATTACAAAAAAAATCATTCCACCCAGTAAAACCTCAGTTACACCTAAACGCCAACAGCGACATCTGGAACACTAGCTACAGGCAGTTTTCTTTTTTCGCCCACTGTTCATAATAGAATTCTGGCAATGGTACAGTCGAAGAGACACTGGTGTTTGCTTTTTTAATCTGGTCAGCTCGGTCTTGCGATGGTGGATGAGTGCTTGTGATTCTTGATATTGATTTTTCAAGCTGAGTTTCATTTTTTGCTAAAATGAGAAACAGCTCATCTGCACCGGTGGTATGTCCGTAAATTTTATTTAAAATTTCTAATCCGTATTGATCGGCACTGACTTCCTGTTTTCTATCATAAGATCTTGCAAACAAATGCTGTACACTGGCCAGGCTTGTGACTCCTTCGAAGCCCATTAATGAAGATCCTAAGCCAAAAATAATTTGTCGACCTAAACCACGAATGTGATCTCGGTTAACAAAGTGGCCAATTTCATGACCGATAACAAAAACAAGTCCATTTTCAGTTTTTAATTCTTTGAGCAACCCACTGGTTAAAAGTATTTTCCCACCAGGAAAAGCTAACGCATTCGGAGCCGTATCACATAGGATTCCAATTTGAATGGGAAAATCAATATGCTTGGCTATTTGCTTTTCGATTTCTAATATTATATCTGGTTTATTTTCAGATAGCTTCGATGAATTCCAAATTTTTCCAACATAGTGAATTTCATTTTTAAGACTGATTCGAGTTAGAATAAAATCACTTAAATAAATGACAATAAAGTATAAACAAAACACAATAGACATAAACCCAATAAGCAAGATAAGGCTGTCTTTAACCGGAGACTCGTCGGATGGTGAGTTGATGCCTTCGGCATCAGGTTTTGGAATATAGTCGCTCATTCTTTAATGGCAGTCGCGTAGGCAGAAACCTCAACCCCTTTTTGATCTAGGTATGAAGTTTCGATGTGTAAATCAACCACTTCAGTCGCACCACGGCTAAGTGCACTTTCCCTTAACCGGCAAACCGCTTCTCTTCGAGCTCGGTCGATCAAAGCTTCTTGAGGTCCCATCCGGCCACCAAAAAAACTTTTTAGGTTTCCTACAAATTCTTTAAAGTGGTCAGAGGCCACAACAACATTTCCTGTGACTAGAAAAACTTGACCAGAAGTTATTTTTTTTCCCGCGGTAGCCCTTGTCGGAAGCTTCATAAGCAAAGCTTTTTCACGTATGATTAATTCCGCAAAATGTTTTTTTTCGCGGGCTCCACCGACAAAAAAGCCAAGTGTTATAAGTCCTGCTGTGACAACAAGTTCAACCATATCTACTTCAACTTCACGGCTGTACCATAGGCAAAAACTTCAGCTGCACCGGCCGCCACATCACTGGTTCCAAAGCGCAAGCCTACGACTGCATCAGCCCCCTTGGCTTTGGCCATTTGAACCAGTCGATCTGTTGCTTCATTACGAGTTTCTTCCATGAGCTCTGTGTAAGCTTTTAATTCTCCACCAATAATATTTTTGAAGCCTGCAAAAAAATCTTTTCCGAAGTGCTTAGACCTAACAGTACTTCCATTGACAACACCGTAGTGTTCTAAGATTTCACGGTTGGGCACATACTCGAGGGTAGTTAAAATCATAGAAGCTCCTTAAATTAATTTCGTGGAATAATGGCAGTGATTTGTTGGTTTTTAATAGCTTCAAGAAATTGGTTTTTAAATGGTTCAGAAACACTTTTTAGCTCGACTCCCAAGCCTGTGGCCTGCTGATTCGATTCAGTAGCTCGGGTCCACCTGATAATACCAATCCCGAACGTATTGGGTTCACTTAACTCGACACAAACTTCAGTTCCTATTCTGTAACCTGAGGGATTTATTTTAATAAAAATCCCACTTTGACCACAGCTGATGAGATTACTTTTAATAGCTTCTGCCACAGTCGTGGCATTAATGCTAATTTTCAATGGAGGCTTAATACTAGTTACGTTTTTCCATTTGTTTTGCTGATCTTGAAGATGGGCTTTCACTTTTTCCATAACCTCAACTGGATTGAAAGGCTTCGTCAAAATGGCCACTGCACCCTCTGCATAGGCTTCTTCGGCCGTCACATCTGAATACCCGCTCATGAGGATAACAATTGGGTTGATAGGATTCAGCTCACGAATGGATTTCAGTAAAAAACGACCATCACCTTCAGGCATTCTAATATCTGATAAAACCACATCAAATTGATCTTTTTTTAAAACTTCTAGAGCACTCATTCCACCGTCAGAGTCGGCGACTTTGAATCCCTCTAGTTCAAAAAAATCTTTGAGACTTTCTCGAATACCAGATTCATCATCAACAATTAGTAATTTGCATGCATCAGAATTTTGCATTGTGACATTTTCCCATTAGTTACTTCAGATTTTATTATTAATCTTATTTAATGGTAAGAATAGTCCAATCTGTTTTACCATACGGACCTTGGTCAGGAGTTTTTACGTGAAAATATTAAAAAAAGAAATTTATTGGCCCACGGCCCTATTTTTAACAGCATTGCCACTCATCACAGTCCTATTAGTTCCTGTTTATATATATAGTCACGGCTTACCAATTGGAATTCTAATCTTTTCTGTTGTGTTTGCTTTTTTAACTAATCTTAGTATTACGGCTGGCTATCACCGTTTATTTTCTCACAGAAGTTATGAAGCCCATTCCATTGCAAAGGCTCTCTTTCTACTGATCGGTGCTTCGGCCTGGCAGGGTTCGGCACTCAAATGGAGCTCTGATCACAGACGTCACCATTCTAAGGTGGATAGTGACGAGGATCCTTATTCAATTACGAAGGGCTTTTGGTACGCTCATATGGGCTGGTTGTTTTATAAGGAATCTGTGAATCAAACCATCTCAGCACCTGATTTAAAAAAAGATCCTCTGGTTGACTATCAAGATCGTTATTACTATCTCATCGCAATTTTAATGAGCTTTGGATTTCCTACACTCGTTGGTTACTGGATGGATGTTCCGCTAGCAGGTTTTCTATTTGGTGGTTGCTTAAGAGTTGTTTTAACCCAGCAAAGTACTTTTCTAGTCAACTCCCTCACTCATACTTTAGGAAAACAAACCTACTCGGACAAAGTCAGTGCCCGAGACAGTTTACTTGTGGCATTCCTAACTCATGGTGAAGGCTACCACAATTTCCATCATACATTTCAAATTGATTACCGAAACGGAATTCGATGGTATCAGTGGGATCCTACGAAGTGGACGATTCGCCTGCTTTGGCTAGCTGGCCTTGCCAAAAAATTAAGAAAAATTCCAGACACTGAAATATTAAAGGCCAGGCTGCAAATGGAGTCCATGAAAATCAGAGCTAAAGGTTACTCTGATGACAAAGTGGAACACCTAAAAGAAAATATAATTTCTGCTCAATTAAAATATAAAAAACTAAAAGCTGATTATACTTTAGTTAAAAATCAATTCCAGGATCGATCACAAATTCAAATTGATTTGTTTAAGATTGAAATTGAAAAGGCCAAGTTTGAATTCCAACTTGGCCTTAAAGAGTGGAAGCTTATTTTAAATACTTAGCCCTTTTTGGCTTTATTAAAGGCAGCAGCTAAAGATCCCATATTTCCTGTACTTTGGCTGGATACCAATCTCCAGCTTTCATCGTCACCTTCAATGGGAAGTCCTAAACTGATTTTTCTTTCTTCGAAAAGAACCTGATCAATTTTTACTTTCACTTGATCACCTTTCTTTTTATTTTCAAAAGAACTGCCTTCGGCCGCATCTCTCCATTTTGATTTTGGTAGCAAGCCATTAATTCCAGGAGCTAATTGAACAAAAAGTCCGAAGTTTTCTTTTTTATCAACTGTACCTTCCACGATGGCCCCGACAGGAAATAAAGTAGGAACCTGCATCCATGGATCACCCACACCACCGGCTTGTTTGATAGAAAGGGAGATTTTTAAGCGGCCATCCAATTCATCCATTTTGATAATCTTAACCTGAACTTTTTCACCAAGCTTAAGTCCTTCTGATGCGTGCTTAAGCCTGATAAAGCCAATTTCAGAGACATGAACCAATCCCTCAACTCCATCAGAGAACCTAACAAAAGCTCCGTAAGCTTCAAGACGTGTGACTTCACCCGCTAGAATATCACCGACTTTGTTTTTTTCTAACCAAACACCCTCATTTTCAGCTTTTTGCAAATCTAATAGTTTTCTTCTAGATACAACTATGTTTCTTCCCGCCTCATCCAATTGGGTAATAATAAACTCATATTTTTTATCAACGAAATTTGAACCCTCTTGAACAAATGATGAGTCGATTTGGCTGATAGGACAGAAAGCTTTTCGCCCTTGAATATCCACGCGAAATCCACCTTTAACGACCTCAAGAACTCGTCCTTCCACTGGAAGCTCCATATCAAAGGCATCTTGCAAACTATCGATGTCTGCTGCCACCTTTTTTGAACCTTTTCGAGTCACTCGAATTTCACCTTCACGAGCACGCAGAACAGTGACTTCTATAATATCACCTACTTTATATTTTAATTTTTTTTCATCATCTAAAAGATCAACTCTTAGCATGACGGCATCTTGTGGTGTCCCCGTGGAAACAAAAGCCTCTTCTTGGCCAATGGATAAAATTTCTGCTTTAAATGTTTGTCCGACTGAAACTTGACCAGAAGCTCGGTCCAAGGATTTTTCAAATAAACTTTCAAAATCATTGGCTTCATTTTGTACGTCATCACCAAAAAGATCTTTTTTAGACATAAATACTTCCTTTATTAAAAGAGGCCTAGATTGACATGCCTAAAAGGTTTTGGTCAAAGTTTTATAAATTTCGAAGTTACCCATCACCATAGATTCTAGGCTAAAATCACTTAAAACATGCTTTCTAGCATTTTGGCTTAATTGCTTTAACTTTTCAGGGTTCTGCATCAATTCGTTTAATGATAAAGCCAACTTTTCATGGTCACCAACTTCGACTAACAGTCCTGTTTTTTGATCCAAAATGATTTCTGGAATGCCCCCGACTCGACTTCCCACCGGACAACATCCGGCCAAAATTGCATCCAGGATAACCGTTCCTAAGCCTTCATTGTTGGAGGGAATCGCAAGAATATCTAAACTTGATAAGAATTCAGGAACATTTTTAAGAAAACCTAAGAAGAGAACATGTGAGTGAAGATCTAATGTGTGAACCAGTTGTTCAAGGTTTGATTTTTCAGATCCTTCACCAGCTATTAATATTCGAAAGTTGGGATTTAAAGCTTTAAGCCTAGCGGCTGCACGGATTAAAGTGGGATAACCTTTTTGATTCGACAGTGCTGAAGCATTTCCAATAATAAAAAAGTGTTGGGGAATATTGAATTTTAGACGCATCTTCTTTTGTAAATCATTGCGGTCGAGGGAGTTATAAATCTCAGCATCGACAGCACTTTTTACGACTGATATTTTTTCTTGAGGCACACCATAAGCAATTAAAATGTCTGCGATCGCTGATGAAATAGCTACGAAATGATCAACACCTGAACTTAAATACTTTTTTCGCGTAAGAAATTTGTCCTTGGGTCTATTATCAACCCGCCTGTGAACGACGACTTTTATGTTTGGACAAAAAGACTTCACATACAAAGCCAATGTGTGAGCCTTTGCAGAGTGCGCATCGATGATTTGAATTTTGTTGTACTTAACTTCTTTGACGAGTTTAAAAATATTTCTTGGATCATAAGGATTACCACTGGAAAGTGCCAACAGCTCACAGTCCCATCTTTTTTCTTGAATTGCGATACTATCAACAGGAGCAGCTGCCCATTGCTTTTCAACTTTTCCAATAAGGCCATGAATCAAAGCTTTCACCTGATTCTCTCCGCCTCGCCAAGTTTTTTCCGTATCTAAATGAAGTACTCGCATATAGACCTAAGGCCTCCTGAATCTCTACTTTTCTCATATTCATTATGAATTCACAAACCGAAGTCTTGCGATTTTAAGCTAGGTTTTATGAACCGGACTACCTTCATCATAAAAAACCGCAATGCTAGTAAATGGACCAATCAATCGACATTAGCCAAGAGGGGGATTCAATGTCAAAATCACTAATCACTGCACTTTCAGTTTTAGCTCTGTCTTTAACTGTACAGGCGGCAAAACCAATTCAATCTTTTATCGTGGGCGGAGAAAACGCTCTTGTAGGAGAATTTCCATACATCGTTTCATTACAAAGTGGGTCTCACTTTTGTGGCGGGTCTTTAATTTCTGAAAGTTGGGTTCTTACCGCAGCTCATTGCGTTGGTGGATCTAATATTAAGGTCGTAACAGGTCTTTATAATCAGAAAGTTCTAACAGGAACAGAAACATTTCGTGCTGCACGAGTTATTACGCATCCAAGTTATAACCGCTCGTCGATGGATTATGACTTTGCTTTGATTCAGTTGGACGGAAAATCAAGCTCAACACCTATTGCAATCAATGAAAATGAAATTTCAATTACCGATGGCAATGTGATCGAATCGACAACAGCTGGTTGGGGTTACACTCGTGAAGGAGCTTGGAGACTTTCCGATATACTACAAAAAGTCACAGTTCCACTGGTGCCCGCTGATGTTTGCTTAAAAAGTTACGCGGATGTGACAGAGCAAATGCTTTGTGCGGGTTTACCGCAGGGCGGAAAAGATTCTTGTCAGGGTGACAGTGGAGGCCCACTTGTTGTTTTTGATTACGTGAAGAACATGACTGTCCTAGCTGGTGTCGTCAGTTGGGGAGAAGGTTGCGCTAGACCTAATAAATACGGTGTTTATGCAAAAGTAAATTCAGTGACTGACTGGATAAAAGACACAGCCAAATAATTTACACGTTGGTTCATTTTTTAATGACATAAGAAAGGCTGATCTCTGGATCAGCCTTTTTTTATGACGCAGTACCAAAATCCCGTCTTAGGTCTTGCAAGTCCTTGGTCCTGACTGAAAACTTATTGACCAGGGGGACATGGATGAAAAAATTAACGTTACTAATAGCTTTTGCTATTTCGTGCACAGGATGGGCTCAAAATTCACCGCGGATTGTGGGAGGGGAACTCGCAAATGCTGGAGATGTACCTTTTATGGTATCGCTTCAATCAGGTGGAAGACATTTTTGTGGCGCATCACTGATACAAAGAAACTGGATACTAACGGCCGCTCATTGTGTTCGTGGTCAATCAACACGTGGTTTAACAGCTCTTGTTGGTGCTTATAACCTAGGCCAAAGAAACCAAGGCGAGCGCTTTCAAGTCGAAAAAATTGTAGTACATCCTAATTATGGAAGTGGTGTTGGCTACGATTTCGCACTTATCAAAATTAGCTCTCAAGCAAGAACACAAACCGTTGAACTCAGCCGAGGCCAAATTGGTGTTCCTGATCAAGCTCAGCAAAAAATCATTGCAACAGCTGCTGGTTTTGGGGTTTCAAGACAAGGTGGATGGTCAACAGAATCAATTCTAAGAAAAGTCAATTTACCATTGGTTTCTCAGCAAGAATGTAACCGCGCTTACGGCGGCAGAATTACAGATCAGATGATTTGTGCTGGTGTTCCTCAAGGTGGAATCGATTCTTGCCAAGGTGATAGCGGCGGTCCTTTGTATTTACAAAGACCTAATGGCTCGCCCGTATTAATTGGCGTGGTTAGTTGGGGTGAGGGCTGTGCAAGACCTAATAAGTATGGTGTTTATGCACGTGTAAGCTCTGTTATTCCATGGATCGATCAGACAGTTCAAACTCGCTAATTAGTTTTTTGATTCTTTTAGAATATAATTAACACCAATAAAAAAAGTAAAAGCCTGCTCTGTTAAAAAGAGTGGGCTTTTTTTATTGGCGGAATCTGAGTAATCTGTATAAGCCCAACCAACATAAGTATTCCAACGCAGTTTTTGAAACTGCAAAAGATATCCTAGCTCCTGACTCAAAAGACCTGATCGACTTCTAAATTGAGTTCTTGTCGCTGTTGCATCTTGATTTTCTACATCATAATAAAGAGCTTGTAATTTTCTAGATCCAAATCTTGATGTAAAAAAAAGACGATTGAAAATTTTTGTCTCACTTAAAATTTCTGATTTCCATTCATGGTTCAATACAGCTCTCATTTGTAATGCCGAACCAGATGCTTTTTGATTATCGACAGCTAAACTTAAACTTTCATAATAACCTAAAATGAGTTCTAACCAATCCACAGGTTTATAAAGTAGCTGGGGACCCAGCGCAAGCAATGCAGGAAGATCCTCCATTCCCTTTCGTGCCGAATTTTCGGAAGAATCCAGAGGGGGATAACCAAAACCTGAAATTTCAAGTTTCAATTTTTCAGATCTAAATAAAAAAATCTGAGCTCCGTCTCGGTCATCGGCATATAAAATATCACCCCGATATTCAAATGTGGGAATAGGTAGTGCCAGCTGAGTGTACTGATCAGAGGCCGGATATTGTTCAAAACGAACGCCTCCAAAGCCGATTCCAAAATCCCACTTCGGTTGGGATTCCTCTGCAGCATATAATGTTGTTCCAAGCAAAATAAAAAATAAAACTTTCATTCAAAATCGACCGGGCCACCTTTTTCGATGGCTTTTTTGTAAGCGGGGCGATTTTGTATAGTTTTTAAAAAATTTTGAAGTTTGGGATAAGCTTTGTTATCTTTCAAGTTTGTCAGTGCACCAAGAATAGCAAAGCTGATTTGAATATCAGCAGCCGAAAATTCTGAACCTGCAAACCATTTGTTTTTTTCTAACTCGGATTCTAGAAATTTGAGGTTCAAATGAATCTGTGGATTTATATATAGCTTGTGAATATTTCTAGAAATTTCTTTCATCACTGGCTTAATAAAAAACGGCATGGGTTGTTTTGGGATCATATTAAAAATAAGACTTAGCACCAAGGGGGGCATCAGCGACCCTTCTGTGTAATGCATAAAATATTGATACTTGAGATATTGATCAGAACCAACATCAGGTCGAAGGCGACCTTTGCCATAGCGATCAATCAAATATTCAATGATTGCGCCTGACTCTGCAATTGTGTGATCACCATCTGTAATGACTGGTGATTTACCCAATGGATGAACTTTAAATAACTCAGGGGGTGCCGTTTGAGCTTTTGGATGTCTTTGATAAGTCTTAATCGTGTAAGGTATTTCAAGCTCCTCAAGAAGCCATAAAATTCGATGGGACCGAGAGCGAGTCAGATGATGAACGATAATCATATTAATACCACCTTTTGAGCTGTGCCTAAGTCTACGAAACTATTAGCAATTTTTCCACAAGACTTTTAGTTTAAGATATTGTAAACTATCCAAATGGAAAATCACAAGCTTCAAGTCTTTTATGATGGCCAATGCGTTGTATGCTCAATGGAAATTGATTTCTACCGCCGCAAACCGAGGCAGGAATTAATTGAATGGGTGGACATTTCCAACCCCAACTTCAAAGCCGAAGCCCATGGTTTAGACCCTGACCGTGTGCATGCCCGTTTTCATGCCATTGAAGCTGGAAAAATTTATGAAGGTGTTGAGGCCTTTCAGAAAATCTGGAATGTCTTAGGAATATGGAAAGCTCTTAATTGGTCTGCTGAAAATAAAGCACTTAGGCCAATTTTTAATTTAGGCTATGATCTGTTTGTTAAAGCCAGACCCTATTTGCCACGAAAAAATAATGTCGTATGTGACGATAATTCTTGCACCCCTGTTGAGAGTAAAACTAAAGGAAAATCATTATGATTCAATACCCCATGTCTTTTTCTGCTGAATCCCAATCGCCATCTGGAATTGCAACCCTGTGGTCCACTGAAACTTCCAATGGAAAAGTCAGTGCTGCCATTCCTCCAGAATTTGAAGGTCCTGGAAATGGTTTCAGTCCTGAAGACTTTTATGTTTTAGCTTTAACAAATTGTTTTATTGCTACATTTAAAGTTTTTGCCGAAAAATCAAAACTGAACTACCAAGACATTACCGCAAAGGGACACCTTACTTTGGATCGAGATGAAAAAGGTGTTCCTTGGATGAAAACATTCTTACTTAAAGTGCATTTATCTGGATGCATCGAGGAAGAAAAAGCTCAAAGAATTTTAAACAAAGTCAGCCAATCGTGTATGGTTTTGAATTCAGTCAAAACTGAAAAAGCATTTGAATTCAGTGTGAGTGCTTAGATGGCTATTTCATCGAAGAAAAAAGAAAAGTGGCAACAACTTAGCCTTGAGGATCAAGATCGCCTTGTTCGCATGGGATGGGAAGACCGCTCGACTTTTGACTCCATTGAATACCAGTTTGGTTTAACTCCCAATGAATTTGTTCAATTCATGAGAACTCAATTGGACCGCAAGTCCTACGAGCGTTGGCGAAAAAGGGCCAACGAACAAGGTCACTTAAAGCATGAAAAAACTCGCGGGGTTAAGATCGATCGATTTCGCTGCTCTCGGCAAAGATCTGATGGTTCCACCAAGGGTTGGAAGTGAGCCAGTTAGAAAAAAACTGTGAAGTTTGTGGAAGAAAAATGGAATGGAGAAAATCCTGGGAAAAAAACTGGGACTCCATAAAGTATTGCAGTGATGCTTGTCGAAAAAATAAATCAAAAAATAAATCAACACTAGAAGAACAAATTTTACTCAAACTCCAATCCCGAAGTCGAGATTCTTCAATTTGTCCTAGTGAAGTTTTACCCGCCGATGACAAACAGGATAAAGTAAAAATGGAAGAAGTAAGGCAAGCCGCTAGACGGCTGGTTCATCAGGGTCTTATTGAAATCACACAAAAAGGACAGGTCGTGGACCCCTCAAAGTTTAAAGGTCCCATTCGCTTACGAATTAAGAAAGTGACATAAATTGAAAAACTTATTTTTAATTTTTATCACTTTTTTTTCAGTTAGTTGCACGACATCAAAAAATTGGCAAACAGCTTCGCGGGAAAGTGCAGGCCTAGCTCCCAAACCTGAAGAGCTGAAAGAAGCGATTTATCAAATTTATACAGCACGTGCTTTTTCATGGCGTGGATATTTGGGCATTCACCCATGGATTTCATGGAAAGAAAACTCAGCTTCAAGCTACACAGTGGCCGAAGTTACAAGTTGGGGACTTCGTCGTGCAGGCTCGAGTTTATCTGTCAAAGAAGATCTACCCGATCGATTTTGGTATGATCACGAACCCACCGTTATTTTTGAAGTTCGTGGACAGCAAGCCGAAGTCTTAATTGCAAAAACGAAAGCCCTTATCCAGACTTATCCCTACAGCGATCGATACACCGTTTGGCCAGGACCCAATAGTAATACCTTTGTCGATTATGTAATAAGAAATACGCCCGAGCTTACAGTTGAACTTCCGCCCGAAGCCATTGGAAAAGACTATTTAGCTAATAACAATTTTTTTGAAAAAAGTCCGGGAGGATATGGTTATCAATTTTCTGTTTATGGACTTTTTGGAATAACAGTCGGCCTCACTGAAGGACTTGAGATCAATTTACTGGGAATGACATTCGGAGTGGATTTCTATTCGCCCGCTTTAAAGCTTCCCTTTATTGGCCGATTAGGATTTAAAGATCAGCCTTTGAATTAATATTTGATGATTGATTCCCAAGAAGGCAAAAGACTCATTTTATAAGGTACATTTCCCGAAAAATTAGACATCAAATTAGGTGGAACGGGATCTGCTGATGGAAATTTTTTTCCTACAGGATCCACAAATCTTCCCGCTTGAAAAAATTCAAAATGCAAATGTGGGGCTGTTGATAATCCTGTGCTTCCAACATAGCCAATCACTTGGCCCTGCTTAACCATTGTGCCTTTTCTAATGTTTTTACCGTATCGACTGAGGTGCTTGTAAGCCGTTTCATAGATGGAGTTATGACGAATCTTAACGACGTTACCACCACCACCACTCCAGCCAGAAAATACCACTCGGCCGTCACCTACAGCTTTCACAGGCGTTCCCGTCGGAGCCGCATAATCAACACCCATGTGAGGTCGATTGACTTTTAAAATAGGATGAAATCTTTTCCGTGAAAATCCTGAAGTGATGCGACCAAAACTAATGGGACTTTTTAAAAACATTCGCTTCAAACTAGAACCATCAGGAGCAAAATATCCTAGGTCTTCACCGTCCACTCGAAATAATATTCCAACAAAAGATTGACCTGCATTTTCATATTCAGCTGATAAAATGGATCCCCACCCTGCTGGTTGGCCTCGGACAAATTTTTGCTCGACGGAAAGTCTCCAACGATCACCTACTCGAACTTCCCTAGCAAAATCCACTTGCCAAGCGAAGATCTCTGCAAGCTCAGCGATTAGTAATCCATCCATATTTGCTTTTGAAGCTGATTCCCATAGACTTGTTTCAACTGTGCCAAAAAAAGTGGCCGTTTTCAGTTCTACCTTTTCAATTTTTTGCTCTGCCACCCAGGTCGATTCCAGTTTTTTTACGACAAGACTTTCAAGCCCAGAGAAACGAAAAGAAATGGATTTAAGCTGAGGGTCAGGGCTTTCATCAAATTCAAGTGAATAGCGAATTCCAGGTCGAATTTTTGCTAGATCATAAAATGGTTTTGCAGCAGCTACTATTTGTTGAATTTCTGAGCCTGTCACATCTTGTGCTTTTAAAACATTATACAAAGTGGAATTTTTGGGAAAATCGTAAGGAAAAGCCTCTTCCATGGAAATATAGGTTTCACTGACTTCTTGAGGTGCTGTTGAAGCCACTGGTTTCACTGATTCAAAAATTTTCTGAGAAGCAAAAAATCCAATAAAAAATAAAGCAATGAAACTAACTGTAAAAACAGTGAAACGTTTATTCATTTTCATCCTTTAAGTTTAAGATGATTTGTATTGAGTTGTCCACAAGCAGCTAAAATTTGATCACCTTTAGTTGTTCTCAGCGTTACTGGAATTCTGTGGGATTGAATTATTCTATAAAAAGCTTCTATTTTTTCTTTTGTTGGTCTTTTGAACTCACTGCCTGGAAAGGGATTAAAAGGTATCAAATTAACAAATGCCTTTGTATTTGTTAACATTTGAGCCGTCGCTAAAGCATCTTCTTCAGAATCATTAAATCCTTCAATTAGTAAATATTCGTAAGTGACAAAGCGCTTTTTGCCCTCAGGGATTGATTCGATAATTGGGATAATTTCTGACAAAGGATACTTTGTATTAATGGGAATCAGACGACTTCTTTTTTCATCAAATACTGAATGCAGGGACAGAGCTATATTCACTGATGGCATTTCTGCTTTCCATCTTTTTAATCCAGGCAAATAACCAGAAGTTGAAACAGTAATTTTATGGTCAGCTAAACTTAATCCGTATTGAGAAATGAAAATTTCCAAGGCTTCTTTCACAGAGTCAAAATTGTGCAAAGGTTCGCCTTGTCCCATGAACACAATATTTAAAATAATATCATCTAATGGCCTATTTTTCGTTAACCACGTTTGAACTTCTAAAAACTGTCCCACAATTTCATCAGTTTCTAAATGCCGACTAAGCCCCTGTGTGCCAGTGAAACAAAAAGCACACTTCATTGCACATCCAACTTGAGACGATAAACAAACCGTGTATTTTTTGTTGAATGGAATCAATACTGTTTCTACTGTTTTTTGATCCTTTAAAGAAAATAAAAACTTAACAGTGCCATCATCAGACTCTTTAATTTCTATAATTTCAGGTCTTTTAAAGTGAAATCCTGAACTAATATAGTTTTTGGCCTTGTCAGATAAGCCAAACAAAGAACAAGGATCTGTTTGATTTTTTTTGTAATGCCAATTATAAAGTAGACGAGCTTGATCAGGATTAATATCCTGATCAGCTAGTAAATTTTGTAACTTTTTGAAGGAATACTTATAAAAAGATGTTTCCAAATTTATTTTTTTCGAAAAATGCGGTCCAACGAAAAGCGTCCAGCACCTTGAAAGCATAATAAAACACAAGCCACTAAGTACAATAGTGCCATTTCTTTTCTCTCAAAAGGGTCAGCTGCGTGTGCAACAAAAGCAGCAATAGCCATAGTAACACCAAGGGATAAAGCAGCAGGTCGAGTGAATAATCCAACAGCAATTAAAAGGCCGCCTAAAAGTTCTGATAAACCTGCACCCCATGCAAAAAGAGTGGGTAGAGGAAAACCCATGCCAGCGACTCCATCAATAAACATCGAAGACGGTGGAACTTTGCTAAGTCCATGTGCGAATGCCATAGAGAGGCCAATAAATAATCGAAATACAAGAAGGCCCAGGTCCGGGCTATTAATAAATTTGTTCATATAAAATCTCCTGGTTTCTAGGTTAAACGTCTAAAATCCTGAGCTGTGATTAAACTCACAGTCTCTGTTGTTTGATCAAAAACAATTTTCACCTCATTTTTATCAATGAGTCTACGAACTTGCAGCATTTTTTTCTCTAAAATCACTTCATGCAGCCCATAATCAGTGCCTTCACGAAGTATATAGCTCTCAATCAAGCTGTTCAGTGCCTCCTCAGAAAGCTGATCAGCAGCGATTTCTAAAGGTTTTTCTTTATTTTGGTCTGTACTCATAAGTTTGATACTAGGAAAACATTCCCTTCAATGCAAATAAATGAGAAGATACCCCTCAAATGACTATGGATTCTAATATAAAAAAAAATGCTGTTCTGATCGGAATACAACTTCCAAAAGTTTCACCAGCCGAACTTGAAGGTTCGCTGCAAGAGCTCACTCGTTTAGTGACGACTTTGGGATACAATGTCGTGGGCCAAGTCACTCAAAAAAGAAGTTCTGATCGATCGGCTTCAGTTTTAGGTGAAGGCAAGCTTAAGGAAATGGCTGAATGGACCGGTGGAACAGGAGTGATTTCTGCCATGGTCGAACACAAACTCAGTAAAGCCGCTTTAAAATGGGCTGAAAATGCTAAACCCACTGAAGAAGATGATGCTGATGAATCAATCGATACTGAATCCGATGATTCTGAATCAATAAAAGATGATAAAAAAGGTTCTGCACAAATCGTGATCGTCGACACCGAGCTTTCTCCTTCACAGCTTAGAAATTTAGAAAGTGCAGCCGGAGTGCCCGTTCTTGATCGAACAGGTGTCATCATTGAAATTTTCAGTCGCCATGCACGTACCAAAGCCGCTCGGCTGCAGGTGGAAATCGCGAGGCTCACCTATGTGGCCCCACGTATTCGTGAAACTGGTGGCGGTGAAGATCGTCAAGGCGGTGGTGTCGGTGGCAAAGGGGCCGGGGAAAGTAAGCTCGAACTTGATAAGCGAAAAATTCGTGACCGAATAAAAGAATTAAAAAATGAACTCGCTTCAATTGGAAATGAACA
The DNA here is from genome assembly GCA_001464795.1 of Bdellovibrionales bacterium Ga0074139. Classification (GTDB taxonomy): domain Bacteria; phylum Bdellovibrionota; class Bdellovibrionia; order Bdellovibrionales; family Bdellovibrionaceae. The sequence continues at coordinate 143,659 of LNEB01000011.1, forward strand.
CCAAGTCAGACGAGCTCAAAGAGACCAAGAAATTAGTGTGGCCCTTGTCGGCTATACCAATGCCGGTAAATCTTCCCTCATGAGAGCCATGACTGGAAGTGAAGTTCTAGTGGCCGACAAATTGTTTGCCACACTTGATACTACAATCAGGCCACTTTATCCAGAATCCCGCCCTAAAGTTTTAATGTCCGATACCGTGGGCTTTATTAAAAAGCTACCTCATGACCTTGTAGCCTCTTTTAAATCCACTCTTGATGAGGCCTTACACGCCTCATTGCTTCTATTTGTTGTGGACTCATCAGATCCAGCTTTTAGATCTCAATTGGATGTCACACAAAAAGTGCTGGCTGAAGTGGGTGCTAATGAAAGTCCCAGTCTGCTTGTTTTAAATAAAAGAGACAATTTAAGTGAAGAACAGTTCAAAGCTTTAAAGACCGAGTTTCCTGAAGCTGTTTTTATATCAACGCGAAATCCTGAAGATTTAAAAATGCTTCGTGAAAAAATACTCAGTTATTTTGAAACCAGTATGGTTGATGAGGATTTATTTATTCCCTATTTATCTAAGGGAATCATTGGTGACATTCGTGCACGCATGCGAGTTCTTGATGAAACCTACAATGAAACGGGCGTTATTCTTAAAGTTCGTGCTAATCAGGATCACATTGAGCAAATTAAAAAGAAGATCGATTTATCAAATAAAAAAAGCCAACCTTTTTAGGGTTGGCTTTTAAAAACTAAATTTAATTAAAAATTAGTAACGGCTACCGAAACCACCACCGCGATTGTTATCACGTGGAGCTTGTGGCTTAGCTTCAGATACATTCATTGCACGACCATCAAGTTGTGCACCGTGAAAACGGCTGATTGCATTTGTAGCTTCTACATCTGTTGACATCTCAACAAATCCGAAACCTTTAGAACGACCTGAATCGCGATCCATGATCACTTTTGCAGATTGAACAGAACCACACTCTGAAAATGTATCAGCTAATGACTGATCAGTTGCAGAATATGACAGATTACCAACGTATAATTTTTTACTCATAAAACCTCCTATAGGCTGTGAGCGCTACTCCGGAGGACATGAACACTATGAACACAAACTCGTCGAAAGAAGCAATAACTAGAACCACAGATTAACAGGTCATCCTGGAAAATGCTAACCTTATTAATCTGTGGGCCCTGGCCAAGTAACGGATAAGCGACTTGGTAAAAAAAACTAGTACTTTACGCTACAGCCGTATGGCTTGGTGGATTCTTTAGCAATTTTCTCGCCTTTTAGTAGACTGTTTGTGGCAGCTAAAATGTAGTTGTCGGCCTTTTCAATCGTGGCAGAACTGGCTGAGCTGTTGCTATCAATGGCTCCGTTGTATCGAAGAATTCCCTTATCATCGATCAAATACATATGCGGAGTTGTTTTAGCACCGTAAGCTCGGCCCATTTTTCCAAGATCATCGATTAAAATAGCAGAGGGTGCTGCACCTGCTGTTTGAGCATTCGCTAAAGCTTCTTTTTGATCGAGATACCCTTGCTTACCTTTGGCAGAAGAAATAACAGTTAACCAAACAAAACCTTTTTCAGTCGTTTCTTTTTGGATCTTTTGCATATTTCCAACACTGTAGTGCTTAACAACGTAAGGGCAGTCTTTGTTGTACCATTCAAGAACAACATTCTTACCTTTGTAGTCTGATAGCTTTTGCACTTTGCCAGTTGCATCCATCACTTCAAATGCTGGTGCTGGTGAACCCACTTTTGCTTCTGAAAATCCAAAGCTTGAAATTAACATTGTTGTTAGTAATCCCACTAAAAACTTATTCACGACTATCCTCCTGTTGATTGTTGAATAGATTTTTTATCATACTTTTCGTTAATAATTCAGGCAAAATAATAGCTTGGTCAGATCCTGCTTGATAAAAAACATAAAGAGGCAGCTAGTTACGACCAAAGTCTGCCAGTGCTTTTGTGATCACAGGATCTCTGTGGGTCCAATCCGCTTTATAAATAGAAACTCGATTATCAATAAATAGCTTTTGAATTTCTTCTGTTTCAAGCACAGCTTTTTTATTCACCTGGCAAGTGATGCACCAGGCAGCTGTGAAATCAATAAATACAGATTGCTTATTTTGCAGATCCAATTTTATTTTTTCAGGTGAAAAATTTTGCCACACTGATGCGATTGACTCGTTTTCATTTTCAATTTTACTAAATGGGGTATTAAAAACTAATAAAACTGAGATAATAAATCCCACAATTAAAAGTCGTTGCTGCCATCTTTCGCTTTTTACTCTTCTTGCCAACCAAATCCAAAAGCCAACAAATAAAAAGACAAGAATTAGGACTAATAAATTATCTGTTTGGACCTGTTGAGACAAAACCCACAACAGCCAAATCACAGTGACAAACATAGGAAAGGCCAAAAATTCTTTTAAGGTGACCATCCACTGTCCAGGCCGAGGTAGAAACTTGAGGGCCGCAGGCATATAGGCTAAAAATAAAAAAGGAATGGCCATTCCTAGTCCCAACCCCAAAAATACCAGCATGGTTTGAAGACTTGGCAATGCTAAAGAGGCCCCAAGGGCTGCTCCCATAAAAGGAGCTGTACAAGGTGTTGCGACGACTGTGGCTAGAACACCGGTTAAAAATGCCCCACTTTTATTTTGTGAACCAACACCTGCTAATGTTTGCCCCACTTCAAAAGTGCCTAGGAAATTAAATCCAACCCAAAGAAAAATTAAAGCAAGACTGGCTGCTATGACAGGCGATTGAAGTTGAAAGCCCCATCCGATTTGCTCACCACCTGCACGTAGGATTAATAATGATCCACCAATAGTTAAAAAGGAAACTAGAACTCCAATAGTGTAAAGCCAACCTGAAATTTTTAATTCTTTTGAAGATTGGCTATGCTGAACAAAGCTTAAAATTTTGATTGATAAAACTGGAAGCACACAGGGCATCAAATTAAGAATCAATCCACCAAAAAAAGCCCACATTAAGATAATAAATAAATGAACTTCTTTTTTTTCAAGATTGACCTCAAAAGATTGATTGTCGACCACAACCAAAAACCGCGAGCCAGTCAGATCTTTCTTAGAGTTACTTTGCAAATCTAAAATAACAGAAATTAAATCACCTTCAGGATTAAGCTTTGGAGTTGTTGCTTTGAAAGACTGACCATCTTCAGGAAAGACTTCTAGATTTTTTGCTTGAAATGGCAATTTTAAGTTTGCGACCAGTTCTTCTTCATTTTGAGAAGAGATCACAAATTGTAAACCTACTGGTGAAGGATCTAATACATAATTGAAATTACTTTTTAGTTTTTCAAACCGAGCATCTTGATCTTTTATAGAAAAACTTTTTGTGAGCTTAGTGAAATAAGGAATGCATTCCACCCTACACACAAGAAACTCAAGATCCAGCTCAGCACTGACCTGTCCATTAGCATTTAAATGAAACAAAAACAGACTTTCATTGGAATAACCAATGTTAACCAAACCTGCCACTGGAATTCTTTGTGGAGAAGGCCATAGCTCTTTTGTTATTTCTGCACCGATCAACTTCCAATTCCAAATAGGAGCTGCACCTGAATCACCAGAATTTTTCCAGTAGATATGCCATTCAGGTTTCAGTTGAAAGTAAAGTCCCAAGGTTTTTTCAGATTGAAGAAGTTGAAGCTCACCTTGAGGAAAATTAAATTTTGAATTATCAAAAGACCAGGCCTGTGAAGATAAAAGCACTATTAATGAAACAAAAACATTCTTCATTTCATTAATATATCTTCAAAAAAGGCTCCTCGGCTATTGTTGATGTCGATTAAATGGATTTCCAATACCCACAAAAGGTCTGATGGTACTGCGTCGAGTTCAAAAAGTTTCTGCGATGAATAAATTTTGTGTGGAAAATCACCAACCCTATGACCAGCCATATTGGAATTGAGCTGATAACCGTAGGACTGAGCTAATTTTTGAGCAAACTCAAAAAGTTCTATTCCAGTTAGGCCCGTTGTTTTCCAAGCCTGTGCTGTTTTCTCAAAAATTTCATGGGAAGCTATAATTAATGGATTCTTTTTATCAGAGCCAACTGTAAATGTTCGTCCGTAGTCAGCTTCGTGATCCATAATAATTGGACCCAGATCAACAAAACAAATATCACCAGCTACACATTTAAGTTCTGGGTCTGAAGTTTCACGAAAGTTTTTGATTGTATCGGATGAGATGCGAACTTGAGTTGGATGCCAGAAGTGAGTGATTCCAACTTCTAAGAAAGACTGTTTGAAGAGGTCTTGGATTTGTCTTTCAGTAAACCCGGGTTGAATCATCGATATAACAGATTCAACCGTTTTCATACAGAGCTCCCGAGCTTGAAAAAACAGATCTAAATTAAATTTATCACCCGTTTTTTCTAAGCTCGAAAGATTCATTTTGATTAAGCCTTAGCTGGTCCTTTTTTCTTGGCTGCTTCTTCTTCAGGAGACAAACCCCAAGGTGAACTTTTCGGTCCGCCTTTGCCTTTGCCACCTTTACGACCACCCTTGCCATCTTTACCATCTGCAGGTTTTGCAGAAGCCATAACTAAAAACTCGGGTAAGTAATAGTGCTCTTCAACTTTAATAGCCTTTGCAGGTGCCACTTCATTTTCAGCAAGTCCAACAACAAGTACTCGGCGTAGGTTTGTTGTGTTTTGGGCTGCCACATCTAAAGCTGCTAGAAAATATTTTAACTTTTCGGCTTCATACTTAAATGATTCACCAATGCTTTGCTGAATTTCTTCAGGAGATTTTCCTTCTGCGGCTAATGTATTTTTAGCGGCAAGGCCTTTAGTTAAAGTAACGTTTGGAAATTCAGTAACTGCTTTCATTTTTTAGTCCTCTCAATTTTGAGTTTTGATATTGTAAGATAAGACCCCGAAAGGTCAAGTTTTAAGCCTTTGGATCAATGAGCTATCTCTCTCGGTGACTAGATTTATAACCGTGCCTTTACGGCCTGCTCGAGCTGTTCGACCAGCTCTGTGCAAATAGTTTTCCATCTCTTTGGGTAAGTGATAGTTAATAACTCGACCCACATGGTCAACATCCAGGCCTCTAGCAGCTAAGTCAGTGGAAACCAAGAGGTCAGCTTTTCCATCACGGAAGGCTTTAAGATTGGACCGTCTTTCCACTTTGTCCATTTCTCCTCGGTAGATAAGACACTTATAACCCTTTTGATGGAGCTCTTCGGCCAACTTATCACATTGTTCACGGGTGTTAGTAAAAATCAAAGTCCCACCAGTCACTGGCTGAGCTAAAATCTTTTCTAGTACAGGCATTCTTTTGCCATCGACAACAGTTTGATTAACTGTTTTCAAAGTAGAAACAACTTTGTGGCTGCCCTCAGTTTTCAAAATTTCAGCTCCAGAAAAAAGCTCAGTCATTAACTTTTGCATACCTAGTGAAATCGTTGCAGAGAAAAGTGCCATTTGTTTATCTTCAGAACAAGCTGAAGCAATTTTTTTAGCTTCAGACAAAAATCCTGGATCAAGCATTTGATCGGCTTCATCAAAAACTAGAACTCTGACATCATCTAAATTAATCAAGTCTCGCTCCCAAAGCTGGACAAGTCTTCCTGGGGTCGCAATCAAAATCTCAAAGGTTCCACTAATATTTTTCTTTGCCACCTCAAGTGTCGTGCCACCCAATAAAGTTCGTACTCGTAGTCTTGTGTTGTGAGTGAAAAGTTTTAATACTTTAGAGACTTGTTCACCAAGATCACGACTGGGAACAATAATCGCAGCTCGAGGCTTTGCATTTTCTTGGATATCATCACCGGCCAATTCCAACGATTTAATCATGTGAAGGATGGGAAGCGAAAAAGCAAGAGTCTTACCACTACCCGTCTGTGAGATTCCCACCACTGATTTATTCTGTAGCATCAATGGTATGGCACGACTTTGAATCTCTGTTGGAACTTTTAGTTTTTTTTCAGCAAGAGATTCGAGTAAAGTAGGTAATAATTGGAAATCAGAAAATGAGCTCACGAGAAATGTCCTTTTTAAGTGAGTTCACTTAGCATAAATCAGAGGTTTAGGATGCGAATTCGACAAATGGGATTTTCCTCAAGGCTCAAAGCTCATAAAAACGTTCTGACCCTGGAAACATTGAAATTTCTATCCGAATTTCTTGTCGACGGGAACGCCAGGCAAGCGGCTATCAGGGCTGGGATTCCGGAAACCTATGCAGCCAGGCAAGGGGCATGGCTTAAAAAACATCCCATTGTGAAAGCGGCACTGGAACAAGATATCGATGAAAAAGACTTAAAAAAAATCCATCAGCATATTCATGAAATTCATGCACTAATGGAAATCTGCAAAAGTTTACTAGGACTAGAGGATTTTTAAATAAAATAAAGCCGGCCAGCCACACAGCCAAATCCAAAAGAATCGATTGAGTCCAAAAAATACATAGTTCGTGAAATGAAAAACCATGGCTAATGCAAAATACAGCGGAGTCAGTTGCGGCTGAAAAATAAGAACAACTATTCCAAGCTCAAAAACTATGACCAACCAAGAAAAAGTCTGACTTAATAAGGGATATTGCAAAAGAAATTCTGATAACCTTTTTGCTTTTAAAAAAAGACTTCGACTTAGAAATGAAGGAATCGCCATTCCTGTTCGCCAATCTTGTATCATCAACTTTGACCAGCCTGCCTTAAAATAGGAAAGAAACATATGAATTGCGACATAATAGAGCCCTAACTTTTGAATCATCGGATTCTCATTAATAGTTAGAAATAAAGCTCCTGTTAAAATAACAAATTTCATCATGTCGCTTCCACCGTTGAATGTGCCGCGAAAGCGAATACAGATGATCAAATGTGTAATAAGCAAAAATAGCACGAAAACCCATTGGGAATAAAAAAATAGCAAGGTGGCTGAAATCAATTGTAAAGTGACTAGATACTTAAAATGAGAATCACTAAAAATCATACTGATCCAAGAAGGTGGAAGAGGCAGGCCTGATTCAAGCTCGCTTCTCAAATTGTCAAAACTCCATATCATCATAAAGCTTTTGTTGGACTTCAAAATTAAGAACTCTAAGCCACTCAATATAAATGTTATTGAAGTCAATTTAAGCGTCAAAAAAATTGTCCATTCAAGATCAATCAAAGAGATTCACCCACATCAACCCAATCAGAAATATAAATGTCTTTTATTTCATTTAAGTTGGTTGCCACAATCTTGAATTGTATTGTTGAGTGTGCAATCTGATAGTTTTTTAATTGAATTCTGAGTACAGATTTTAATAACTTAAAACTTGTCAGTCTTTGGACGTCCTTGAAGCGAATTTTAGGGTCTTTAAAAATAAGATCCTGAATATCGTAGGCAAAATGCTCGATGATATTGACCTGAGCCATATCCATATTAATTTCAGGATTTATCAAAAGGCCAAAGAGGTCATTTTTTCTTTGAAAAGTTACATTTTCCCATTTTTCTGAACCTGAAACTTTGAATTCCAGGCCAAATTGGTAGTTCACATGATCAAAAAAGTTCCAACTTGGAATTAAAGCTCGAATTAAATAAATGAACAATTGGGGCCTAAATACAGAGCCAATCTTCTGAACCATCTTGTTCAAAATCATGGCATTAGATACCCCAATTGGGTAGGTATTTAATTCATAGGACTTGAATCAGAACTCGAATTTGTAAATGATTTCAGTTATACAGCTGACCATGATTATTACAAATGACGTCAGTTTACGCTTTGGTGGAAAAAAACTTTTTGAAGATGTAAATGTTAAGTTTACACCCTCTAATTGCTACGGCCTGATTGGTGCCAACGGAGCAGGGAAATCAACTTTTCTTAAAGTTCTATCTGGTGAAATCGAACCCAATACTGGTGAAGTTAACATCCCATCTAATTTACGTCTTTCAACTTTGAAACAAGATCATTATGCCTATGATGAAACAACTGTTTTGGACACGGTTCTAATGGGTAACGAAAAGCTTTACAAAGTCATGGAAGCTAAGAATGCGCTTTACGCTAAACCTGATTTTAATGATGAAGACGGAATTCGGGCATCAGAACTTGAAACTGAATTTGCTGAGCTCAATGGCTGGGAAGCGGAATCAGAAGCAGCCGTTATGTTAGCAGGTCTTGCTATCCCTGAAAAGTTACATCAAATGAAGATGAAAGAACTCACAGGCGGAGAAAAAGTAAAAGTTCTGCTAGCTCAAGCCTTGTTTGGTAAACCTGATATTTTACTTCTCGATGAGCCAACAAATCATCTAGATATATTTGCTATTCAGTGGCTAGAGGACTTTTTACTGAATTTTGAAAATACAGTGATAGTTGTTTCCCATGATAGACATTTCCTCAATAAAGTTTGTACCCATATTGCTGACATTGATTATGGAAAAGTCACAGTTTACTCTGGCAATTATACTTTTTGGCAGCAGGCCAGTGAACTTAGTCAAAGACTCATGGCTGATCAGAACAAGAAAAGCTCTGATAAAGCCGAAGAGCTGAAAGCCTTTATTGCCCGCTTTAGTGCTAACGCTTCTAAATCTCGGCAGGCTTCATCAAGACAAAAGACATTAGAAAAACTGGAATTTCATGATTTACCAGCATCAAGCCGCAAGCAGCCCTTTATTGGCTTTGATATAGCTAAAGAACTTGGCAAGGACGTTCTGACGGTTGAAAAATTGAATCAGAGTTTTGAAGGCAAAAGGATCTTAAAAGACATAAGCTTTAATCTTAAAACAGGTGATAAAGTCATTCTTATCGGAAAAAATGACCTCGCTAAAACATTACTACTTGATATTTTGGCTGGTGAAACCCGTCCAGAATCAGGCCAGGCCACCTGGGGAATTACCGTTTCAAAAAATTACTTCCCATCAGATAATTCTAAATACTTCCAAACCGAAGACTCTTCACTCGTTGACTGGCTTAGGCCTTATTCGAAAGAAAAGGACGAATCCTTCATTCGAGGTTTTTTAGGAAAAATGCTTTTCAGTGGTAATGATGCTTTAAAAAAACCTTCCGTCTTGTCGGGTGGTGAAAAAGCCAGATGCATGTATTCAAAAATGATGCTTTCGGGGGCTAATGTATTATTGATTGATGGACCCACAAATCATTTAGACTTAGAAAGCATTTCAGCTGTTAACGAAGGGCTTAAAAAATACAAAGGCTCAATTCTATTTACTTCTCATGATCATGAGCTCATCCAGACAGTTGCGAATCGTGTGATCGAAATCGATGAAACAATAGTCTATGATAATCACTGCACTTATGAAGAATATCTAGAATACAAAAGATCTAAGAATTAGCGAAATTTTTTAAGCTCACCTGTTGAAGTATTAAAAGAATACTCTTCAGTTTGAGATTGAAAGTAAAAAGTCTGCGAATCCTGTTCCCAAGTGGCATCACTAAAATTGATTCTTTGGTTTTTATCTGACTTAATTACTATATGCCCGTCATAAAATTTCCACATGGGTGAAATCTGACTTGTTAGCATTTTTTCAGATTCTAATCTGTAACAGACATTTTTTGAATTACAGGAACTAATATTAAGTTTTTTTCCGCTGGCAAAACCTGAAGCATTAACAAAAAATGGAAAGAGCAGGCTTATTGCTAAGCCTGCTCGTAAATGAAACTTCAAGAGTTTCAAAATTAAATTCATATTTAGTAAAGTTCACTTTCAGCACAGTTTGAATCATGACTTGATTTAAGTAGCATGTTCAACTCTCCACCAGGAAAAACACCGTTGAGAGTAGGATCTGTGATTGATGTAATACCCTCAATGTAAGAGTCATTGCTACAAGTCTCAAAGGTTGGCTTCAAAGCTTTGATGTCTTTAACTGGATTTGTGAAAAGAAGTACGGGCTTCACCATAATACCAGTCGAATCACCGTTATCATCTTTTATTGGAATGGCTCCACCATTTAAAACAAGCTCAATTAAAGCGAGTTCTTTTGAAGCTTCCTGTGGATTTTCGATGTCCATGCATAAACCTTTATTGAACAAAAATCCTGGTCTATTTTTTACGGACTCATAACCCTTTTTACACAACGTACTTTGCATTGTGAAAGCCCACTTGGCAGCACGTGTAAAATCTAGTCCCATTTCAGCAATTTTATCCAATTGAGAACTGGCTCGGTAAACTCCAAAATCTTTAAACTGAGAAAGAAAGTTGAAAGTCTCTTTTGATGTCATACTTTCACGCTTATCTTCAGGCAATTGGCTTAAAGCTTGAACACCAGAAAGATCGTAAGCATTTAACAAGCTGAAGTAGAATTGCATTCCACCGTACATATGTTGAAGCGCTTCCATATCAGCTGCATTCATTTTAATTTCGCCTGCTTTTTTCAATGGGCATTGAACTTCTTCAATTTGGCCATCAAAAGTATAATCAACTCCACACTCTTCGTTAGCGCGAGCAAGAAAGCCTGTCCATGACCAATCATTAGCATTTAATGTGATTTCGATGTTTTTGTTATTTTTAAGGAAAACACGCATGTCGTTCATGGCTGTGATGTAAAGGTCTAAAAACACTTGCATGTCTTTTTCAGAGCGAATGTCTTCTTTACCGTCTAGTAAAAATGTTTTTAAAGCTGAATCAGGAAAGTTATCGATTTGCTTTTGAAGTTCTGCCTTTTGAACGAGGTCTAATTGAGGCTGTACGCGAGTCACGAGGCCCTTTAAATTCATCATGGGAGCAGCTGCTTTTTTGTAGAACAAAGCTTTTGCATTATTAGGATCTAAGGACAAAGCCATATCAGCAAGCTCTACTGAGTGCATGAAATTTGTTAAAGTAAACAGCTGCTCGGCAATCGCAGCTAGCTTTTCAGCTTTTGTTGCGTTCGAAAGTTGAGCATTTGACATAATTCCAGAAACATTCGAAGTGCTAACTTTCTTAGTTTCTTCTTTTTTGCTTCCTGTACACGCTGTTAATGCAACAGCAGTGGTAACAAGTAAAGCTGGCTTCACAATATTATTAACAAATTTCATAGATACCCCTTTTGATTAGTGATGGGGCCTTATAACAAATATAATCTTTTGATATGAGAGAAATTTATAAACGATGAAATCAATCCTCAAACGTCAAAAAGTTAGACAACTGATCGATTGAAAAAAACACAATAATAAACAAAATTGACCTAATATAACGAATTTAATGTAAAATTCGTCTATGAAAAAGTTATTTCAAGTCAATGTACCCAATAAGAAACCGGATCGACAAGTCGAAGCCATTCGTTACGAAATTAACAAATATTTAGCACGCGAAAGACGTAAAACACTTCCAGAAGCAGCAGACTTTTGGGATTTCGATTGTCGCTTTGGTGAAACTGAAAACTTAGCTAGTTCCATCACTGTATTACAAATTAAAGATAAAATTACAGAAATAGTAGCAACTCAAAAAGTTTCATTCTACGTTGAAATTTTAGCCAAACCTGGTTTCAAACCAAAGATACAATAAATCAATATATGGAAAAATTAGTTTGTCATTCATGTGATAAAAATAAGACAGAATTATTATGTGGCCACTGTCATATGGCGACCTGTAAAACCTGTGCCACTTTTGTAGATGAAGACAGCTTCGATTTTTTTAATTTTATACCTGAAGCTTTGCAAAATAAGGCTTTTTGTCATAGCTGCAATCTAAGCTATGCCTCTAAGGAAATCGACCGATTGCAAGAAACTCTTAAAAAAGCCAAACAGGTCAACATTTACAGAAAAGAACAGGGAACTGAAACCCGATTTATAAGAAGAATGCAAAAGCCCATTACTGTTTCAGACTGCCAAGATGAAAATGAAACTTTGTTGCGCTTGGCTTTTATGGCTGTTCAAATCGGATTTTCCACTTTAGTCGATGTTCAAATCAATTCAAAAAAAATTGGTGAAGGTCGCTACAAGAAGTATGTATTTGATGGCTTTGCCGTTCCCGTAGATTCCAAAATTCATAAATCATTTTAATGTTTGATTCTACTTCGCATCTAAGAATTTGGTTTTTCAACTCGACCATCAGGAAACTTAGCAAACCTTTCAAGCTTATCTCCGTGTACCATTTCAGCCACTGGCCATGGCCAACCACCAAATTGATTTTTTTGATAATCTTGAATGGTCTGAATTATTTCTTCTTTTGAGTTCATAACAAATGGACCATGCTGAACAATGGGTTCACCAAGTGGCTTGGCTTGTAACATCAAAAATTCAATATCAGAGTAGTCCGCTTTAATGGAGGCTGAAAATTGACTATCAAGCTCAAGACCTGATTTAGAATTTATTTTGATATTATTTAAGTTTAGAGCATCCCCATCAAAGAAATACAAAGTTCTAGAAGCCGCCTGCCGAGTTTCAGGGATAGTAAATTCTGATCCTTTTTTCATTTTTACTAACCAAACGGCAATTTCGCTATCTTCATGACTTGCCCAACTATCAGGTGGCGGAGGCAGAGCCTGAACATCTTGCCATGATCCAGCAATAAGTGAAAGCTGAACTGTTTTGTTGTTGAGACTGATCAGAGGAATCTTTTCACTCCAAAACATAGTGAAGTGTGGCTTAGTCATTTTTGATTTCTTAGGTAAGTTCAACCATATTTGAAAAAGCTCAAGGCGATTATTTGCATCCTTTTTAATCAAAGGAAACATTTCTGAGTGTTGCACACCTGAGCCTGCTGTCATCCACTGAACATCACCTTCACCGTACCGACCGGCAGCACCCATAGAATCGGAATGGTCAACAAATCCCTTTCTAACTATTGTGATGGTTTCAAAACCTCGGTGAGGATGCACTGGAAACCCCGGAACCACTTCTCCGTGGTACATGCGAAAACCATCTTTGATTTGAAAATCTTGCCCCATATCTCGTCCCGTGTGATGAGCTTTATCTGGTCCGAAATCACTAGTACCCATTGGATAGTGATCATCGTGATGAACACAAAATAAAAATGGCTCCTGAGTTTTCCACTGAAAATCCAATGCAAACTGTTTTTTAATCATATTTTTATTACCTTGATTGAGTTTGAAATAAGATAAAATTCCGACACTTCCCAGAAGTCCTATTAGACCTTTAATAATACTTCGGCGACTGATTTTTAAATTCATAAATTAAGATTAAAGATTCAACAATTAATTGGCAAGCTTATGCAGCCGTGTCGACCAGGTTTTAACCTCTTCATTGATTTGCAACAAGGGATTATCAAATCGAACTCCATAACCTTCTCTGTACCTGACATTTTGAGCTTTGTTTTGCCAAATGGTTTGACCATGGACACTGAGCTCAAGATCACCAATTTTGAATGTCAGAAAAATTTTTTGATCATGAATAGAAAAATTTCTTGGTAGCTCAAAATAGCAACCCGTAGTAGATAGATCACGAATAGTTCCAAAAAAATAATCGTTACCAGATCTGACAGAGACATGTGTTTGTATCGGAAGACGAAACTCTTTGATATGCACTTCAGATTCAATATTTAAAAAAGACTTCATTAATTCAAAGCCATAAAATTGAATGTAAATTTCTAAAAAAACCTGTCTTTCTCGCAAATTAAGTTCAGCGTAAAGCTGGGTCTTTTCGATGCAAAAATATTCTAACATCTCAGGCGTCATAACAGGGTAAATAATTTGTCCTAATGGCAAAACAGGATACTCAAATCTTTTGTCTCTTTTCGAAATGAAGAGCGAAACATTTTCAGATACCTTTTTGCTAGGAGTAAGTTTTTTTAAGTTTCTATATTCATGGTTTGATAAATTAAGCTGCATAAGAACAAGTTTTGATTGCGGCATCGATGTAGGTTGAATCAATTGTCCTACCTTATGAAAATTCCACTTATCAAACAAATAGGATTCTAAAACAGGTGGAACAGATATTAAAATAGAATTCAGATGAAGTTGCTTTCGAGTGTAATTGATAGCAAATTTCATTATTAGATGTAATATTGCTAATGATGACTTTTTAAATCCTGCATCAATAGCAAGATAGGAAATTTCAACCTGCTGTTGCCTAGATTGTTTACGTAAATTTTGGATTTCTTTTCCATAATATTTTTCACAGAAAAACCCTAGTTTTGTATCTTGGACTAAAGTGGCTGTTGCAATTATAGTATTCTTATATTTTACAATGATTGTGGCAGACTGTGGTAAAAACATAAGAAGAGGATGTCTGACTTGGTGATTTGACTTAGCAATTGAATCTTCATTTAATAACCCGATGGCCTGATCAAAATCTTCTTTGGTGGAAGCTAATTGAATTCTAAAGTTACTATCAAATGTCAATTCTGGTATAATAAATAAACTTCTATCTAAATAGAATTTTATATAAGATTTCATTTTTTTAAACCAAAATGATATATTCATAATTAACCTTGAATGACTTTAAATGATTGTTTAATTCTAACTAGATGAGTAGGACCATATCTTGAATCAATTAATTGGGTTTTGTCCTGCTCGATATTATTCTTCTGATATTTTTTTTCAAATAATGACCATTCCGGTAAACTTTTAAGAATAAAGTAAGATAATTCGTCACTTGAAAGATCTGGATTTCTTAAGTTTAAGTAGTGATTAAGATCTGAATATAGTTTTTTTGTTGATAGAAATCGATAAGAGACCTCTTTACGTAAAAGCTGTCTAAGTATTTCTAAAATTTCTTTATCAATTTTAGGATTAATTATGCACGGATCCGGCATCGTAAAATCTCTAAGCTGTTCAAAGTAAAGATCTTGTTTTTGAGAATTAAATAGCCTTTGGCAAGTCAAAAGTTCCCACATTATAATGCCTAAAGAGAACTGATCCGATCTATAATCAACTGGCTTGTAAAGAACTTGCTCGGGACTCAAATAGCCAAGCTTTCCTTTGATAGTTCCGTAATGAGTTTTATTTTCACTTAGGTCAGATTTTGCCACTCCGAAATCAATAATTTTAACACTGCCATCATAACCAATTAAAATATTATGAGGACTCAAATCACGATGAATAAGATTAAGATTTTTTCCAGTCTGAAGATCCTTAAAATTATGAGCGTAGTTTAATGCCCCAGCCACTTCTTTTATAATGTAAAGACTATATTCTAATGGAAATGCAATTTGCTTATTAAAAAGCTCTTGCCTTAATTGTGCCAAAGTTTTTCCTGGAACATATTCCATGACAAGATAATATTGACCGTTTTCGATTCCAAAATCGTAGGCCGACACAATATTAGGATGCCTTAGCTGAATAGAAACTTGAGCTTCATCTTTGAACATTCCAGCTAATTCAGGGCTATCCTTGTATTGTGATAGTACTCTTTTTATGGCCACATACTTATTGACGTGACTGGCACCTTGAGATTGGGCCAGATAGACTTCTGCCATACCGCCTTCAGCAATTTTTTCTAGCACTCGGTAAGTGTTAATTTTTGCTGGTAATGACATATTCTAAGTATAAACCAAAATCTTACAATTTGCTGACTTGGGTTCGCTTCACGAATCAAATATAGATTGTTGAAAATAATGAAAAGAATATTGACAGTATTTTATAAATTAATTGTTAAGTCTTTCAGTTGAGATTTCTGATAACTTGCCACTTTCCCATTGTACAAGCACTTGAGCAGTGGATCGTCTATCATATCTTCGAATTGTGATCCATTAATTCTAACATAGATAGAGGTCAAAGATTCAGCATTTTCTAAAGCACTATAAAGTTTAAATATTGGTATTTCTGTTGTCCAATCATATTGGCTTGCCTTTGAAATAAGCGAAATTTGATGGTTTTGTATCTGGTAGATAAATTCAGTTTTTTCACCTAAATTGTCCCATAAAATCAAACACCAAGTAAGATCCGAATTAAAATAGCTATCTTCACTTTTTTCTAATGTATTGAATAAGTTCAAAATTTCAATTCGACAGAAATTCAGAACTTTTAACTTTTGATCTGGTTGAAGATCGGGGAAATTTTTTGCTATGGATTTCGTGTCAGGGATAATCGCATGTGGTTTATATTGGTAATCAAGATTCTGATCCCCAATAGGATCAATCCAGTCTGAAGCTTTTGAATTTACAAAATCAGATCCATTCCAATTTATACTTTGCCCTGGATTCAATTTGATAATCTTGGTTTGTGGCAAAATTTTTAAAATATCATGCTGAAATTTTTCATAGCTGATCGGGAAAAAAGCATTATTATACCAAGAGCCCTCTTCCATCTTAAATTGACACGAACTTGGAATTATAGATTGTGGCTGAAGAATCTTAATCTGTGCAATCCATTCATCAGGAAGTTCAGACGCTTGTAAAGGAAATCGGTCCGGCGCCAGAACTTCTAGTTCTTGCATTTTTTGAAAAGGCCAAAGAATAAGGTTCCAAGGCTTTAAATCTTCTAGTTTTTTTAAAGTGTCATCATCGATCCAAGAATCGACCACATTTAATATATTTAAATTTTCAATTTCGATTTGAAATAAGCTATCCACTGCTGCATCCAGAGCTTTTCTAGACGTAATTGCAAAAGAAGAAATTGTGACCTTTTCATTGACTCCTATTTGATAAACTTTTTTAAATCCTAGTTGCTGAATTAAATTAATAATCTCTTCAAAAATACAATATATGTAAATAGGCGTATCACGATGAATTAAATTTAAACTTTTTAAAGAAAAGTGATCATCATGATAATGAGAAATAAAAACTGCATCAAATCGTAGTTTTTTGATTTTATCGTAATCGAATTTGATATTAGGAAATGCGTAGCAGTTTTGACTAAACGGATTTTCAAAAATTGGATCAAAAACAATATTTGTTTGACCATAAGTGAAAATATATCCTGCATGAAGAATTCGTGAAATTTTTAAAGACATTTATAGATTATTGTAGTTGGGTATCCAAGAAAGGTAAATCTATGAATACCCAAGGAACCACACAGCTTCAACGCACCATTGGACTTTCAGCACTCGTTTTGTTTGGAGTTGGTGATATATTAGGAGCTGGAATCTACGGTTTGGTTGGCAAAGCTGCGGGTGAAATGGGTAATGCCATTTGGTTGGCTTTTTTTGCCAGCATGATTGCTGCAGGCCTTACAGGACTTTCTTACGCTTCATTAGGCTCTAGATATCCTGTCGCAAGTGGGGCTTCTTTTATTACTCAAAAAGCCTATCAGCGGATTTGGCTTTCCTACGGTGTAGGACTTGCCATTTTAGCCTCAGGCCTAACCTCTATGGCCACAGCTACTCGGGTATTTTCTGGATATTTTCAAGGTCTGTTTGTTTTTGAAATTCCACTGCCCGTTGTCATTATTGGATTTTCTTTAGCTCTTGCCTTTATTGTTTTTTGGGGAATCAAAGAATCGATGTGGGCCAATGCTGTCTGTACCGTTATAGAATTAGCAGGTCTAGCAATTATCATTTTTGTGGGACTGAAATTTGTGGGATCAGTTGATTATCTGGATGCCAAGACCATTTCTAATCCTAATGGTGATATTAGTTTCTCAATTATTTTAACAGGTGCTGTGTTAACTTTTTATTCTTTTATTGGCTTTGAAGACATGCTCAATATTGCTGAAGAAGTCAAAAGTCCGAAAATCAATCTACCTTTGGGGCTTTTACTATCGGTATCAATTGCTTCTTTGATTTATATGCTTATCAGTATAATTGCAGTCTCAGTTGTTCCATCAGCAGAGCTAGCTAACTCAAAGCAGCCATTAGTTGATGTCATGAAAGTTGCCGCTCCTTGGTTCCCATCTTCAGCTTATTCGGTCATTGCCATGTTTGCAGTGGCTAACACGGCTTTACTTAACTTTGTCATGGGTTCGCGACTTATGTACGGAATGGCTAAGCAAAAGCTACTTCCCATGAATCTTGCAAAAGTTCATTCGACTCGACAAACACCTTATATTGCGACTCTTACTATACTCATAATTCTATTAACCCTTGCACTATCTGGAAACATAACTTCTCTGGCTAAGTCGACAAGCTTACTTTTGCTTATTTGTTTTTTTCTGGTCAATGTGGCTTTAATCATTCTTAAAACAAGGAAAAATGAACCAAAAGGATCCTTTGAAGTCCCCACAATTATACCTCTATTAGGAGCTTCTGCCTGCGCAGGGATGCTATTTTTTGTTCAAGGACCCGAGATTAAGACGGCTGCAGTAATTCTAAGTTCCATAGCTGTGCTCTATTTTGTTTTAAAACCTAAAATAAGTGCGTAAGAACTCCAGAGATAACAATAGGACTTGCCGTTTTTTCAAGAGCGTGGCTTATTTCCAACCTGTATGAATATTGCTCTTTATCGCCTTATTGCAGGCTTCAAACGCTTCCGTGAAAAGTACTCATTATCTAATGAAAGACTGGCCACAAGTGGTCAAACACCCAAAACACTTCTTATTGGTTGTAGTGACTCCCGAGTTGATCCTGCCATCATGACCGGAGCCTCTCCCGGAGAGCTCTTTGTCGTTAGAAATGTGGCCAATTTAATCCCCCCCTGCGAACCCTCAGCAGTTGGATTTCATGGAACCAGTTCTGCATTAGAATTTGCTGTTGTGAATTTGAAAGTTGAAAATATAATTATTCTTGGACACCGCCAGTGTGGGGGTATTCGAGCCTTGATGAATGGGATTACTACTGATCCGAATAGTTTTATCGGTCAGTGGATGAAAATAGCGGCTGAAGTTCCAGCAAAAGTTATTTCTGAAAACCCCCATCTAGATAAAGAGCACCACTATAGAATCGCCGAAATGGAAGCTTTAAAAATTTCATATAAAAATCTGCAAACTTTTCCATTTATAAAAGCGGCTGTAGAAAATAGACATATGAATGTGATTGCTGTTTATTATGATCTAGAACAAGGACTTTTATGGGAACTTGATTCTTTGACTCAACAATTTAAACAAATTGAAATCTAACCCAAAATGGAAAAGAAAAGATTCTCAAAAATTAACATTGAGATAAGTAACATCTGTAATCTTCAATGCAGTTTTTGCCCGGAAGTTATTCGTGAAAAAAAAATAATGGATCTTAAGGTGTTTGAATCTATTATTCAGCAAGTTGCACCTTTGACTGAACAAGTCTGTTTACACCTTATGGGTGATCCACTTGTTCATCCCAAATTAGAAGAAATTATTCAAATTTGTGATCAATACCAAACTCCTATTTTCTTTGTTACCAATGCCGTATTGCTAAAGGACAGGCAGTCTGAATTACTTCTTCACCCAATTATTCGCCAAGTGAATTTTTCGCTCCATAGTTTTTTTGATAACTTTCCCAATCGAGATTCGAGTGAATACCTCAGTCGAATATTTAGATTCACTAAAAATGCATTTGAAAGAAGACCTGATTTGTATATCAACTACAGACTTTGGAACTTGGAAAATACAAACCATGTCTCTGAAAAAAATATTAAAATGCTAGATAGCATTTGTGATCATTTTCAATTTTCAAAACAAATAGTATTGAATATTAAAAAGCAAAAAAGCATTAAAATACTTAATCGACTTTATTTACACTTTGATACTGAATTTATTTGGCCCTCACTTGATCTTCCCAGCCTTGGCACGGAAGGAACTTGTTACGGCCTAAAATCTCATTTTGGAATTCATGCCGATGGAACAGTTGTTCCCTGCTGCCTGGACAAAGAAGCCTCAATTCCCCTTGGAAATGTTAATTTAACTTCAATTTCTGAAATCATTAACAGCCCCAAAGCCCGTTCGATACTTCAAGGATTTCGCGAAAGAAAATTAATTCAAGAGCTTTGTCAAAAGTGTCAATATATTGAGAGGTTTCAGCAACTATGAAAAATATTGTGATCATAGGTGGTGGTGCAGCTGGTTTTTTTGCAGCTATTAATACTGCTGAAAAAGCTAAAATTAATAACCAGAAAGTCAATGTTACAATCTTAGAAGCAGGCCCACTGGTGCTAAAGAAAGTTCGAATTTCAGGTGGGGGTCGATGCAACGTAACTCATAATTTATTTGAAGTGCGCGCATTCACCGAAAAATACCCTAGAGGATCAAAAGAGCTTCTTTCACCACTTCATACATTTCAAGCTAAGGATACTGTTGATTGGTTTAAATCCAGAGGAGTAGAGCTGGTTCCAGAGGCAGATGGAAGAATGTTTCCTACGACTAACACTTCTGAAACTATAATTGAATGCTTTATGAATGCAGCAGAAAACCTGAACGTAGATGTAAGATTAAATCATAAAGTAGATAAAATTGAAAAACTTGAGTCCGGTCAATTCTTACTTTACATTCGCAATCTTGAATCCATAGCTACAGACTCGGTCATGATAGCCACTGGCAGTAGTCAATTTGGGTATAATCTGGCTAAGGATCTTGGGCATACGATTACAGAACTCGCCCCGTCTTTATTCAGTTTTAAAATTGAAGATAGTCTAATTAGTGATTTACCAGGCTTAAGCTTTGAAAAAGCTGAGGTTCAGCTGCTGATCGAAAATCAGAAACCTTTTAAAGAAAAAGGTCCCATGCTGATCACTCACTGGGGCTTAAGTGGACCTGCAGTATTGAAAATTTCGGCTTGGGCAGCCAGAGAAATGCTGCATGCAGATTACAAAGCTCTATTAAAAGTGAATTGGCTGGGATTAGATAAAGTTGACACTGCAGTTCTGTATTTAAAAAGAATTAAAGAAGCTGGTTTAAAATCACAAGTCCAAAATATTTATCCAGAAGAGCTAGCTAAAAGATTTTGGCTCAAGGTTCTAGAAAAATCACAAATTGCACTTGAAAAAAGATGGGCTGATGTTTCGAATAAAGAGTTGCAATCATTAGCAGAAATACTTTTTTCAACAGAGTTTAAAGTGCTTGGAAAAAATCGCTACAAGGATGAATTTGTTGAATGTGGTGGAGTCGATTTAAAAGAAATTAATTTTAAAAAAATGGAAAGTAAAATTTGTCCTAATTTGTTTTTTGCAGGCGAAGTCTTAGACATCGATGGAATTACTGGTGGGTTTAACTTTCAAAATGCTTGGACTGGTGCTTGGATTGCATCTCAAAACATTTAATTTTTAAGTTCTAAATTTATGACGTCTTCCAAGGATTGGTGATGAAATTTAATAGCCATTTCACCAAAATTAATTTCTAGCTCTTGATTATAATTTTTATTTAAACCTGTCATATCAAACTGGATATGCGGGTGCTGTTTAATAATGAGCTCAAAAGGCACGTCACAAACAACTTCTGCATGTTCAAAGCCTTCTTTGACTATTTTGCTTTTCTTTGGTGCAGGTAGTTCTATCAAGTCAACTTTATACTTTTCAAATTGTAGAGGCTTAAATAGCTTGAAGGTTGATATCATTCTTCCATTGACCTCACTTTCTATTAAGCACTCACCTATATTTAAAAATTGATACTTTCTGCTTTCATACTGCTCGAGTGTTTCCACGCGGAAGCATAAGTGATCAATGGTCCAGTGATCAGCCAATTGTATTCGATTAGAGGCTAGTTTTGAAAATAGACTTCCCAGGAACTGATGGGCTTGGTTCTGAATCGATAAATCAAAATTCATAAATGATCCATAGAACAAAATAGAACCCTATGGCAAGGTAGAACCTATGAAAAGTCTTATTTTATTGATTCTATTCTGTATACCCCTTTATGCAGAAGATTCTCTGGTCCCCTATCATGAATTACTTGAAACCCAATATTCACTTTTTGCACATAAACGCACTTATTTAATTCCCGTTTCTTACATTACAAATCCAAACGAATCTTTGTATGAAAAACCTAAAGAAGCTGATCCTGGAAACACTCAGGATTTTTATCAAAATATAGAAGCTGAATTTCAAATCAGTTTCTTTTTCCCTATTAATCGAAAAGTAGCAAAATCGAAATGGGACTTACTATTTGCTTATAACCATCATGCTTGGTGGCAAATCTACAATTCTGCTTGGTCAAAACCCTTCAGAGAAACCAATTACACCCCTGAACTTTTTTTTCGTCATGTTTCAAAAAAAAATCCAAGGGAAATTTTAGGAATGAAAGTTCTAGGTTATGATATAGGCTATATTCATCAATCGAATGGTCAAGTTGAGGCTTTATCAAGAAGCTGGGATAGGCTTTTTGCACGCACTCATTTACTAGGAACAGATTACAGTTTGATTCTTTCCGCTTGGGTTCGTTTACCTGAAAATAGAAGGCAAGATGATAATTCTGATATATTTGATTATATGGGAACCGGAGAAATTCACTTACAAAGATTTGCTGGAATTCATACTTATGAAGTTATTTTGCCACTGGCCATTAAGCCAGGTGTAGAGTTTCGCTACTCTTATCCTTGGCAGGACAGTCTTCGATGGTTTTTTAATTTGCGTTTTGGATATGGGCACTCTTTAATTGAATATGACCAAGACACGAACAGAATTGGACTAGGAATCACATTAGAGAATTTTTTAGATAAACGCTAGGGGTAAACATGAAATATTTAGGTCTTCTATTTTTAATTCAGTCTTTCTTTTTTATTGGTTGTGCCAGCAAAAGCAAATTGAACGATGCGATGTTAGAAAAGTATCGTCATTGCTACCATCAAAATGTAAAACTGATGAATGCTTGCTTCGAAAAAAATGAAAAGGGTGAAAATATCACAGCCATGCAAATGGAAAACTCAGCTTATCCTGGACAATATAAATAATTGACTCATCTTGCCATCATCAAACCCGGCACCGTTTAGCTTACATTAATATATAAAAAGAAAGTGTAAGTTCTAGATTTTCTTGTCACTTGTTAAAAGTTGCAATCTGCAACCTATTTAATAAGGAGTCATTATGTTCATGCGTTTATTTATGGCCGCTGTAGTTTTAATCTCTTTTGGTTGCAGTCATCATGACAAAATGAAGCAGCATCATCAAACTCATTCGGGTCAGCCATCAGCTATTACAGCGGATGCCTTTGCCAATTCAAAAGATCTTACGACTCAGCAAAAATCAGAACTTAAAGCTATTTACGGTCGGACCTTTTCGCAGTCCCGGGCCTATAGAGCCGAATTAGCAGATAAAAAATCTCAGCTGTTTGAAACACTTTCAAGCCGTGATTATAAATCTAAGGATATTAGTAAGTTGAAAACTGAAATTATTGAAATTGATCAAAAAAGGCTGAATTTAATGTTTGCAGCCTTAGCCGAAGTACAGGGCATAGTGGGTTACGGAAAAGATAAAGAAAACATTTATAAGCAACTTCGTGATTATGACATGTCCCAAACAAATGCTGATTATAATATTAGATAATCGGGATAAGTTGTTATTTCAAATTTAAAAAGCTAATCTTGATTTGAATATGACAAAAATTTTTATCGATGCAGACGGCTGCCCTGTAAAAGACGAAGTTTACAAGGTGGCTGAACGTTACAAACTTCTTGTAGATGTGGTCGCCAATCAATCACTTCATATCCCTACTCATCATTTATTTAAAATGATTGTGGTCAGTGGAAACTTTGATGCAGCAGACGATTGGATTGTGGATAATTGCAAACCTGGTGATGTGGTTATTACTGGGGATATTTTACTTGCAGATCGCTGTGTTAAAAAATCGGCTAAAGTATTAGGTCATAAGGGTGTTGAGTTCACAGAAGATAACATTGGCACTGCTGTGGCTAATCGTGAACTTATGCAGAATTTGCGGCATATGGGCGAAATAAAAGGTGGTCCAGCACCCATGGACAAGAAAGCAAAATCACAATTTCTAGGAACACTTGACCGAATACTGCAGTCTTTGAAAAAAGAAGGCTATTTGTGACCTATAAACTTCGAGACTACCAACAAGATGCTGTTAACAAGACTTTGCAGTACTTTAGAAAAAAAAGAGACCCAGCTGTTATCGTTTTACCAACTGGTGCTGGGAAAAGTTTAGTTATCGCAGAGCTTGCACGCATTGCTCGAGGCCGTGTGTTAGTCTTAGCTCACGTCAAAGAGCTCGTTGAACAAAACTATGAAAAGTATAAAAGCTATGGATTATCAGCAGGAATTTTTTCTGCAAGCCTTGGAAAAAAAGACAGGGAACAAAAAGCGATTTTCGGTAGCGTACAATCAGTAGCCCGAGCTTCAGATGACTTCTTCGAAGATTTTTCATTACTTGTCATTGATGAGTGTCACCGAGTGGCAGAAGAAGGCTCGACTCAGTATCAAGACGTGATTAATAAATTGCGACTCAAAAATCCTGAACTTTGTGTACTAGGACTTACAGCTACACCCTACCGTATGGGTCTTGGCTGGATTTATGAGTACTCCCACGAAGGTGAAATTAAATCAGAACAAAATCGTTTTTTTAAACGTTGTGTGTTTGAGCTTCCTTTGGCGTACATGATTAAAAATAAATTTTTAACGACACCAGTAAAAGTTGATATTCCCGTCACTTGCTATGATTTTTCTGAACTTATTGAAAAAGGTTCTGCATTTACCGTAGCCGATGTGGAAGAGATCTTAAAAAGTCAAAAAAGACTTACACCATTAATCATAAAAAATATCATTGATATAACAGATCGATTTAATCGAAAAGGTGTCATGATTTTTAGTAGTTCCGTTAAACATGCAGAAGAAATTATGACTTACCTGCCGGCTCATGACTCAAGAATTGTACTAGGCGATACCGAAATTCAAAAAAGAGATGAAATCGTAGAAGATTTCAAAAATAAAAAATTTAAATATTTAGTGAATGTTTCTGTTCTAACCACTGGATTTGATGCACCTCATGTGGATGTGATTGCTATTCTAAGGCCAACAGAATCCAACAGCTTGTATCAGCAAATCATTGGTCGCGGTTTACGCTTATCGGAAGGAAAAAAAGATTGTTACGTTCTGGATTACACGGGAATGGGTCACGATCTGTATGCTCCTGAAATTAACGACAAGCGTCCCAGAAAAGATACTGTACCTGTTATTGTGACCTGTCCTGTTTGTGCATTTGATAATAATTTTTGGGGCTACGCTGATGATGACGGAGTCGTGTATGAACATTTTGGTCGGAAATGTAAGGGTGCCGCTCAAGACCCTGATACTTTTGAATTTCGCCCCTGTGGTTATCGCTTTCGTTCGAAAATATGTCATTCCTGTGGCTGTGAAAATGATATCACAGCAAGAGAATGTGAAAACTGTAAAGCAACTCTTATCGATGCTGATGCTAAGCTTAAGCAGGCCAGGCTTTCTAAAAACGCCCACGTTTTAACTCCAGATCGAATTACATTTGAAGAACGACAGGATAAAAATTCTAATTCCTATTTAGAAATTCGCTACTACGATCTAGATGCTCAGTATGTCAGTGAGGCTCATTTTTTTAATAATCCTTCTGCCATCAAGAAATTTAATATTAATTTTTTAAGGTCTCACCTTCGCCGCCCTGAATTGGCAGTGGAATTTCAAAGCCCCAGTGATGTCGTAAAATATCAAGTTCTGTTCAGGCTTCCTTCTTTTGTTATTGCTCGTAAGCAGGACAAATATTGGAAAATAACAGAAAAAGTTTTTGCCGAGGAGTTATAAATTATGGCTATCGAACAAAGTTCCAGTGACCTGGTACAAGTTGTTGCATTACTTGCCGCTGCTGTTGTCGCAGTTCCTTTATTTCGAAGATTAGGATTGGGCTCGGTATTAGGTTATTTAGCTGCGGGCCTGGTGATTGGACCCTTTGGATTTAAACTTTTTAGTAATCCTCATTCTGTGCTTCACTTAGCAGAGCTGGGCGTTGTTATGTTCTTATTTGTAATAGGTTTAGAGATGCGACCCACACATCTTTGGTCACTAAGAAAAGAAATTTTTGGATTAGGATCATTACAAATAGTAGTTTGCACGATTGTTTTAACTTTAATTGGAACTGCTTTTGGACTGACCCCTACAGTTGCCTTTATTGGTGGAATGGGTTTTGTGCTGACCTCCACAGCTATTGTGATGCAACTCCTAGGTGAAAGGGGCGACATCGGTCTTCCCCACGGACAAAAAATGGTGTCTATCTTGTTGTTTGAAGATTTATTAATCGTACCACTTTTAACTTTGGTGGCTTTGATGTCCCCCATCGCTAGTAACGATGGAATTCAATGGCTCACCATTGGCACTGCTATGGGTGCTGTAACAGCAGTTATCGTGGCTGGCATTTGGCTTTTGAATCCCATGTTTCGAATTTTAGCATCTTCAAAGGCCAGGGAAGTATTGACAGCAGCAGCTTTGCTGGTGGTATTGGGAACGGCACTTCTGATGCAAGTCAGTGGATTATCCATGGCCATGGGAGCTTTTTTAGCAGGTGTACTATTATCTGAATCCACATTTCGCCATCAAATCGAAGCTGACATTGAACCCTTTCGAGGAATTTTATTAGGACTGTTTTTTATTGGTGTCGGTATGACGCTTGATCTTCAAGTGGTACAAAATAATTTCATGCTGATTACAGGTTTAGTCGCAGCACTCATGATTGGAAAAGCCTTGTGTATTTATTTTGTAGCACGACTAACAAAAACCAACCACCGTCAGGCCCTTGATCGCTCTGTTCTTATGGCACAAGGAGGTGAATTTGCCTTTGTACTTTACGCAGCTGCAGCACAAGCCCAGATTATATCTGCAGAAGTGAATGCTAATATGACAGCGGTTGTTGTACTTTCCATGGCACTGACTCCACTTGTTGTCATTGCTGTTCGCTATTTGCTTCCCCAACAATCAGCTTCTGCTGATGGGCTTCAAGAGGCTCAGGATCTTTCAGGGTGTGCATTGATGATTGGCTTTGGTCGCTTTGGTCAAGTTGTCAGTCAGCTTCTTTTATCTAGAAATATGGACGTCACGATTATTGATTCTAATCCCGATCGAATCCGCAGCGCTGCTGAGTTCGGATTTAAAATTTACTACGGCGATGGGACAAGATTAGATGTGTTGCATGCATCAGGGGCTGCCAAGGTTTCCATGATTGCCATTTGTATTGATGATAAAGCTAAGGCCAACAAAATGGTCGAATTAGTAAAAAGTGAATTTCCACAGGCTAAACTTTTAGTGAGGGCTTATGACCGAACCCACGCCAGAAAACTTGTCGAGCTGGGTGCAGACTACCAGTTAAGAGAAACTTTTGAATCAGCCATTGTTTTTGGACAAGCAGCACTAAGAACAGTTGAAGTACCAGAGGATGAAATTCTATCTATCACTGAAGACATTAGAAAACGCGACCGTGAACGCTTTGAACTAGAACTTGCCAATGCAGATGCAAGATCAGTTCGGGATTTAATTCACGGCAATGTGTCTCAACCTATTCCTTTCATAGAGCCAAAAAGAACAGCTAAGGTATTAAACCCAGAGGGAGTCAAACAAAGTGCCACTTAGAAACTCTCCAAAAAAGATTGAAAAATTATCTGATCTTGAAAATCTAGATCAATTGATCGTGGACAAACGAAATCACAAACGGGCTGATGCTAAGAAAAATAGACGAAACCGGCACTACGAAAAGCAATTTATTAAAAACGCATTAAATGTTAAGGATTCTTTAAAAGACGAAGAGGAAGAGTAGTCGCCCCCATCTAATGATAGGGGCTTTTAAAAAATTATTTTTTATAGATGCAAGTGCTGTTAGAAACGTATCGAACAAAATTAGGTTCAGACATTTTTTCACGGATATAAGTTTGTGTAATGATTCTTCCATCAGCCATTTTCTGCCAAGAAGTTTCACCAACACCAGGCTTTTCGGCATCATCATTATTTTTAACAGTCACATTTACATCATGACCCTTTTCATCAGAGCGAACAGTAGTTTGATATTTAAAATTATCAGTAAATGTCTCATCATCAATTGAAGTTGTTGAAGTCCCTTCGGCAGTTACTTTAAATAAATTGTTGCCTAAACTTGCTGTCGTGAACTTTACTACAGAATTGGTAAATGCGCCATCTGCTTGGTCTTGTGTGTATTCAATGTGGGAATCACCTTGCTTAACAACTTTAACAGAGCCCGATACAAATCCTGAGAAACGATTCATTTCACCATCAATCGATCTAACATTAACTGTCCAACACTCGTAAGTGTATTGACCCGGATCAAGCTGGAAAGGCTTACCAGCCGTTTGAGCCATAGATGTTACAGAAAATAATGTGATTGCTAAAGTTATGATTAATTTCATATTGATCCCCCCTAAATTGGATTTTATTCAGGTATCATCAAATCCTATTGAAAGGTAGTCAAAAGTATCAATTGAATTAGAATATAAAGTTAAAGATCGTATTGAACATTGAAGTCGCTTTATCCCTGTACTTGTCAGCAATAACTCTTTAGTTTGAAAGATCTATGGAACTATATACAGATGTTAAAAACCGTGTTCTTGAAATTCTCAATTATCCTCTGATCATATTGGATAAAAGCCAAATTACCCCGTCAATTATTTTACTGACTTTGATTTTAACATGGGGATTTTTTTATATCAGTAGTCTTACAAAAAATTGGTTGATTCGATCTGTTTCCAGTAAACCAGGCGTGAATGTTAGCAATTGGCGTGCTGTCATCACTCTTTCCTATTACGTAGTTTTGGTTTTAGGAGTGATCGGAATTTTACAATCCACAGGTCTTGATCTTAGTATCCTTACAGTACTAACGGGTGCCATTGGTATTGGTATTGGTTTTGGATTACAAAATATTTTTAGTAATTTTATAAGTGGAATTATTATTCTACTTGAAAAGCCTTTAAAACTAGGCGACCGAATTGAAGTGGGCTCGATTTCAGGTAATGTAAAAAATATTTCTGTACGTGCCACTACAATTTTAACCAACGATAATGTAGCGATCATCGTGCCGAACTCTGATTTTATATCAAAGCAAGTGATCAATTGGAGTCACTCAGGTCAAGATGTGCGCACATTCATATCCGTTAATGTGGCCTATGCTTCAGATCCAGAAGTTGTAAAAAATCTTCTTTTGCAAGTGGCTGATCAAGAACCTGGTGTACTAAAAAACCCAAAGCCAACTGTTCGGCTTGAAGAGTTCGGAGACAGCGGTCTTAAATTTAGTCTTTTCGTTTGGACTTCTCAGTACAGTGACACTATCGGTGTTCTAAAAAGTTTACTTAATTTCTCTTTACTCAAGGTGTTCAGAGAAAAAAATATTAATATGCCCTTTCCTCAAAGAGATATTCATATCCTTAATCCTTCCGCTATTTTAGAGAAGACTGAATTGTGATTTTTGGAATGACTTATGATCAGCTGATCTTTTTTACGATCATGATCATTTCGATGATCTTGTTCATGACCGAATATCTTCGAGTAGATGTTGTTGCTGTTTTAATTATACTGGCACTTTCTATCACAGGTATACTTGATGCTAAGGAAGCCTTTTCTGGTCTATCAAGTGAACCTGCTATTATTGTTGCAGCTGTGTTTGTTTTATCTGCAGGACTTTCTTTCACTGGTGTAACAGATCTTATCGGTGAATGGGTGATGCGACTATCAGGCAAAAGTGAGATGCGGTCTATTTTTGTAATCATGATCGCAGTCGCAGTCATGTCAGCATTTACCCATCACTTAATGGTGACAGCGATGATGTTACCCATCGTTATGAAAATCAGTAAGGCCGAAAAAAGCCTTCATGCTTCAAGACTATTAATACCCATGGCAACTGCGGCTTCACTGGGTACAACATTAACATTGATTGGAGCACCAGCTCTTTTACTGGCAAATAATATATTAAGTCGCAATGGTGAAGTTCCGTTAGGGTTTTTTACAATTGGCCAAGTGGGATTACCACTTGTGTTCATTGGAATTTTATTTTGTGTCTTAATGAAATGGCTTCTACCAAAAACATCAGGTGTTGACGACAAAGCTGATGATTTTAGACTAACAGATGTCATCACGGAACTAATCGTATCTCGTGCTAGTTCATTGATTGATCAAAGCTTCGAGGAGTTTGAAACAAAAACAAGTAAGCAATTTCAAGTCATTGATTGGATCCGAGCTGATGGATCTCGTGTTGAAAAAGAGCCACAAATAAAAATTGCAGCAGGTGATACGTTTATTGTGAATACGAACCCTGACGAATTAATGTCCTTTGATGGTAATCAAGGACTCTTTTTAAAAGCCTTAAGACTTTTCAAAGAGGGTGAAGAATCCATCTTAAGTTTAGCTGGTGAAGAAAAAAGAATTTTAAAAGCTGTTATTGCACCAAAATCTGAATTTGTTGGCCGTAGCGTAGGGCAAATCAACTTTTATATTAAGTTCGGTGTGGCTGTGGTCGGTATCTGGAGAAAGTCAGGGTGGATATCAGCCGGAGTGACAGATGCCATTCTTCAAGCTGGTGACATGCTGGTTATTTGGGGTCCCAAAGAAAAACTTGATAATTTAAATCTTCACCGTGGCTTTCTGATGCTTTTAAGATTTTATGGCACCACAATGAAACGAAGTAAAAGCCTAACTGCTGCCGCTATTATGTTGGGCTCCATTGCACTTTCTGCAAGTGGTCTATTGCCGGTCTATATTGCTTTTGTGGCAGGTGCTGTGATGATGATACTTTCAAAATGTGTTGATGTTCCTCAGGCCTATGCATCCATTGAAACTCGAATATTTGTAATGATTGCGGGCGTGATTCCCTTAGGTCTTGCTATGGAAAAAACAAACGTCGATCAACTATTAGCCTCTTTAGTTATAAAACTCACATCAGGTTGGGAGCCCTTTGCTATGCTTCTTGTATTTTTCTGGATTGCTTCGCTGGTAACTCAGATTTTATCTGATGCTGCCACCACTGTGCTGCTAGCACCTGTGGCCATTGCCTTTGCAAAAGTGGCTTCCATTTCGCCAACAAGTGCTGTGGTTTGTGTAACCATTGGCTCTGTTGCTTCTTTCTTAACACCTATCGGGCATCACGGAAATCTACTTATTCTAAGTCCTGGTGGTTACCGGTTTTCTGATTTTTTAAAAATTGGCCTTCCGCTGACAGTGATACTTTCTCTTGTCACTTGTTATTTAGCTTTAAAAATTTGGAGTGTTTAGTTAACTCTCACTGGTGCTGGTAGAGGTTCTGTTTCTTCAATGGGCATGGGAAACAAACCTGATCTCCAGCGATTCTCAGCTTCACTGATTTTTTCCTTAGAGCTGGAAACAAAATTCCACCAAATATGTTTTTCAGTGTAAAGCTTTTCTCCACCAAATACTATGGCCTGACATCCAGATTGAAGCTTCAGCTGATGACCTTTTGAAAAGTCAATAACCAGTAACTGACCGGACCGTGCTTTACTATCGCCATGAATGACTTCACCTGCCAAAATATAAACACCAATCTCAAAATCTTTTAAAGAAGAAAGCTCAAGCACAGATGTTTCTTTTGCTATCACATGCGCCAGTACAAGCGGTGAGGAAGTGATCACCGGTGATTTTATACCAATGAATTCCCCTGCCACCGTTGTAATTTTCATTTTGCTATTTTCTAAGGATGGGATCGTTGATTTTTTATAGTTAGCAAAATGGGGCTCACAATCCTCAAGTGCATCGGGAAGAGCTACCCAAAATTGAAGACCATGGAAAACTTTTTCTGAATTTAAATCATCGACGTGGGTTCTTTCTGAATGGGAAACGCCGTGACCTGCGGTCATCCAATTGACATCACCAGGCTCAATAGTCATTTTTGTACCTAAGCTGTCGCGGTGAACCGAGCGGCCTTCAAGAAGATAAGTCAGAGTCGATAAACCAATATGAGGATGAGCCCCCACATCAACATTCTGACCTGCTGCTGAGTGATGGGGACCCATATGATCTAAGAACACAAATGGACCTAGCTGGCGCTTTGATTTTATTGGAAGAACTCGGCTGACTTCAAAACTTCCGCCTAAAAGAATTTTTCGACTATCTATAATCATTGAACCACCCATATTGACAAAATACATTTTTTTGTTTAATTTCATTATTCAACATCACAACACAGGAGGTTCGCAAATGAAAAATCAAATCAAACAAACAGCAACCTTCGTTGTAGTCCTAATAAAGACTAACTAGTCGTCATCAGACAAACATAAAAATATGTTTCTGAAAGCCTTCTTGAAGAAGCTTGCGTAATCCTTTTTTTAACTAACAATAAACTTTTTTGGAGAATATTTGAAATTTGAATATAAAACGAGGCGTCTAATTATTAGACCGCTGAACAGTAATGACTATGAACAATGGTTTGATGCTTACGTGAATGGATTGCCACAAAAAAATAAATGGGACCATTCACCCCTAAAATCTGAAAAATGCAAAAAAACAGCATTTAATAGAACTAAAAAAAAGCTAAAGGAGCTTTCTGATCAAGATGATTACTACCGCTACTACATATTCGATAAAAAAACAGGAGCTATCATTGGCAAAATTGATTTTGATATTTACGTTCGAGGTACTCATCAATTTGCCAACTTTGGCTACCTTATTTTTAATCGATACTGGAGAAAAGGATTTGGTAAAGAAGCCTCTAGGGCCGGATTAAAAATTGGCTTCAAGCACTTAAAACTGAATCGCTTAGAGGCTGCCATCAATTTGGATAATAAAGTCTCTATTCGATTAGCAAAATCAATAGGTATGAAAAAAGAAGGAATCAAAAAGCGTTATTGGTATGAATTTGGAAAATGGACAGACCATATTATTTATGTAGCAAACCCCGAAGATATTGGCATGAAAGCCAAAAAGCCCGTCATCAAGTAACAGGAGATAAAATGAAAATAAGATTAAATGAAGATAATAAGTCTGAAATTTGTGAAAAAATTCTGCGCTCTTTACCCATGTGGTTTGGAATTGAATCTGCCATCATCGAATACATACAAGATGTTGAAACAAGACCTATGATTGTGGCAGAAGTTGATTCTGAGAATATTGGTTTTTTATCCCTCACTTTTCATAATAAATGGACAGCTGAAATCCACGTCATGGGGGTTTTGCCACAAAATCATAGAAAAAAAGTAGGCACGAATCTTGTGGCTTTTGCTAAAAGTTATCTTTTGGATCACGGTTTTCAGTATCTAACAGTAAAGACTTTAAGTGAATCAAGACCCAACGAAGAATATGACCGAACAAGAAATTTTTACTACTCGGTGGGGTTTGTTCCTGTTGAAGAATTTAAAACATTATGGGGAGAGGATAATCCATGTCTATTGATGATTATGGACTTAAAACCCAAGTGATGTCCTTTTTTTCATCGGAAAAAGAATATTTATCACGCATTCAGTTCTACCTTTGGTGGCTTAAGAATTGCTGACTCTAGTTTCATGAAATCATCCTATAAAAGATTACCAACACATATTGCTGTCATACCAGATGGCAATCGTCGCTGGGCAGTTTCACAAGGCTTAAAAAAATCAGAAGGTTACCAACAAGGACTCGCACCTGGAATTGATTTTTATGAACAGTGTCTAGAGATAGGAATTCCTCAACTTACTTTTTATGGGTTTACAAATGATAATATGAAGCGTCCTGCAGAGGAAACTATAGCATTTCGCGAGGCTTGTGTTGCTGCTGTTGAAAGCATGAAGGAAAAAGAAGCGTCGATTCTTGTTGTTGGCAATAGTGAATCTCAGGTTTTTCCACCGGAATTAGTAAAATACCGAACTCGGCAAAATACAGGAACTAATCGAATGAAAGTTAATTTTTTAGTCAATTATGATTGGCATTGGGATATTAATTCTGCCACTCAAAAATCTGTGGGCGGTTCTCGTAAAGATTTATTACAATCCATTGCATCAGCTGAAATTCCAAGAATAGATTTAGTTATTCGCTGGGGTGGCAGGCACAGGCTTAGTGGCATGCTACCTTTACAAAGCGTTTACTCTGATTTCTTCGTCATTCAAAATAATTGGCCGGACTTAGTTCCACAGGATCTCGAATCAGCTCTTCATTGGTACTCAAGCCAGGATGTTACACTTGGGGGCTAGTTGAAAATAAATCTAAACTTTTTTCCAACCTATCCAATGAGCCATTCCAACCTTCCATCATACCTTTTCGCTCAGCAATAAATGCTTCGAGCTCGGCCTTATTAGAGTGATCAATAGTTTCTGATTTTAATGTGATACGAGTTATGCCGGGCTCTTCTTCAACTAAGATCACTGACGTTAACCATTTAGCCGGCCATACGGGTGCACCAGGATGGGTAGTATTTTTACCACTTTCATCACAAAATTCTTGAGTAAATGATATAAATTCTGGTGGTTTAATTTTTTGATAAGTAGACCGCCCATAAAAGTTAAATTCATTATTTCCCATTTTATAAAAAACGCTGCCGCCAACCTCAACTTTTCCCTTCAAAACTTTCATCGAAAAACCTGTGGGTGGTTGCCATTTTTCGAATTGAACTGGCTGAGTCAACATATCAAACACTAAACCTATTGGGGCTGTAAAAACACGATTTAAAAGAAACACTTTCTTATGATTTCTTTTTTCTTCAAGGTACTCACCAAGTCGATCCCATGTTGAATTTCCATTCGCCTCTTTTATAAATTGGCTCATATCCTTTGCTACTTGCGGTGATTCAAAGGTCATAGTCATACGCATGGTGGTTTTTCCATGGCTTTCACTGAAAGTAACGTCCACTTTGAATAATGCTTTCTGATTTTCATTGGCACCGTGGTCATACTCGAGTCGTTTGTAAGGTTCGACAGTATAGTAAGTTGTCACATTCGGATAATCTGTTCCGTCTGGCCCATGCATAGTGTATATCCATCTTCCACCAGGGCATAGGTCTTTACTTTTAGTTGTGATACTAAAGCCTCTGGGGCCCCACCACTTTGCAACCTGATCTAAATCAGTCCATGCCCCCCAAACCATTTTAATGGGGGCATCATATACTCTCGTAATTAAAAGCTCGTTGGAATTATTTTTGGGCTTCATCAACAACTTTTTCCTTAGACTTAATTCGAGCTAATTAGATCTGGGGCAAAACTCAGGGCTAATAGCCCACCCCAATTTAACAATAAAACTATTTTCAAATTATACTATTCCCTATTAATGATAGGCATCTCTTTAAATAGAAACAAGATCTAGTTTTCTATTACTCCTAACAAACTACTAACAATTGACACTGCGCTTAGTAGTTGTCTGTTTCCATACACACGTTAAGCTTTTAGTAAGACTTATAAATCGAAAATAAGGTTCGATGTATCTACAGATCACCGTAAATGATCTACTAAGGAGGAAGAATGGATTTTTCCCGACTGAAGCTTGCTATTGTGTGGATTGTTTTATCAATTTCATCACTTTCGCTTTCTTATCCGTTAGTACCTAATGAAGACTTAACCTACGGCCAACTTTGCAGCGAAAGAAATGTCGATTTTAAAAACTACCGGTACGCAGAAAGAATTCCCTACTGCGAACGAAATGTGACTCAGGAACAAAGAAGCAGAATCTATAATCAGTACCGAATACCAACCAATTGCAGAAAGCGGTATACAATTGATCACTTTATTCCACTATCCATTGGTGGAGACAATTCAGATGTGAATCTATGGCCTGAACACAAATTAGTTAAGGCCACAAGACCCAGATTGGAACAAGAACTTTACGAAGCCATTAGCAGAGGTCGCATCACTCAGAAACAAGCTGTTGAACTTATCGTTCGAGAAAAAACTAAATCACAAAGAAATCTACCGATCATTTCAGCAGATCCATGCGATACGCCTAGTCGGTAGTCATTTTTTAGCTGTATGTAATTTGCGTAATTAAATACAAAAAAACTAAACCAAATAACAAAGTTGTGGTCATCTTTTTTGAAAAGTAGGCTACAACTGTCGCAAGTAAAAGTATAACCACACGCTCTTTATTGAAAAGCCAATCCACTGTGCCTGGATGATAAAAAGCCATGGGAGCAGCTAGGGCTGGCAAAACAGCACTGGGTATAAAACTAAAAATTTCTTTCAGACGATCAGAAATAATAATTTTAGATGAAAACATCAGGATTGAACTTCTAATTAAAAGTGTTCCAACCGCGAGTAAAAATGTATTCAGCCAAAAATACTCAGCCTGAATCATATGACTCTCTTTTTTCGTGATAAATAAATTCCAAGTAGAATGGATAAAGTGGCTGTCGTGATAAGTCCTAAATTATAGGGCATGGGCTTAAGTATAACTGCAGTTACAGCCGAGAATAGTGCAACAGTGACATACTTATTATTTTTTAAAGAAGGTATTAAAAGGCAAACAAAACTAAGAGGGATGGCATATTCAAGGGCCCAACTTTTGGGAGCAAAGTTACCAAAAATAAATCCTGCTATAACAGATATTTGCCAAACGATAAACATACAAACAGCTGCACCTAAATAAAATTGAATTTTTTCATCATTAGAATTGAATCGATGCTCATTGGCAGACATAACGGCATAACTTTGATCGGTTAAAAAGTAGGAATTAAATACCCGTGATAATAATCTCGATTTTTGCATCACCGGCGAATAAGCTGCACTATAAAGTAGAAATCGTAGATTTATAATCAGTCCTGTGACTAGGACTATAATGACTGGGGTTTCCATTTTCATTAGATCCACAGCCGCCAACTGAGACGCACCTGCAAATACTAACATATTCATCATGACGGTTTGAAAAAAACTAAGACCCACTTCCGAACTGACTGAACCCATAACGGCCCCAAAAGGGATGATTCCAGGAATTATGGGAATCATTGACTTAAATCCTTGGATTAAAATTTTCATAGGTCTTTCATGTTGGCTTGAATACATAATAATGTACTAATAATAAAATGTCGAAAAAAGAATTTCTTATCAACCGACCTCATCCCTGGCATGGGATTACAACTGGTGACTTATCCCCAAAAGTAGTCACAGCCTATGTGGAAATCACGGCCAATGAAGTGATCAAGTACGAGATTTGTAAAAAAACGGGTTACTTAAAAGTCGACCGGCCACAAAGATTCTCCTCGGTGCCAGGAACTCTTTATGGGTTTATTCCTCAAACTTATTCAGCTGAAAAAACAGCAGCCCTATCATCACAGGCCACGAAAGGTGACGGTGATCCCCTAGATATTTGTATTCTGTCCGAGCTACCCATAGAAAAGTCAGACATTATCATGGACGTTCGAATTATTGGAGGAATCAGGCTGATCGACTCCAATGAAGTCGACGATAAACTGATCGCCGTACTGAATGGTGATCCCTATTTTAAAAACGCTCAGGATATCAAAGATATTAATCCTGTGGTCATTGACCGCATGAAGCACTATTTTTTAACTTATAAAACTTTGCCTCATGAGCCTGCGAAAACAAAAATAGAAAATATTTACGGGGCTGAAGAGGCCCACAAAGTGATCATTGCAGGCCAAGCTGATTACAGGAACCATTTTTTATAATTTTGATTTATTTGCCAAATCCTAAAATATCCACGTAGGTGATCCCTTTTGCGAGGCCCGAAGACGGATTGGCACGTTGACCTTTGATTAAAATTTTACCCTGACCAAAAAGTTCTTTTAACTGAGACCGACTGACTTCTTTAAGTTTCAAATCTTCTGATTGTTTTTTAAATTCTTGAAGTAATACAGTATCCAGCCTTTTTTGTGGTTGATGAAGATCGAGTACGATTCTGAAAGAGTTGGCTGGCTTGGGGGGCACGAAGTTTTCCATGGATATCCTTTGTAAGAGATCCATCACCTATGTGATGGACCAACTTCAGTCAAGTTAATCTATGCTTTGAAACTCATACAGGGCTCTGGCACTTCCGTTTTCCTCAATCAATTTTTGGCAAGAAACTCCTACCAATAAATGATCGGTGCTATGTTTTACAAATTGATTGAAGTTTTGGACAGCCTCATTGCAACTTGCACGGTCCATCTGAATGATGACCAAATGACCAGTTGAAGCTGCTTTGTAGGCAGCATTAAAAATTTTTTCCTCTGAACCATGATAGGATCCTAAACCAAGACAAATAACATCAGGATCTGAAGAATACACTTTTGCAAAATAATTCTCAAAATTTTCATTCAATGAGCCTTTGACCTCAACTTGGTTTATTCCTTCTATCACTAGCTCTGCAGAGTCCTCGATGGTAAAGACAACTCGCCCTTGATTTTTTAACTCCTGAAGAAGTGAATATATGGTCGTTGTCTTACCTGAGCCATTAGCGCCAGTAACAAAAATTAATCCACTTTTCTTAACTGTCCATTTTTTAAATTGAGCTAATGCTTCTTTGTTACCCGTTATCTTTTCAAGAGGTAATACATCTTTTTCGGGTTGATAAATTCTTAAAGTTACTCTTGGCCCAGTTACTGTTTCTAATTTTTGATAGCGAACTTGCAAAACATCATCTTCGCTTCGATGTAAATACATTCTTCGGGAGTGACTTTCGTCTGATAAATTTGAAATTTGATTGAGCGAATGATTCAACTCTTTAAATGTGTCCTCTTGAATCGAAGTCAAAACCTGCAATCCGACCTGAGTCCGATAGGAGATTTCATAATTTCCCTTTGAAGGATAGATATGAATCAATCTAGATCCATGATCAAAGGCGTCCCAAATTAATTTCTCTGTGATCGAGTGTGCACTCAATTCCATTTCATGCTCCTTGTTTTTTGATCGCTCTAAAATAAGCTGGCTAAGTTTAAGAAAATCTTTTTGTGTGTGAATTTGAGAGGCTTTTCCAGAAATGTGAATTTCGAGTTCGTCTTTTAGAAATCTCCACTGACGCCCTAATTTGTGTCCTGGAATCTTACCCGTTTGAAGCCACTTATAAAGTGTACTCGGAGTCGTTTTTAAAAATTGAACAGCTTCATCGAAATCTAAATATTTTTTGTTATCCATGGACTTATTATCGGTAATATTTAGAAATAATAAACCTTTATTATCCGATACTATCCGTTGGTATTATTTATTACTCAGGACTTAGGTCCTTATTTTTTATTTCTAAACTCAATTTTTTAACTCCATCATCTGTGCAGCGACTTTTTCAATCCACTGATTATGGGCAAAAATTTGTGTATAAATCATATCTACTCGACATTCATAACGAGCGGGTTTTGATCCTGGAACAATGTTTCGACTGCTCATGCGGCTGGTGATTCCCACAGTTAAAAGTTCATTATCACGCTGTACAAACAAGGGACCACCCGAATCCCCGCCGCAAGCCCCTTTTACCGAGTTATCCACTAATATTTCAGTATCACCATACTGAGCTTGTAAAATTTTTTGTGCGACAGCTCTTAGCACTCCAGCCCCACCATCACCGCTATAATTTGAATTTGCTGTTGTGACTCCATAACCAGCCATAATGACTTCTTCACCATCTAGAAGATTGGGATTTTCCATAGCTATGTTTGCGGGTCGATAGCCCTCTGGAATCGGCTTTTCCAATTTAAGAAGAGCAAGATCTTGCCAATCATAAGGTGGACTATTTTTAGGAATGTCAGCCATACGAATTTGTTGAATAACTTTGATACTTAGACCGGGTCTGTTTTTGCTGACACCAAAAAACACTTTTAATTCGGCCCAACCTGGTGCACCCAAACAGTGCCCAGCCGTCAAAATAAGATTGTTTGAATAAATCACACCCGTACAAGTAAAGGATGCACGCAGAATTTTTCCGTTAATTAAGACCGTACTTTTTGCTATTTCGCTATTGGTTTGCACCTCTTCTCCACCAATTATCATTGGAGAATATTGTGCACTTGCTAGCATTGATAAGAAACTAAGCAGTAAGATCATTTGTTGAATCCTTCTGTAACTGGATGGCTTAATTCTTGAGTCCCTAGGATTGAATGGCAAGAATTAATAAAGACACTTAAAAATAATAAGTGATGTTCCCGCCAAAAGCTGATGATTTTGTTACTGCGGGATATTCATTGCCTGGGAAAATGATGGTCTCTTCCTCGGTCTTGGCCTCAGATTGAGTATAGAAAGCTGAAAAGCTTAATCCTTTATCAGCACCATAACCAAAGTTAAATGAAGTTTCTAATCTAGAGTCACTGGCAGATAATTCTGCATAAACTAAATTAGCCATGATTAAGTCATCTAAATCTGTATAGTTACCCACATTGTTTTTAACACTGGCACCAAGTGATAACTTTCCAAATCTTGCTTCGACAGTAATGCCTGTTCTAGAAGATGCTGTTTGCTGTTTAATGATCTCTAGTGGATCTTCATCATATTTAAATTTTGGCTTAGATAACTGCTCAGTGCCAATTTCTATTCTGAAATTTTTTGCAGTGTAGCCCAAACCGACACCATAACCTGTGGCCTGACTTGTCGCTGGATAAAGTTCTGTTGTTCCTTTATTTCCCGTGGTTGGGTCATAGTAAGTATAAGCTCGGTCTTCATCAGATTTTTTATCCATACCAAATATCCCAAATGTAAATCCTGAAATTTTAAAAGCTGTTCCCACTTTTAATAAAGAGTAATCAATATTTGTTTTAATATCTCGAGCTGAAACATTGGGTGGATCACCTATTCGAAATTGATAGTTTGTATTATAACTTGCTGCCGAATAACTAAAGCCTAAGTACTTGAGATCTAATATTCCACCATAAAAATTCGATTTGGCGTTGTTTTCGATATTTCTTTCACCAGCAGTTGTAGAATTAATCTTTTCTGAACTCTTTCCAGTCGACATATTAGCTAAAAGCTCGAAGGCAATTGATCCACCTCTGCTTGCATAAAATAGATTACTTTTTTGGATCTCGACTTCACTATTAATGCCACCAACAATTCCACCCGCAGTCACATCATGTTTTTTTTCAATATTCTGCTGACTTGCATCCAACGTCGCTAAACCTTGTAAGCGACCGTGAGCAACTCCAGGATTGACAGATCGAACACTTGAAAAAAAAGAGCTGTCAGCAATTTGTGAAAAAGCCAGTTCACTAAACAGTATTAAGAAAAGAAGAGAGTTTTTTATCAACAGATTCAAATTGTATAGGAAAAATTGGAA
Organism: Bdellovibrionales bacterium Ga0074139; assembly: GCA_001464795.1. Lineage (GTDB taxonomy): Bacteria > Bdellovibrionota > Bdellovibrionia > Bdellovibrionales > Bdellovibrionaceae. Next base: position 184,410 of record LNEB01000011.1, read on the forward strand.
AGATAAAAACTTCTGATGAACTTAAGCGAACAATAGCGAGCAATCAGTACTTTTGGTCAGCTACTGCTCGACACGGTAGAAAGGTAAAGACTCTTATTTTTTCAATCAATTGGTTCTTATTTTCTAACAAAAGATCATCATGTCTTATACTGACTTTGATCGCTGAAATCCCATTGCAACAGCCTCTTTTACTGTAGTAACAAAAAATTCACCTCTATGACGTTCTATTCGAAATTCGTCGTAGTATGGATCAAATGGGAGATAGTAACTTTTATTTCCATTTTCAAAAACTTTACACTTTATCATCGGATATGACCGATTAAGTGATTTTGTTTTCAAGCCTACACCTAAAACTTGTGCAGCACTTTTTGCAACCTCACTATATTCAGTAGTCGTATAAAAAACTGAATTTATAGAGAACCCTATATTTCTTGAAGTAAGTTTATAATGCGTCATTGAGCCGTAAAGTTGAAAAATATGCTTTTCTTGAATTCGTTTATTTTTAGACCAACATTTAGTTTGTATGATAAAAATTTTATCATCACACTTTACAATTAGATCTCGTCCTAAATCTGCACCACCATTAAGAGCACCGTGATAAATAACCTCACGTCCTTCTATTTCATACAGGTATCCGATGTACCTCTCATAAAATCTTCCGATTTCTTCTGAGGAAAGTGAAGAGTTTAAATATTTATCAAGAGCCCTCTGAGCCCTTCTATCGTTGTTGAACCAACGAATTACTAAAAATAGAACTATCGAGATAACTATTAATAAAATAATGATTAATTCAATCTTCATAAGTTGTTTTCAGAATTAAATTAGAATTCATAACACGCCAAGTCCGGAAACAGGACCTGGCACCAAATGGGACCTTAGCTCTGATATATCAGAGTAATAATAATCAGCACCAGCTTCTAATAATTTATCTTTTAAAGCTTGGTTAAAATGCCTGCCACCCATAAAACCAATAACTTTCATTTTCGCACTTTTAGCAGCCAAAATTCCTGCTCGGCTGTCTTCAATCACAATGCAGTCATCAGCCGAGTAACCCAAAGTTTTTGCTGCATGTAAAAATACATCTGGAGCCGGCTTGGGACGAGCCACTTGTTTTGCACTAAATACTTTATTCACAAAATGATGACTAAGCCCTGTTAATTTTAAGGCATCGTTTAAATATTGAAATGAGCTATTAGATGCTACACACATATCATGCTTTAAATCTTGAAGAAGATCTTTCATTCCAACAACAGGTAGAAGTCTTTTCTTAAGCTCTTCGTCAAATTTTTTATCTGCAATTTCCATAGCGTTGGGTGGAAGCTTTGCCAATGTTTGCTTAACAATTTCTGCGTCGTTTGAGGTTCCCACAAAATTCGTTAAAAAATAATCTGTGGTCATGTTCAGTCCCATTGAAGACCAAACTGCAGGAAAGACTTCACTGGCAATAAATTCACTATCAACTAAGGTTCCATCAAAATCAAAAATGATAAGCTTCATTGGATTGCCAAATTTCTAAATTTTTGAAGACCTTCAATTGATTGGTAATGGTGGACTACCATTCCTAATTCTTTTGCCGCATTAACGTGTGATAACGAATCATCAATAAAAAGAACTTCTGAAGGCTTGCAGCTTAAAGCTTCAATGACATGCACAAATACCTTTTTATCCGGCTTACAGAATCCTATTTCAGCCGAGTTAAATATTTTAAAGAATCGATCAGCAATCCCGAGGGCCTTCATGTCTTGAGGTAATCGAGATGTTCCATTGGTTAATATAGCTACGGGTAGACCGGGAAACATAACTTCAAAACATTCTAAATATTGGTAATCCACTTTTCCGGGAAAGGAACTCCAGTCTTTAACGGCTTGAATCGCCAAATTATGGGGATATGTTTTTGCAATTACTTCCGTGATTTCGTTACGCCAAAACTCATCCGAGATTTGCCCTGTGATCGCTTGAGTTAGAAGACTCTTTTCAAATGCAGCGCTAATAAGCGTACCATCAGAGAGTCCAAATTTTTTCTCAATTTCTTGATCACGTTCAGGAGGAAAATGCCTAATAACACCATCAAGGTCTGACAACAAATATTTGATTCCGGTCATTTCAGCACTTTTTCAATCCCAGAAGGATAAAGCTTTGCACCTTCAGTCTGAATCTCTTCAACGGTTCGCCAAACAGCCTGGCTTATGACCTTTCCGCTTTCAACAATATCAATCTCAGTTCGATCATAGTTTTTTAAATCTTGGAATTCAGTTTCAAAAAGCATGACGATCTCGTGGCCTGGCCGACCCTCATAAAAAAAGATGTTCTCAAATACCTCGACTAAATTGTGAACTTTTACTTTTAGGCCTAACTCTTCGTCAATCTCACGCTCAATTGCTATTTTTCCGGACTCATGAAATTCAATTCCACCGCCTAGTGGTCGGTAGAAGGTTTCCTTTTTCGAAGTGTCATAAGCTTTATGCAGAAGCATTTGTCCTTTTTTATTTTTTAATAGGGCTAAAGCAAGGGTTCTAATTTTTCTGCCGAGAGTTCCACGGTAGTACTCCTTCAAGCGGCCAGATTTGCTTGCATCAACGGCACCAAGTCGACATCCAATTTCGACAGCAAAATCAATATGGGCTTCGGGCTTCGCTGTTATAAAATTTTCATCAATGACAACTTGATCATTAGTCAGAACAACTTCAGAAAAAATTTCTTTTAAAAATTCAAGTTGTTCAGATCCATAACCATGGGCAATCTTTTTACCTTTAAGAATTCCTGCTTTAGCCAATACCGAAGGTCCTGCACATATCGCGGCAATCAATAAATTTTGATCTCGTGCTTGAATAAGGATCCGATCAATTTCTTTATTATCAATGAGAACTTGAGGATTTCCACCAGGTACTAGAATCGCCTTACAGTTGTCTAAATTAACTTCTGAGTAGCTTAATTGAGTTCGTAATGAAAGGCCCGTTGTCTGAGCAGGTAAATCACGACCATCGGGTGTTGCATTTAACACTTCATATTTTTCCGACAGAAGTTCAGCAGCCAGTGCTACCTCGTAACTTATGCAGCCAGGATACAAAAGAACAATGATATTTTCTTTAATCAATGTTTTCGCTCCTTATGCCAACTCACTTCAGTTATGATTTCACAAGCTTTTTTACTGGTCTTAATTATAAAGAGCTCACAATTTCCATCAACTGATCCACACGACCGGGAAACACCTTGTCTGGAGCAATAGCTAAAAATGGTGTTCCACCAATTTTCATTTTCGAAGCCAAATCTCGCACATGAGAAATTTCTGCAGAAACAACTTCGCCGTTAAGATCTTTCTCCCATTTGCTCACATCAAGACCCACTTTTTTTGCAATCGCTTTCAGTGACTCAGGATTTTTCTCTCGAGTCTTATAAGTCTCTTCGTAGAACTCCTTAAATTTGTTTTGTAAGTGAGCTGCCATTGCACCTCGAGCTGCTAGTTCTGAAGAAGGGCCAAGCACGGGTAAGTTTTTATAAACAACTTCGACATTTTTATTCTTCTCAAGAACGGCTTTGATTGTTTCACTCTGGCGAGCACAATGTCCGCAGTTAAAGTCGAAGAAATAGGCAATTTTAATACTTCCGTTGCCAACTTTGGGGCTTCCAGCGTTGCCAAACAAGCCATCAGCGTTTGCTTTAACGTCTTCAGCCTTCGGCTGATTGGCCTCTTGCTGAGCCCGTTGATAGTTCGTCAAAGCGGTAATGATTTTATCTGGATTCTTTTCAACCCAAGCCTCTATCTGTTTGTCACTGGCACCATTACAACTAACCAATAGAAATGAAAGAGTGGCTAATAAAGAAATATTTTTTAAACTCATTGATGTAGTCCTTCTTTTAATTATGATTGAAGTCTCAATCATAGAGGTAGTTAGGTGAGAGGCAAAGCGCATCGCGCTAATTAGGCTAGATCATGTCGACTATTGAATTTCGTCAGCCAAATCTTTCAAATAGTTCTTCATAACTTTTACCCGCTTAAATCCTTCGATACGCCCTGATTCAGTTTTCAAAGTTTCAGCAATTTTAAAAAGCTTCGCAAAAAAGTGATCGACTGTGAAGAACTTGTCATCAATTTTTCGATTTTCACAAAAAGGATCAATTTCTGAATAAAAGGATGTCTTTAAAATTCCTGCAGTCGCAAAACATCTAGCGATACCAATAGCACCTAGGGCATCAAGTCGATCTGCATCTTGAACAATCTTTGCTTCCAATGTTTTCGTTTCGATATTTGCACTAAAACTATGTGCTGCAATCGCATGACCAATTTCTTCAAGGTATATTTCAGGATAAGATAGCTCTTTTAAAAATCGAATAGCTTCATCAGCCGAAAGCTGAGAGGCCTCTTTTCTTCGTGGGTCATTTTTAGGAATAATAACAAAATCATGAAGCCAGGCAGCAGGAACAACAACCTCCATTTTTGCATTTTCTTTAATACAAATTTCTTTGGCAATTTTAACAACCCGTTTGAAATGTAAAAGGTCGTGAGCTGGATCCTCTGTTGATGCGATCTGAGAGATTTTTTTCTCCAATGCATTTTCAATATCTATAAACATTTTCTGCAACTCCGATACCGTTTTTATTCCTTAAGGCTCTGAGTTCTCATTCATTATGCCAACTCACTTCAATCTTAAAGCCGTCAGGATCAAAAATAAAAAAAGAGGCGTATTGACCTTTTTCATTCATCATATCCCGTGCTATTTTTACTTTGTTATCTTTTACTTTTTGATAGACTTTTTGCACTTCAGATTCAGATTTCAAACAAAAGCCGATATGAAACCAATTCGGGAATACAGGAACTTCGTCCACAGGATCAATTGCAATAAGAAACCCCGAATCGTTATCAAGAAAAACTCCAGGGTCATGATCAAACTTCTTTTTAAAATCAAAAATCTTTGCATAAAAGTCGATTGACTTTTGTAAATCTTTGGTTCCGATGTGAATGTGATTTAAATTTAAAGACGACATTGCATGTTTATATGATAAAATTAACGAAACTTGAAGGTCATTCCCCAATGGGTGAAGTCAAATCTTTGAAATTCCTGACACGCCAAGTCCGGAAACAGGGCTTGGCTCTGATTTGATCATGACTTAGCTTTTCATTAATTCCACAAGCTGATCAAACGCTTTTCCCCAGCCTTCTTGAAAGCCCATTTGTTCATGTTTTTTACGGCCCTCTTCATCGGTATGTGAAATTATAGCTTTGTATATTGTATTCTTGTCTGATTTTAAAAATTGAATTGTTGCAACAAACTGAAACTCATTAGGATCAGTTGGTACCGGTCGAAACCCTTTTGTCATCATACCAGTCCAGACCAATTTTTTGTTTTCTATGATTTCAAGATAACAACCGCTGTTTTCCACCTTTTCGCCATCTGGTCCCTCAAAGACAGTATAAAATTCACCACCTGGTCTTAAATCAATTCGGCAGTCTGTGACCTTCCATGGGCGGGGACAATACCACTTCATCAATGTTTCAGGATGAGTCCAACCCCTCCAAAGTTTTTCAATTGGCAATGTGGTCGATCGCTCAAAGACCAAATCTAATTTTGGATTCAATTTAAAAGTGTGATTCATGAATTCGCCTCTTTCGATTTAAAAAAAGTCATTCCATTTTGTTGATTCAATTTGGAACCACGGAACCTGAAGGCCATTCCCCAAACAGGACCTGGCACCGAAAATTGGTGAAGGTGTTTTGAATTAAAATCTGCACCAATTATATATTTAGTTTTGGTAGCGCCTAATGGCAAGCCGCAGAACAGATTCCCACTTAGGAATTAATGAGAATTTTGCGTAATTTATTGCGAAGAGGTTGAAAGACTTAATAGAACTTCTTACCATAGCCCTATGAAGATATTCAAGAAAGAACAGGTAAAGCCATTTCAAGCCTCAAAAGGTGAAATTGTTTATCAATACACAGGTCGCTTAGAAAAAAATGGCCTATCTAAACAGCATTCGTTAGCTATCATGACTCTACTTCCAGGATGTTCTTCAGACCCTCATGCTCATAAGGTAGCTGAGGAATCCTTTTTAGTTATAAGTGGTTCAGGCATTATCGATGTGGATGGAGTTAAAACAAATGTTCAAAAAGGTGATTGTATTTTTGTAGAACCCAATGAATGCCACACAGTTATTAACACTGGAGACGTTCCCTTTGAATGTGTTCTTGCCACGGGCCCAGCTTGGCAACCTGAAAATTCATATTAGGGATTTTTACCAAGGCCACATCTAGTAAATTTTTCTTTGTGTCTCATTCAAGTTTCTCAAATCTTGACTATCATTAGAAAATATTCTAATGATAGCTCTAAATGGATTTATCCGTATTAACAACTGACAAACAGCGTGAAGCGTTTCTGCATCCGACTCGGTGTAAGATCCTTGGTTTTTTAACTCAAAAGCCCATGACTATTAGCGGAGTGGCAAAGGAACTCAAAGTACACCCGGCCAATCTCACACACCATTTTAAAAAATTAAAATCTGCCAATCTGATTAAAGTGACCGAAGAGCGAGACACGGGTCGAGTCATCGAAATCTATTATTCAGCTGTCGCAACAGGTTTTGAAATCAACCAACAAACTCATGGTGCAAATTCAAAAGTTTTAACATTTTTAAGAAATGATCTTACTGCAACTATTTCTAACTTAAAACCAGACGATTCAGAAAACCTGATAGGTCTTATCAAACGCTCTCGTATATCAGCGAAAACATTTAAAAAATTCTCTGCTAAATTAACTGATCTAATCGAGGAATTTTCCTCTATAAATGAAGATGATGAAAGCACTTATGCATTGAATGTCAGTTTATATCCACACTCAGTGGATTATGGTCCACTCAAAAAAATTCATATTACAAAAAAAGCAAAGAATCGAAAGTGAAAATCAAATTCTTAAAAGTTACGACAATCGGATTGTTTTCAATAAGTTTAAATGCTTGTGCTAGCACCCCAAACCAAACTCGAGAGCCTTCTATGCAAAACAATTTAAATGAAAAAATAAAGTCCATTCAAACCGATTCTCGTATGCCAGGATTACAAGTTTCTGTGTCAGAAAACGGAAATGAAATTTTTAGCTATGTGAATGGTGTTCGTGCCGCCGAATATAAAAACACAGTTACCGCTGACGATAAATGGCATATAGGATCATGCACGAAACCCATGACAGCCTTTCTCATCGGGCAACTTGTTGATCAGAAAAAATTGAGTTGGAACACAAGACTTGAAGAAATACTTCCCAAAACGAAATCCATGCACTCGTCCTTAAAAAATATCACTGTCGCACAACTACTTGCTCACAGCTCAGGCCTAGCAGACATTTTAGAGCCCAAAGATGGAAAATTGTGGGATAAGTTATTTACCAGTGAACACTCAGCAATAAAAATGCGCTCTCAATTTGTGCAAGGAATTTTTGCATTGCCCGCAAGATTTACTCCAGGCTCAAAACACGAGTACAGCAATAGCGGTTATGTTGTCTTGGGCTGGATCGTCGAACAATTTGCAAAAGAAAGCTGGGAAAATGTGATCACGAAGCAAATTTTTGAAAAGCTAGAAATGAAAAGTTGTGGCTTCGGATCTCCAGGTTTTGAGAATCAATCCGCTCCTAATCAGCCCTGGGGACACGTTGTTGAAAATGAAAAAATTGTTTCACTGAAGCCTGGAATCCAATCGGATAATCCACCTGCATTAGGACCTGCAGGAACGGTCCACTGTACGGTCAAAGACTGGCAAAAATTTTTAGCACTGTTTTTAAATAATAGTCCGCAAAAAATCCTCTCGACTGAAACCCTTGAAAAACTAAAAAGCGAAGCTGATGAACAGGGTCCTTACACCTTCAGTTCAATTGGTCGAATGAATAGAGACTGGGCAAAGGGTGATGCGTATGCAATGGCTGGCAGTAACACCTTTAACTATGCAATCGTGGCAATAGCCCCAGCTCTCAATCGCATTTACACGATCAATACTAATATTGGTGACGAAAAGGCAGAAGCAGGTGTCAGTCAGATTCTGAAGGAGCTAACACAACTTAAGTAGCTTTAGGGCCTGGCACCAGAAAATTGGTGGAGTGGCGGGAGTTGAACTGCCACTTTAACCCTTCGATATCATTTTACTTTGGTTGAAGTAAAATGTTCAGCTACCCCCAAAGTTACCCCCGTAAACCTATCTAACTCTCAAGCAGTTCAATTTGCCACAAGAATTTGAAGTTCACCTAACCAGTCATTCAGAATCCAACTCAAACAAAATAGGATGACAGCTAGTTCAATCGTATATTTCTTTCTAACTTCATCTTTATAAAAACAGTAAACAATTTCTCGAAAAGTCTCTACTAACTTTTGTATACTAAACTGTAGTGCCTTGCTCACGAAAGCCAGCATTTGTTTAAATCCATTTCCTCTATATCCAATGCCATGTCGCCCATTTGCTTTCCAAAGGCGATATCCTATTGAAGCTATGCAGCCAATGATAGATATCCAAACACCGCATATAGCGAAAAAAAGTAGAGTAGTAACAACAGGTTTTTTAAGAGGCCCACTAAGCCAAAGTTCATGTAAATATGCTTTTCGCGCTTCGCTAATAAAGCCCTTCGAATATGCTATATGTCTATACGTTGAAAGACTTTCAAGCATTCTGCTATATTTAAATTTATTATTTTCTGCAACAGAGCGCGCTAATATTGCCAGCTGAAATCGATAATCTGATTCTGAAAGAGCAAAAAATTCTATTGGGGCTGTGCCATACTGGGCACCATATAGTGCCAAATTTTGAACTAATTCCCACAGAAACTTCTTTTTCTCTAGGTCGTCAGTTTTATGTATATTTGCAACTACGTTATTTACCAACTGCTGTAGATGATCAATCGGGAATTTCAGCGAATACGCTCGCAATAGGTCTAGTACGAGTACTGACCTAGCGGAATCTGATACTCCTGTACTATGCCCCAGTGGATATATAAACCCACTATGAAACGCTTGTAAAATTTGGTCATAGGCCTCTAGGTCATTCAACGTATTTTTTTTCATAACGAGAAGAGCGTGTAGAAAGCCAATTTTTATAAGATTCAAAGAATGATCAGCTTCATAGTTATTTAGCGCCAATTCTCTGTATTGGTCGTTTAGTTTATAAAGGTGGCCTAGTGATTCATTTAACTTTTGATAAGTTAGTAAATTGTGATCCTCCTCAACAAAAGCTCCATCGATCGCACCCAGTCTGAGATTTATATTATAATTCTGAAATATGTGATCAATTGATCCCGCCTGTTCCTTGCCTATGATCATTTCATCTAAATACTTATAAACAGCCTCCCCGCTTTTATAAAAAAGCTGAAGGTCATTTTCCTGAATAGCTATATAAATTGGGGGTAGCTGAGGCGTATTGGCCAAACATGATAATGATACTAATAATATGATCGAAAGAACTGAAGCAAACATGCTCATAGCTGGTGAAATCCGTACTTTCCTTTAAGAAAAGTCTATTACTTTGATAAACTATCGTGCAGATCTAGGTAAATCAAGTGTCCGTTTAAATAGAGACAACTCCAAGTACTTACTTCAACAGCACGAGGCAGTTCTTACTTTTTTTGATTTATTAATGTGCTCATTTTCCATGATATTAAATGGAATCTGATCTTCGCATACGGAGCAGTAAAGTAATTTACCATTTTTTCAGCAAACTATTGTCTGCTATTTTTGGGTTCATGTGCCAACAAATGAATCGCCAAGCGAATTGGATGTAACGCAGGTTCAATAACTTCTACTCGCCGGTTATTATCAAGCTCATACTGGCCACCAAGAGTTTCTAGCCAATGGTGGTGGGCATTTGCCTGGTAGGGCAAAAGAGGTTGTTGGTTATTATCCGTCATTGCTTCAATTACTTCTATTCTCAAACCGTTGTAATCACCGAGCTGTAAAATCTCGCCGTCAAACTCAGATATGTTCACATAACAATCGTTGGCCTCAAGATAAGTAGTTTGAATTCCATTGTCGTCGTAGTCTGCGGCACGCGTATGTAGCGTGCCAGAAACTGTGAATTTTTCGATTTCATTAGAGTATGCAAATACTTTCCAAAGAATTAACGGCTGCATGCCTGCGGGGACGCCATTCTGAAGAGCGTACAAAATTTGCTGCTCAGCTGTAGCCTCGTTAGCGAAATTGGGGTTCACAGCCTCAACAACCCAGCCTCCGGTGGTCTCAAAGCATCGAACTATTGTATGTGGAATGGCATTAGCAATTATATCAATAAGTATTTGTTCCATTAAACGAACCTCGCAAGTGTGCTAGCCAGAACGTCTTCAAATTTTCGAAGGCGTCTCTCAAACTTCAATTTATATTTAGAGTGCTGTCGCAATTTATACCGGTCCGCTACCCACGAACTACGATCAGTGGCCAACTCTTTCTTCAGACTCATAAAATCAATTTTATTCAGATCTTGTGTGGCAGCAAGAATATCATCCATAAGAAGAACTACATCATGACCGTATGAGCCTGCGCTAAATTTTTCTGTCTTTTGGCTAAATGCTCGTTTGTAAAGAAGTGGAATAGAGCTAGCCACATTTTCAGGATCATTTTTGCTCCACTGATCCTCTCTAATTACGCAAAATACATATTTCATGAAACATTCGATTGAAAAGTTCAGCAGGTGATACGCATCTTGATAAGGAGCTGCTGGACTGATGTTTCCGAGTGCTTTTGCTGAAGATAATAGGCTCTGAAAAGATGGATAGTACTCACTCTCATGACCATTTTCCTGAGATCCGAATCTATAGCAAGCGTCGCGAAGCCCTGTTGGCTTATTAAGCTGTGAAACTTTAGTCATATTGCTATCGCCATTCGTATCGAATCCTTAATTGAAGTGCATCGTAGTCTTTCACAATTTCCATGAATTTATCGAGTGTCCCATCAAAGAGACCTGTGGCGATAAATTGTTCCCCAACCAACCCAAGTTTATCACCGAAAATCGCTTCAGACATTTTCACCTCATCATTTCCAAAGCGATGTGTCTCCTGCCAAACAAAACGCCCTGGTGGCCCCCAAGCACTTTCCCTTAAGCGCACCTCTGATGCTTTATCGAAATATGCACAGGTTAACCCATATAAATACTCGAACTCCTTAAATGCCTGATCATAATCTTCCATGGTGTGTGCGAGAGGTAATACGAGATCCTTAATTAGTTCGAAAAGATAATCATTGAGCGGGGTATATAAGTTTTGATTGTCATTACGCTCACGATTAAGTTGATCTCGATATTTGTGAGGATATGTCGATCTTATAAGAGGCCCCTCATTTCGTAATGTCCGGCATTTGGCATTTTTAAAAATGCTCGCAAGCATTTTGTACTTACCCAAAGAGGTACAAGTAAGACCAACAGTATAAATCATCAATATGGAAGGATATTCTCTTAATGGTTTTGCAAAATGATCAAGTAGCCTTAACAATAGCGATGTATAAAGCCCCTTATCCCATTGCACGGCAGTCACGAGCATAGCCCTTAGTTTTTCTGTGTAATCTTCATATATCTTAAACTTTGAGTATTGTTTGGGCTCTTGCTCTGGATCTTTTTTAGAAATTAGCTGTAATACCGCCTTAACTTCATCTAAAAATAGATCATTGATTCGAATTTCATTTTTCTCATCAGGCAACAAACGTTTTACCGTTGCGACTGCCGTCTTTATTGAAAGTGGGTGTGGTCGAATTGAATCACTTAACGAGGCTACGTGCTCTTTTATCTTATTAAAGAAAGCATCTGCGCCGGGCGATTCAACAATAACAGCCTGGCGATTGTTTATAACTTTTTCTGCTTCAATAGTTACTGATCCGGTTTTTACCCAATAGGTTTGATAGCGTCGACTTTTGCTTCTCAATATTGCATCACGAAGCGCATTATCCCACTGAGCAGACCATCCTGAAATGATTAGACCGTGTTCATCAAAAATTCGATCTAAAAATTCATTCATCTGAGGATCATATTCGGAAAGTTCACTTTCTGAATTTTTAATCCTACTGTCGAGATAATCACCATTTACTTTAACTATAGTGCACCCTGTTTGATGAAATGGTTTTGCACCTGCAATATCGGAGCTTTTGGAAATTACAGTTGGAACGATGCCTTCATCCTCACAAGCCCGCTCCATTAGGCGATCAAAATTAGTTGTTAAAATTAGTCTGACAAAACCATGTTTGACCAGAACAGCAATGGCTTTATGTGCTTGCTTCGGTGTCTTTTCGTTTTGTTCTCGCTCTTCTTCTGTGGGCTCAAAGTATTTCCTTAAAATGCCCTGACGCTCGCCAGGTGTTTTTCCTAACTCTTCTAGCAGCTCAGAATACATTGGTTCTTTATTAAATTTTTTAACAAACCACTTCTCTGGTTGTGGTTCACAGTCTTCGCCCATAAGGCTTGCCAGTTGGCGAACTAGGTCAACTGTAATATCCCAGCCGGACATAATGCCCGACGAGCGAGAAACTCCTGAGCCGATTAAAGGTACATAGATCCCAGGATTATTACTTAGTGATAGTGCTAAAGATAACTCAGGTTCAATTAAAGCCAAGCAATACAATCTCCAAATTTTTGTAGTAACCCATTCGTTTTCTACAGCCATTTACTACTAATTGTTCCAACTGCGCTGATTTTGCATGATTTCACATGACATTCATCAGTGAGTTCAGAAACCTTCTCTGGGCTAACCCATTGAAATTATTTAAATCACGTTTGTCTCTCACTTATCGGCGAGAGACTTACCGAAAAATTGGTGGAGGCTGTGCAAACGTCCACGAACCAGTCGACCTGACGGTTTCGTGTGTTTACCGGGTTTCCTGGGAGTTGCAATCTCTCGATCTAACCGAACTGGCAAGACTCCGTTGGATCGAGCGTTGGCGAATCGAAAGGATCGCCGAACACTTTAACTACAGCATGTCCGGGATTAAAGGAGCCCTTCGAAAAATCGAGGCCGATCCGAGTCGCGCGTCGATTGAGCTCGGCCACCGACAGAAACGGCCATGGGCGCTTAAGTCCCGGTCGTTTCGAGGGAAATAAACGGGAACGGCTGTTATCAAGCGGTCAGTTTAAAAGTCACTCGTCCGCCAGATGCGACGATGACTTTTAAAAACAGGTCGCTCGAAATTCCAACGAGCGCCCCGTTTTTGATCGCCGAAACTTTCGATCGCGCAATCCCCGACCGTTTGACGATTTCGCCAACGGTCATGTCGGAATCAGCAATAGCTTTTGCGGCCATTGTTGAAAGCCGCGCTTTGTATTCCATTAACGCCGCATCGGCTGGGGAATCAATACCCAAAGCTGCCGCGATTTCAGCGGCGGAATGAGCTGCCACATAGTTCTTTTTTTTAGCTTTCATTTTCTAGATCCTTTAAAAACTGATTCAGTCGCTTTCGCGCGGTATCGATTTCTTGCTTCGGTGTCTTCTGAGTCTTTTTCTTGAACGCGTGAAACACCAAAATCCCGCGCTCACGTTTTACCAAATAAAAGGTCCTGAAAATCCCGCTCGCTTCCTTCACTCGAATTTCAAACACACCAGGGGAAATTGTTCCGAATGGCTCTGTGTCTGGAAACCCGACCTCAGCTCCTTTTTGAAGCTTTGTAAGAATCGAGCCGAGATCTTTCTTGGCCTCAAGCGGCCAATTCAAAATCTCTTTCCGCGCTGGTTCGTAAATGAGGACTTGGAGCCAGGGCTTCAGCATGGATTTGATTATGTCCCTTTAATGGGACATTCGCAACTGTTTTTTTCATGTGGTGTCAGGTTCAACCTCGTAGGTAAGCTACGACGCAAAGAACGACCAAAACACGCAGAGAATGGGAGCAAGATGAACGAGTGTAGTTGGGGAACAAATTTGGGGCTGGCCTCGTGGCGACCAGCGTTCGCGACCACCGAGGTGGCCGCGATTCAAGTGTTATTCGAACATTTTTCTTAGGATACAGTGTTGGGTCATGCGGCGCGCGATTGGCCTTTCTCTTCCAATTTTAGTGTAATGTTCTGTGAACTCCA